>JBBSLT010000018.1:0-23589 GCA_038233555.1 Acidimicrobiales bacterium
CGAGGACCGCCGCCACTACATGGACTACACCGGTACCGGCAACACCATGAACATGCGCAATCCGCATGTGCTGCAGCTCCTCATGGACAGCCTGCGCTACTGGGTGACCGAGATGCACGTCGATGGCTTCCGCTTCGACCTGGCCGCCACCTTGGCCCGGGAGCTGCACTCGGTCGACAAGCTTTCCGCCTTTTTCGACCTCATCCAGCAGGACCCGGTGGTCAGCCAGGTCAAGCTCATCGCCGAGCCGTGGGATGTAGGTGAGGGCGGATACCAGGTCGGCAACTTCCCGCCCCTCTGGTCGGAGTGGAACGGCAAGTACCGCGACACCGTGCGCGACTTCTGGCGGGGCCAGCACGAGAGCCTTGGGGAGGTGGCCTACCGCCTCACCGGCAGTCCCGACCTGTACGAGTCCAACGGACGACGTCCCAAGGCCAGCATCAACTTTGTCACCGCCCACGACGGCTTTCCTCTGGCCGACCTCGTCTCCTACAACGACAAGCACAACGACGCCAACGGCGAGGGCAACCGCGACGGCGAGAGTCACAACCGCTCGTGGAACTGTGGCGTGGAGGGTCCGACCGACGACCCGGTGGTGCTCAAGCTGCGAGCCCGCCAGCAGCGCAACTTCCTGGCCACCATCTTGTTGTCCCAAGGCGTGCCCATGCTCCTCGGCGGCGACGAGCTGGGCCGCTCCCAGGGCGGCAACAACAACGGCTACTGCCAGGACAACGAGATTTCCTGGTACGACTGGGCCGCCGCCGACGAAGGTCTGCTCGAGTTCACCCGCTGGTTGATCGGGTTTCGCCGGGACCACGAGGTGTTCCGCCGCCGCCGCTGGTTCCAGGGGCGGCCCATCAGGGGCAAGGGCCTCGTCGACATCGACTGGTTCCGTACCGACGGCGAAGAGATGTCGGATCACGACTGGCAGGGCTCAGCCACGACGCTGGGCATGTTCCTCAACGGCCAGGCCCTCGCCTCACCCGACGCCCGAGGCGAGCACGTCTTAGACGACAGCTTCATCGTGTTGTTCAGCGCCCACTTCAAACCGGTGAAATTCAAGCTCCCTCGCATGTGGGGCGAGCGCTGGGAGGTCGTCCTCGACACCGCCGACCCCTTGCCTCCCGAGCTGGTGGCCGATGCTGAGGCGCCGGTGTACAAGGCAGGCGGGGCCGTACCGGTGACGTCGCGCTCACTGGTGTTGCTCCGCCGTCTCGCCTGAGCCGCCCCTTCGGCCCGGCGTTTTCGGGTACAGCTCTGCGCGTGACCGCTCCACTCTCGACCTACCGCCTGCAACTCCAGCCTTCCTTTGGCTTCGATGACGCCGCCAGACTCGCCCCCTACCTGGCGGCGCTCGGGGTGACGCACGTCTACACCTCCCCAATCCTCCAGGCTGCCCCAGGGAGCACGCATGGCTACGACGTGGTCGACCACTCGCGAGTCAACGACGAGCTCGGCGGGGCCAAGGCCCACGCCCGCATGTGCGATGCCTTCAAGGCGGCCGGCCTAGGCCAGGTGCTCGACATCGTGCCCAACCACATGGCCATCACCACCGGCAACGCCTGGTGGACCGACGTGTTGGAGAACGGACCATCCAGCCGCTGGGCAGGCCACTTCGACGTCGACTGGGAGGGCCCGGAGTCCAAGCTGCGCAACATGGTGCTGATCCCCGTCCTTGGTGACCACTACGGGCGAGTGCTGGAGAAGGGTGACCTCGTCCTCGAGCGCGCTGGGGGCGCCTTCGCCGTTCGCTACTTCGAGCACCGCTTCCCGGTGTCACCAGCCACCTTCGGCCTGCCTCTCTCCCTGGCCGCCGCTGATCTGGCCGCCAGCGGCCAGGGTGACGACGACGAGCTGGAGTTCCTCGCCGCCGCCTTCAACGCCCTTCCCCCGGCCACTGCCACCGATGCGCTCAGCGCCCGCAACCGCCACCGCGACAAGGAGGTTCTCAAGCGGGCGCTGGCTCGCCTGTGCTCCGAGCGACCGGACGTAGCCACCACCGTCGACGCCGCCGTGGCCCACCTCAATGCTGACCCCGACCTGTTCGACAGCTTGTTGGAGCGCCAGAACTACCGCTTGGCCTACTGGCGGACCGGCGGCCGGGAGCTCGACTACCGCCGCTTCTTCGACATCACCTCCCTGGCCGGCCTGCGCATGGAGGATCCCCAGGTCTTTGCCGACACCCACGCCCTGATCCTGGCCTGGGTGGCCGAGGGGGTGATCGACGGTTTGCGTATCGATCACCCTGACGGTCTACGCGACCCCGAGGCCTACCTCGCCCGCCTGCGCGACGCCGCGCCCGGTACGTGGGTGGTGGTGGAGAAGATCCTCGAGGGCGACGAGGCCCTGCCTCCCACCTGGCCGGTCGACGGTACGACTGGGTACGACCTGCTCAACCACCTCGGGGGCATCTTCGTCGACCCCGCCGGCGAGGCGCCACTGTCCACCGCCTACACCGACTTCACCGGGGAGTCGACCGACTGGGAGGAGGTGGCACACACCAAGAAGCACCTGGTGATGGGCGAGGTGTTGGCCGCCGACCTCAACCGCTTGACCCACCTCCTCGTGGCCGTGTGCGAGGCGTCCCGGCGCTACCGCGACTTCACCCGCCACGAGCTGCACGAGGTACTGGCCGAGACCATCGCCGCCTTCGACGTCTACCGGACCTACGTCCGTCCCGGCCAAGAGCCATCCGCCGCCGACGAGGCCCACTTGTCCTCGGCCATCAAGGCCGCCGGCGGCCGCCGAAGCGACCTCGACCCCGAGCTTTTCGAACTGCTCGGCCGAGTGCTGCGAGGCGACATGGAAGGGCCGGCGGCCGCCGCGCTGTTGCTGCGCTTCCAGCAGGTCACCGGACCGGTCATGGCCAAGGCCATCGAGGACACCGCCTTCTACTCCTTCAACCGGCTGATATCGCTGAACGAGGTGGGCGGAGACCCCAGCCGCTTCGGGGTCGAGCCCTACGAGCTCCATGAGATTCTCGCCAGCCGCCAGCGGGAATGGCCCTCAGCCATGTCGGCCTCCTCGACGCATGACACCAAGCGCAGCGAGGACGTCCGGGCCCGCATCTCGCTCCTGTCGGAGATTCCCGGAGACTTCGCCAGGGTGGCCAGGCGCTGGGCCTCGACCAACGAACGCCACCGGACCACGCTGGCCGACGCCACGGTGTGGCCCGACCGCAACCTCGAGTGGTTGCTCTACCAGACCCTGGTGGGGGCGTGGCCCCTGAGCGCGGAGCGCCTCCTTGCGTACGCCGAGAAGGCCACCCGCGAGGCCAAGGTCCACACCAGCTGGACCAACCCGGATCGCGCCTACGACGATGCCGTGCGCCACTTCATCGAGGGGATCTTGGCCGATGACGGGTTCGTAGCCGGCCTCGAGGCCTTTGTCGCTCCCCTGCTCGCCCCGGGACGGGTCAACGCGTTAGGAGCCCACCTGCTCAAGCTGACCGCTCCGGGCGTCCCGGACCTGTATCAGGGCAGCGAGGTCTGGGACTTGAGCCTCGTCGACCCCGACAACCGTCGCCCGGTGGACTTCACGGCGCGGGCTGCGATGTTGGCCCAACTGGATCATGCCACGCTCGACGACATCAACTCCGGGGCCGACGATGGCCTGCCCAAGCTCCATGTCACCCGTGTCGGCCTCGACGTTCGTCGCCGCCTCCCCGCCGCCTTCGGGCCGGACCAGGCCGGCCGCTACGAGGCGCTCGAGCCAGCCGGGGAGGCCGCCGACCACGTCGTCGCCTTCAGCCGCGGTGGCAACGTCGCCACGGTCGTGCCCCGCCTGGTCGTGGGCCTCGACCAGCGGGGTGGATGGGGGGACACCGCCGTCGAACTACCTCTCGGACGCTGGCACAACGAGCTCACCGGCGAGACCCTCAACGGTGGTGCGGTGTCGCTGCCGGCATTGTTGGGCAAGTTCCCCGTCGCTCTGCTGATACACCAAGGACGATGACACCATGACGAGGTTTCGGGTGTGGGGCCCCAAGGCCGACGGTGTCGAGGTCGACCTCGGGGGTCGTCGGGTGGCGATGCGCGAGGTCGGGAGGGGCTGGTTCGAGGCGGAGGTGGCCGACGCCGGCCCCGGCACCGACTACGCCTTCCGCCTCAACGGCTCCGACCCTCTGCCCGACCCTCGCTCACCGCACCAGCCGCACGGGGTCAACGGGCCCTCGCGCCTGGTCGACCACCGTGCCTTCGCCTGGTCCGATGCCGCCTGGTCCGGCTTTCACCTCCCCTCGGCCGTGCTCTATGAGCTCCACATCGGCACCTTCAGCCCCGAGGGAACCTTCGACGGGGCCGCCGCCCGCCTCGATCACCTGGTCGACCTCGGCGTCACGGCGGTGGAGATCATGCCCGTCGCTCAGTTCCCGGGGATGCGCAACTGGGGCTACGACGGCGTCGCCCTCTACGCGCCTCACCATGACTACGGAGGGCCCGAAGGTCTCAAGCGCCTGGTGGATGCCTGCCATGCCCGGGGCTTAGGCGTCATCCTCGACGTCGTCTACAACCACCTCGGCCCCGAGGGGAACCACCTGGAACGCTTCGGGCCCTACTTCACCTCCTTCTACTCCACCCCCTGGGGCCAGGCCGTCAACTTCGACCAGGCCGCCAGCGACGAGGTGCGCCGCTTCGTGATCGACAACGCCATCGCCTGGCTGCGCGACTATCACGTCGACGGGCTCCGCCTCGATGCCGTCCACGCCATCGTCGACACCTCCGCCATCCACGTGCTCGAACAGTTGGCGACGGAGGTGGCTGAGCTGGCGGCCGCCGAAGGCCGGCCGTTGTGGCTGATCGCCGAGTCGGACCTCAACGACCCCCGGGTGGTGCGGTCCCGCGATTGCGGTGGCTACGGCATCGATGCCCAGTGGAGCGACGACTTCCATCACGCGCTGCACACGGTGCTCACCGGCGAGGACGACGGCTACTACGGCGACTTCGGCGCCCTCGCCGATCTGGCCACTGCGCTGGAGCAGGTGTGGGTTTACGCCGAGCGCTGGTCTCCCACCCGCGGGCGGACCCATGGCCGTTCCCCCACCGGCCTGCCCGGCTGGTGCTTTCTCGGCTACCTGCAGAATCACGACCAGGTCGGGAACCGGGCAGTAGGCGATCGCATCTCGACCGGCCTGTCGACGGGGCGGTTGAAGGTCGGTGCCGCGCTGTACCTCACCGCCCCGTTCGTACCCATGATCTTCCAGGGCGAGGAATGGGCGGCCTCTGTGCCCTTCCAGTACTTCACCAGTCACAAAGACCCTGAGCTGGGGCGGCTGGTGCGCCAAGGTCGAAGAGCCGAGTTTGCCGCCTTCGGGTGGACTCCCGAGCAGGTCCCCGACCCTCAGGACCAGGCGACGTTCCAATGCTCCAAGCTCGACTGGGGCGAAGCCGGTCAGGCGCCCCATGCCGAGGTGCTGGATTGGTACCGCACGCTGATCGCCCTGCGCCGGTCGACACCGGGCCTGAGCGACGGACGCCAGGACCGGGTGACGGTGCGCTACGACGAGCAGGCGGGCTGGTTGGTCGTCGAGCGGGGCCAACTGCGCATCGCCGCCAACCTGGGTGAAGCCGAAGCCAAGATCGATCTGGAGGATGCCGCCGGCTCCCAGGTGCTGGCGCGTTCGGACCCTCGGGTCGTCGTCGAGGGCACGAACGCAACCCTTGTGCCCGACTCGGTCGTGGTATGCGGCCCATCGAACGGGTAAGGGCTCCGTCATGGGAGCGTGTCCGCAGGCCGTGAGAAGCGGCTTTCGTCACGATGCCGTGTTCTACGGCTCCGATCAGGACGTCCTCAACGTCGTGGTCGACTTCCTAGAGGAGGGAGTGGCCGTCGGTGAGCCGACGCTGGTCGCCCTGAGCATCCACCACGCCACCCTGATCCATTCAGCTCTACCTGGCGCCGACATCACCTACCTCCCCGACGCCATCGACTACGAGCGGCCGGCGTCGACCATCAGGGCCTACCAGGAGCTTTTCGCCACCCACGTCGCGGCGGGGGCCAACGGAATCCGCATGGTCGCCGAGTTGGCCCGTCCCGGAGTTGGGGCACCATGGGATGCCTGGGCCTGCTTCGAGACCGTCATGAACCATGCCTTCCAGGCGGTTCCGCTCTGGGCCTTATGCCTCTACGATCGCCGGACCACCCCCTCGGAGATGGTGGACGAGGTGGAGCGGACCCACCCGCACCTCGTCACCACCGACGGCCGCTACGTCGAGAGCAATCGCTACCAAGATCCTTTTCGCCACATGGCCGGTCGGCCCCGGGCCTTTCCGGAGGTCCTCGAGAGCGAACCTCCCACCCTTGTCTTGATTCAGCCTCGCCCGTCGGCCGCCCGCAAAGCCGTGGCTGAGCTCAGCGAGGCGTCAGAGTTGGACGCGGCCGAGGTCGACGACCTGGTCGTCGCCGTGAGCGAGGTCGTCACCAACGCCGTCTTGCATGGCCTCGCCCCCACCACCTTGCGGGCCTGGGCCGGCTCCGACCGCGTCGTGGTGACCGTGCACGATTGCGGGACAGGTCCTCAAGATCCTTTCGCCGGACTCGTCCCGACGGACAAGGGCACGTCCGAAGGCGGCTTCGGGCTATGGATCGCCCATCAGTTCTGTCACCGCGTCACCCTCGACGCCGACGACGACGGCTTCACCGTCCGCCTGGTGGCCGCCACCCGCCGCTGATCCTCAACACCTTTCCGGGACCGGTCAGGCAGTCATCTCAGGGCTTGGCGGAGCTTCACCTTGGGGCCGAAGCGCAACACCGACCCGGCGTAGATGCGCCCGGCCAGGCGTACCAGCCCGTAGGTGGCGGCCAGCGTGAGCACCACTGCCAGGGGGACCTCCCACCACGCCGTGTCGCCGAGGGCGGCGCGAGTGGGCATGGCCAGAGGAGCGGTGGGGGGGAACAAGGCGAGCACTCGGGCGGCGCCCGAATCGGGAGCGTTGCCCACGAAGATGGCCCCGCCGTAAGCGGCGATGAGGGCGAAGGTGACCGGGAAGCTGGTGTTGTTGGCCTCCTCCATCCGCGACACCAGCGAGCCGGCGGCGGCGTAGGCGCAGGAGTAGAGGGCGTAGCCGAGCACGAACCACAACACGAGCGAGCCCACCGTCTGGAGCGAGCCCGAGGGAAGCTCGGTGCCGGTGGCAATGGCCACCACCAAAGCGGGCGTGGCCACCATCACCAGCTGGGCCAGGCCCAAGACCCCGATGCCCAACACCTTGCCGGCCAGGAGATGGTGCGGACGGATGGCGGAGAGAAGGACCTCGACCACCCGGCTGGTCTTCTCCTCCACCACCCCGGTGGCGACTGCCACGCCGAAGGTCAGCAGCGACAGGTACAACAGGATCACCCCGAGGATGAGCAACGGCTGGGGGCTGTCGCTGGCCACATCGGCCTCGCCATCGGCGGCGGCGAGGCTGCGAACGGGGGCCGGGCCCCGGCTCAGTGCGTCGGCCGCCTCCTCGGAAGTCAGACCCGCTTCGGTGAACCCAGCGCTCAAACTCAAGACCTGAGCAAGGCGCCCCGACACCCGCCCGAGGGTGGTGGAGACCTCGGGCTGCTCGTCGACCACCACCTCCCCTCCGGTGACCAAGAGGTCGAGGCTCCCGTCGGCCACTCGCGTCTCTCCCGCGCCGAGGTCGGAAACCTCGACGACGGACAGCTCCGATCCGGTCGCCGCCGCCAGGCCGTCGATGGTCGATCTCACCAGCTCGGGCACGGCACCCACCACGCCGACGTCATAGGAGTCGGGCTCGTCGTCGGTCAGGAGCTGGGGGAGAATCACCGTCGCCAGCAGGGCGACGGCGATGAAGGCGGTCGAGAGCTTGAACGACTTCTGACGGGAACGCTCACGTAGCTCACGCCCTGCTACCAGACGGACAATTGCCGCTCCCGCCATGGGCCCGCTCATGCCGCCACCGCCCGGCGGAACAGCTCGGAGAGCAAGGGCAGCTCCCGACTGAAGTGGGTGAGGGGTCCAGCCGTGCTCGCCGCGGCCAGCACGACTTGGGGGTCAACGTCATCCTCGAGCTCGACCACTACCACCCCGTCGGGGCGGCGGGTCACCAGGGTGACTCCGACCACCGCCTCCAGGGCCGGCGAGGCGTCGCCTTCGATGCCCACGGCGAAGCGCCTCCGACCCTCGTGCTTGAGCGCCCCCACCTCGCCCGCCAGCACCTTGGCGCCCCGGTGGACGACCACCACCTCGTCACACAGGTCCTCCACCAGATCGAGCTGGTGGCTGGAGAAGACCACGGCTACGCCCTGGGCCGCCTGCTTGCGCAACACCTCACTCATCACGTCCACCCCGATGGGGTCCAGGCCCGAGAACGGCTCGTCGAGCACCAGCAGCTCAGGGTCGTGGGCCAGGGCGCCGCCGAGCTGCACCCGCTGCTGGTTGCCGAGCGACAGCTCCTCCACCTTGGACTCGGCTCGCTCGGTCAAGCCCAGCGCATCGATCCAGCGGTCGGCGCTGACCAAGGCGTCGCCACGGGACTGGCCGTGGAGCCGGGCCAGGTACACCAGGTGCTCGCGAACGCCCATGGTCTTGTACAGCCCTCGTTCCTCGGGCATGTAACCGAAGCGTCGGCGCACGTCGTCGTTGATCGGCCGGCCCTCCCAGCGCACCGTGCCGGCGTCGGGCTCGAGGATGCCCATGACCGCCCGCATGGCTGTCGTCTTGCCCGCCCCGTTCGGCCCGAGGAAGCCACAGATACGGCCTCGTTCGACCGAGAAGCTGACGCCGTCGAGGGCGAGAACGTTGCCGTAGCGCTGGGTCAAGTCGGAGAGCTCCAGCACGATGAACCTCCAGCGGTTGCGACAACGGCACTCCTGGCCCAGACGCTACCCAGCCTGCTCATCGCTCTAGCGGTGAGCTTACTGCGAGCTGGTTGCAGAAGCTTCCTGGCAGTATTAGGGTCGATCTCGTGAGGACGTTGCGACCGTTGGCCGCCCTGGTCTCGCTCGGCCTCCTCGCCACCGCCTGCGGAGGCACCGGCGAGGAAGTGGCCGACGGCGGAGACCGGCTGGCCATCGCCACCACGGTGGCGCCCATCACCAGCATTGTGGCCACCATCGCCGGTGATCGAGCCGACATCACCGGCATCGTCCCGGAGGGCACCAACTCTCACACCTTCGAGCCCCGCCCCAGCGTGGCCGAACTGCTCTCGACCGTCGACGTCGTCTACCTCAACGGCCTGGTGCTCGAGGAACCCACCAAAGACCTGGCCGAAGCCAACCTCAAGGACGGAGCGGAGATCATCGAGCTGGGCACCCTCTCGCTCCCCGAGGAGGACTACCTCTACGACTTCTCCTTCCCCGAGGAAGAGGGCAAGCCCAACCCCCACCTGTGGACGGACCCGCCGTATGCCCTGCGCTACGCCGAGGTGGTGGCCGGCGACCTGGCCGATCGTGACCCCGACAACGCCGAGTACTACGTCACCAACCTCGAGAAGTTCGAAGGGGTGGTGGACGAGCTCGATGCCGCCATGCGCGAGGCATTCGCCACCATCCCCGAGGGCCAGCGCAAGCTGTTGACCTATCACGATGCGTACGCCTACTTCGCCCAGGACTACGACTGGGAGATCGTGGGCGCCATCCAGGTCTCGGACTTCGAGGATCCGACCCCGAGGGAGGTGGCCGACCTGATCGGCCAGGTCGAGGTCGAGGGGGTTCCCGCCATCTTCGGCTCCGAGGTCTTTCCCAGCCCGGTGCTGGAGCAGATCGGTCGGGAGGCTGGTACCCGTTACGTCGACGTGCTGCGCGACGACGACCTCCCCGGCGAACCCGGCGATTCCGAGCACTCCTGGTTCGGGCTCATGCGCGCCAACTTCGTAACCATGACCGACGCATTGGGAGGCGACCCCACCGCGCTGGAGGCGCTCGACGTACGCAACGTCGCCCCCGACCTGGCCGAGTACCCGCAGTAGCCGTGGGTGCGGCAAGCGGCAGCGGCGACTTGGTGCGGCTGGACAAGGTGACCTGCGCCTACGGCACCGATCCGGTGCTGATCAACGTCGACCTCACGGTGGCGCCGGGCCAGTTCAGCGGCGTGGTGGGTCCGTCGGGGTCGGGCAAGACGACCCTGCTGCGGGCGGTGATGGGCTCGGTGCGTCCCGTCGCCGGCTCGGTGTGGCGCCGGGACGGGTTGACCACCGCCTACGTGCCTCAGGTGGAGACGGTCGACTGGAGTTTTCCTGTCACCGTGACCGAGTGCGTGCTCATGGGGCGCAGTGTTGGGCGGCGCCTGCCCTGGCCGAGCCGGGCCGAGAGGGCCGAGGTGGCCGAAGTGCTCGAGCGCCTAGGCATCGACGGGCTGGGCACCCGTCACATTCGCGAGCTCTCCGGCGGCCAGCAACAGCGGATGTTCATCGCCCGGGCCCTACTGCGACGACCTCAGCTCCTGCTCATGGACGAGCCCACGTCCGGCGTCGACGTCAAGACCCGCCACGAGGTGCTCCACCTGCTCGACGACCTCAACGCCGACGGCCTTTCGATCGTGCTCAGCACGCACGACCTCAACGGCATTGCCGCCCACCTGCCGCATCTGGTCTGCCTCAACCGGGAGGTGATCGGTGCCGGCGCTCCCCGCCACGTGCTCACCGCCGAGGTGCTGGAGCGAACCTACGGGGCCAAGATGGAGGTGCTCGAGCACGGAGGCATGCCGGTGGTGGTCGACCGCTACCAGGGCGCCGAGGTGATCCCCATCCGGCGCACGGCGGAGGGATAGATGGAGACGCTCCTTGCGCCGTTCGAGTTCGAGTTCTTCCGCAACGGCCTGGCCGTGGCCACCCTCGCCGGTGCCCTGTGCGGCCTGGTGGGCGTCTACGTGGTCCTCAAGGGGATGAGCTACATCGGCCACGGGCTCTCCCACGCCATCTTCGGCGGCTTCGCCGCCAGCGCCCTGCTCGGGGTGAACGTCTTCCTCGGCGCCGGGGCGTGGGGAGTGGCGTCGGCGCTGATGATCAACGGGGTGACCCGCCGGCGGGTGATCGGGGCCGACGCCGCCATCGGGGTCATCACCACTGCCAGCTTCGCCCTGGGCCTGGCCCTCTTCGCCACCTTCGGCGGAGCCGGGAGCGGCAGCTTCGACGCCGCTCTGTTCGGCAGCATCCTCGGGGTCGCCTCCAGCGACGTGTGGGTCGTGGCTGGGGTGCTCGTGTTCGCAACCGGAGTGGTGTTCGCCCGCTACCGCGCCCTGCTGTTCACCACCTTCGACCCCGAGGTGGCCGACGTGTCGGGCGTCTCCACGGCGCGCATCGACGCCCTGCTCATGCTCGTGCTGGCTGCGTCGATCCTCGCCACCATGCAGGTGCTGGGCGTTACCCTCATCGCCGCCACCCTGGTCATCCCTGCCACCGTGGCCCGCATGCTCACCAACTCCTTCGCCCGCATGCTGGTGCTGGCCACCGCCATCGGAGCCGTGTCGGGGTTCGTGGGCATGAACCTCAGCTACCACCTCGACGTGCAGTCGGGGCCGACCATCGTGCTCGTCGGCGCCGCCCTCTTCGCCGTCGTCTTCGCTTCCACCCACACCCGAGGCCACCGCCGCATCGCCGCCATCCCCCACCCCGGCTGACCCCCCTCTCCCGGGGTCAGGGGAGGGTGGCGACGACACCATCAGGACCGACGGTGGCCCTCATGACCTGAGGGCCCGGACCGTCGAGGCCGAGGAGGTCGGACAGCGGGACCGTGCTCCAGCCGCCGGCACTATTGATCACCACGGCAGACTCGCCGTCCCCGGTCGAGCCAAGGAGGACGAAGGTGCCGCCCACCCGGCCAGCGGCCTGAACCCACGACAGGTTGCCGGGCAGGGCGCTCGGCTCGCTCCAGGAGCGCCCATCGCCAGACGTCAGCACCGTTGCCTCGGGACTGACACCGGTCGCCGTGCTGCCCGGGACCACCAAGAGGAAACCCTCGTCGTCGCCGTGCAGCGCCAACTGCGCCCCTTGGAGACCACCGACCGGCAGGTCGACCCGTTGGAAGGTGATCGCCCCGGGCGCAGCGGCGAAGGCCAACGGCTGCCCCAGCGCCGCCCGGCGCACGTCGCCCGTCACCCCGAAGTCGTCCCAGGTGTAGGAGGCCGTGATGCCCCGGGCGTCCTGAGGAGGTAGGTAACGCCCTTCTCCGTCGCTCCCGGTGCAGGGGACGTTCCAGATCCGGCCGGGCTCCGAGTCAGGCGGTACCTCTTCCACGCTGGCGGATCCATCCGGACACGTGCCGGGCGCCGGCCCGAGGAGATCGACGGCCAGGACGGAGCCGACCACCACGCCTCCCAGGGCCACCCCGCCCGCGTTCGTCCCCCCGGCGGCCGACCCTAGAACTCGACAGCCCGTTCTGATGGTCGCAACGCGCCGCTCCTGCGCTGATCCGACCATCAGTTCGCCTTTGGGGCCGGTGCCTGAGCCGCCACACTGGCGGGCGTGGCCTCTCCCTTGCGTCGAGCCCTGGCCCAGCCCCGGTTCCGGCGCCTGTTCTGGTCGCAGACCATCAGCCGGTGGGGGGACACCTTCAGCGCCGTGGCGCTGGTCGTCCTGGTCTTCCGCCTCACCGGGTCGGGCCTCTCGGTGGCCATCACCGTCGCCCTGGAGGTGGTGCCGGTGCTCCTCTTCGGCCTCGTCGCCGGCGCGGTGGTCGACCGCTTTCCCCGGGTCCGGGTCATGGTGGTGGCCGACGTGGGGCGGGCGGCCATCGCCCTGGCCCTGGCCGTCTTCGGTGACGAGCTGGCCGTGGTCTACGCCGCCGCCTTCGGGTTGTCGACGCTGACCACCTTCTTCAACCCGGCAGCGTCGAGCGTGGTCCCCGCCCTGGTCGACCGGGACGATGTGGTGGGGGCCAACTCGGCGCTGTGGTCAGCGGCGGTGGTCTCCCAGATCGCCCTGGCTCCCCTCGCCGGAGGCCTCGTGGCCGTGGCCGGGGCCGGGCCCGCCTTCGCCCTCAACGCCACGTCCTTCGCAGTGTCGGCCTTGTTGCTGCGGGGCCTGAGCGTGCCCGCCTCGATGGCTCCGATACCAGGAGGAGCGGAGGGGCCCACCGGCCGCCTGGCGGCGGTCCGGGCCGGGTTGGCCGCCGTCCGCCGGAGCCGCCTGCTCACCACCCTGGCCGGGGTGCAGGCGCTGGCCGCCCTGTCGGCGGGGGCCACCAGTGCCCTCTTGGTGGTCCTGGCCGAGCGCCACCTCGACGTGGGCCCCGGGCGCTTCGGTCTGCTCCTCGGCGCCATCGGGATCGGCGCCGGCCTCGGGCCTTTGGTGCTCCAGCGGTTCGTGACCGACGTGCGCCGGCCATCCCTGCTCTTCGGCCCCTACCTCCTGCGCGGCGCCGTCGACGTCGTCCTCGCCGCCTTCTCCAGCTTCGGCCTGGCCCTCGGAGCGCTGGCCGTCTACGGCGTGGGTACCAGCACGGGCCACGTCACCTACCAGACCGTGTTGCAGACCACCGTGCCCGAACGGCTCCGGGGCCGGGTCTTCGCCCTCTACGACATGGTGTGGCAGTCGGCCCGGCTGGTGAGTATCGGCGCCGGAGGGGTGGCGGCCGAGGCCTTCGGCATCCGCGCCGTCTACCTGCTCGGTGGGGCGCTGCTGATCGCTGCCGGGCTGCTCGGCCTCGTCGCCGTGCCCGCCGCCCGGCTGGGGGGCGACGACCACAGTGCAAGCTACGTTGAAACCCCGTGACCGACCCGTTGATCGACCGAGCCGAGAAGGCCGCCGCCCTGCTGGCGCCGCTTGCCGCCCACACCGAGCGAGACGGGGTGGACCGGGCCACGCTCGGCTGCCTGGCCGCCGCCGGGCTCTACGGCGTGGTCGGTCCCGAGTCGATCACAGGGTCGGCGCCATCGGCGGCGGTGTACCGGGAGGTGGCAGAAATCCTCGCCGGGGCAGACGGCACCACCTGGTTCGTCTGGTTCCAGCACCACCCGGTAGTCAAGATGCTCACTGCCAGCGCCAACCAGGAACTGGCCCGGCGCTGGCTCCCGGAGCTGTGCAGCGGCACCACCCAGGCGGCGGTGGCCTTCAGCCACCTGCGGTCGGCCGAGGTGGTGATGCCGGCCACCCGGGTCGACCGCGGGTGGCGACTCTCAGGCATAGCCCCCTGGTGCACCGGCTGGGACCTGCTCGACGTGGTGATGGTGGGAGCCACGACCACCGATGACGATGTTGTGTTCGCGTTGGTGCCCCTGCGCGACGGCGACGGCATGACTCGCGGGTCACCCCTCGGCCTGGCCGCCATGGGCGGCACCCGGACCCTCCCGCTTCATCTCGACGGCTACGTCGTGGCCGACGCCGACGTGGTCCTTCGGTCCCCTCGCCCGGCCTGGGCCGCGGCCGATGCGGCGGCGGGAGCCAACGTTCAGCCGTCCATCTTCGGCATCGCCCGGGCCGCCCTGGCCGAGTTGGCGAAGCGGGACGAGACGACAGCCGCCGTGTTGTCGGCGCGCCTCGAAGAGGTACGGCACCTGGCCTACGCCTTGGTGGACGACGTCCCTGCCGGCGAGGGGCTGGACGAGCGGCTGGCGCTGCGGGCCGAGGCGCTCATGCTCGGGGTGGAGGCCACCTCGGCCCTGGTGACGAGCGTGGGCGGTCGGGCCATGACCGGCAGCCACCCGGCGCAGCGCTGGGCCCGGGAAGCGTTGTTCCACCTGGTCTTCGCCCAGACCAAGCCGGCCCGGGCCTCCACCCTCGCCCTCCTGCGCTCGTAGCCTCGGTCGGCCCCTACGCTGGCGCCACCATGGACGACCGGGCCCAGTACCTCAAGCTCCTCGGGGCCTGTCTGGTCCTCACCCTGCCGTTGGAGTTCGCCTACCGGGCCAAGGTGTGGCGCCGGCCTCGGCGCCTAGCCCGGGCACTGGTACCAACCCTGGCTATCTTCGTGCCGTGGGACACTCTCGCCTTCCGGGCCGGCCACTGGCATCTGAATCCGAAGTACTCGAGCGGGGTGGAGCTACCCGGCGGGCTTCCGGTCGACGAGCTGGCCTTCTTCGTCGCCGTGCCCATCTGCAGCCTGTTGTCGTACGAGGCGGTGCGCAACGGCCTGGAGGGCCGCCATCCCTGGCGAGGGCCTACCCGCTGACCTCCCTGGCCGCGGCCGCCGGGGTGGTGATGGCTGAACAGGCGTGGTTTCGCACCGGCGTCTTCCGCTCCAAGGGCTACTGGATCTCCATGGCCATCTGCGGGAGCTTTATGGTCGCCGTCGACGGCTGGATGTCCAAGCTCTCAGCCCCCATCGTCATCTACGACGAGCGCCACACCAGTGGGCTGCGCTTCCCGTGGGACATCCCCACCGAGGAGTTCCTCTACGCCTTCGCCATGCTCACCCTGCCCGTCTTGGTCTGGGAGCGCGACCACCAGCTGGCCGAGGGGACCCGCCGGTAGCATTGGCGAGATGACGGTCCTGCTGGTCGTCGGCGCCTTCTTCGGCATGGAGGTACTCGTCTACCTCTCGCATCGCTTCGTGATGCACGGGCCGGGGATGCCCATCCACAAGAGCCACCACCAGCGCCGCCCCGAGCCGAGCTGGGAGCGCAACGACCTGTACCCGCTGATGGGCTCGGCGTTGGCCATGGCCGGCTTCGGGCTCGGCCTGAACGTCCAGGGGCTGGAGGCGCTGCTGCCCATCGCCATCGGCCTGACCATCTACGGCGCCGCCTACTTCTTCGTCCACGACCTCTACATTCATCGCCGCCTCGGCTGGTTCGGCGCCGAGCTGTCGGTGTGCGAGCGCCTCAAGGCGGCGCATCGCATCCATCACCTCTGGGGTGGCGAGCCCTACGGGATGCTCTTCCCGGTGGTCCCGGCCCCCCTACGGGAGAAGGCCGCCGCCGTCGACTACGACCCGTTCCCACCCGCCCGCCCGAGGTCGGCGAGGGGGTCGACGCCGTCCCAGGTGCCGGTCGAGCGGTAGGGCCGGAAGCGGGCGAAAAGCTCCTCGCTGAACCACCCTTCGCTCCGGGTGCGGCGGACCACGTCCTCATGGGCCGACCCTCCGTAGGCGAAGGCGGTGACGTCGGCGGGTGAGCGCCACAGGCTGAAGGTGGCCTGGAGGCCGACCGGCGCCTCGCCGATCCCGAGCACAGCCAACAGGCCGGGCTGGCGCGCCAGCGTGACCTCCACGGCAGGGACCGACCGGTAGAAGGCGGGCCAGTGGCGTAGGGCGATGCGAGCCCGGGTAAGCACCGCCACCGGCCCGTCACCGACGTCGGCCTCCTCGGTGTCAGCGGCGACCAGTGGGCGCGCACCGCTCCACGACCCGTGGACCGACACGGGAAACAGCCGCACGCTCCAGGTCTCGTCGCCCTGTTCCCGCCAGCGCCGGGCCAAGGCTGAGCCCTCGAGGAAGGCATCGAGGGCGGCCTCGTCGTCCCACACGACGAAGGTGGCCCAGCGCCGCAGGTCGGCACCCAGACCCATCTGGGAGCCCCGGCCGGTGCCCAGCTGGCGGGCGAAGCGCAGCCCCGGAGTAACGGCCAACAGACGCTTGCGGGTGACGAGGCCGGCCATGGTGCCCAGCGCGTGACGAGCCGGGTAACGGGTCAGGTGGAACGAGGCGACGGTCGGCATCGGTGGAGACGACGGTACCGTTGCGAGAGTGTGCATGAGCTGCATGCTCTCAAGCAGCCACCAGGGAGGTGGCGCTGGGATCGGCCAGGAGCCTGGCCGGCTTTCGACGCCTGGCGTTCAGTCCCGATCCCATCTCGGTGATCACCTCATCGACCGACATCGCCTGGGCGGTTGCCCACTGGGTGAGCCGGGCGATCTGGCGGTCCAGATCGGGTCGCTGGTCATGCGACGAAACCCTGGCATAGACCACCGTCCGTTCAGCGCTGAGATCCCAAGCATTGGCCCCTTCGCCGTCGCAAGGTTGACGGAGCCGGCGCGCCTCTTGGTCGACGTGGTCCCCGGCGGCTGAGCACCGGGGACGGCGGGGTGGTGCCCCACGATCTGGCGTCGCGGCTGCTGATCCTGGAAGCCATAGAGGCCGACAGGCAGTCAGGAGGCGGTGTCCTCCCCGACCTCGCGTAGCGCCGTGGTCAGGGCCCGCCGCAGCCGGCGGGCCGACTCAGGGGCCAGGTGGGCGACCAGGCCGGTTCCCGGGCGACCGATCTCCTCCAGAGTCACCTCCACCCGGATGTCCTCGCACCCCTCGCAGTCGTCGAATGCGGCGACGGCCCACGCCAGCTGAGCACGCTCGGGATCACCTCCGGGGTGGTCATCTTCGCCGTAGTCGGCGAGCTTCTTCACCCGAACGAGTCAACCAGATCGACGCCGTGCTCCCCGTCATTTTGCTCCCTGTCCCGCTGCACCAAACCCTCTGTGACCGGTTCCCCTGAACCTGTCACCTGACCACCCGGCGGCGACTAGTGTTTCCTGGCCATACCCAGCGTGAATCGAGGCCCATGGCGATCCGTCGGTACTCACTAGCCCCAGTCGTTGTCGCCGTTGGTCTGGCAGCCACGCTGATCCTGGTCGCCTGCGGCGGCGACTCTTCGCCCAGCTCCACACCCGACTCGCCGTCGACTGAAGCGGCGCCACCACAGCGCCCGTCACGACTGGCGAAGTACCTACTCCCGCTCAAACGTCGGAACCGACCGACGCCTTCCCGATCACGATCACGCATGAGCTGGGATCGACGGTCATTCCGCAGCCCCCTCAGCGGGTGGTGGCGCTCAACAATCGCTTTCGCGACGCCGTGTTCGCCCTCGGGGTGACGCCCTTGCCCGCCCGCCCCAGCGCCGAGGCGGTCTACAGCAAGCCTCGCCCGTGGGCTCCGTTCGCTGCCGACTGGGAGACATCGACGGTCCTCTTCACTGATGCAGGACTCGACTACGAGGCGATCGCCGCCCTGAAACCCGATCTCATCCTCCACGGAGTCAGCTCCGTCCCGCCTGACACCTATGACGAGCTGTCGAAGATCGCCCCCACGGTTGTCCGGGCCGAGGGCACCTCCGACGTCTCCTGGCAACAAGTGACCGGCCGCAGGAGCGGCGCTCGGTCGCAGCGCCGGCGCCAAGACGGTCGTTGCCGAGATGGAGGCCAGTCTGGCCAAGGTGGCCTCGGAGAACCCGGGCTTCAAGGGAAGAAGCGTGGCTTACGCGTCGTACTCAAATCCCCAAGACGACATTATGTCACCAATACCAGAGCACCGACATGGAGTTCTTCTCCTCGTTGGGTTTCACGGTGGCGCAGATGTCCACCCGTGTCGAACCTGACAGGTTCGACGATTTGGACGTGGATGTCCTGATCTGGGATCTGGCGACTCAGAAGGAGGAGCGGGCCACGATCGAAGCCGGTCCTCGGCTGAACACGCTCAGCGTCATGAAGGAAGAGCGCGCTGCCTACATCGACGGAGATCTGGCGTTCGCGTTCACACTGCCGTCAGTGTTGAGCCTGCAGTGCGCCCTCGAACAGATCACCCCACTGCTCCAAGCGGTTCCGAACTAGCGCCAGCCGTTCTGGCCCCAGAATCGCCGGGAGATGGGTGGTCTCCTGGGGCCAGACTCAGACTCCAACAGCGGAGGTGAGATGCGTCGTCTGCTTGTCGCGATCCTGATCGGCCTCGGACCACTTGTCGGTACGTACGCCTATCTAAGTCTCGTAGACACCGGCCCGATGGGAGGAATCTTGTTCGTACCCGTACTGGTTGTCACGCCCTTTTTGATCTTCGCCGGGGGCGCGTACTACTTCCTCGATAAGTAGAACGGGGTGCAATAGCGGTAGGGAACCCGGCAACGTCACCACTTCCGGAAGTTGAGGAACTTCCCACTCAATCGCTCGCAGATCGACGTACCTGTCGAGCCACATCAACGTCGACTAGGATCAGTCGCCCCACCCGCTGTGCCGGGACTGGAAGGGTGCCCTCTCGGAACCAGCGGTAGGCCGTGAACTTGCTCACTCCCACACGCTCGTGGCGGGCGACACTCGGCCCACTGCGACAAGTTCACGCAGACACACTAGAACGGATATACGACCACTAGAAGCAACTGGATAGGCAGCAGTTGCCAACCCCTGTGGGAGGCTGGAGGCGTGCGGGCGGCGACGGTGGGGGCGACCGCGGTGGCGGTGATCGTCGGTTACCTGCTGGGCTCCATCCCGGTGGCGGTGCTGGTGGGTCGACGCCACGGCGTGGATCCCCGGCAAGTGGGTGATACCAATCCGGGCTACTGGAACGTTCGGGAGCAGCTCGGATCGAGGTCAGCCGCGCCGGTCTTCGCCGGCGATGTGGCCAAGGGGGTGGCCGCCGCTCTGGTCGGGATGGCGGTGGCGCCCGCCGGGGCCTGGGGCGTGGGCTATGCGGCCGTGGGGTCGGCCATGGTCGGCCACGCCTGGCCGGTCTTCGCCCGTTTCCGGGGCGGGCGTTCCATCCTCACCTGGGCCGGCGGCGTCTGTGCGCTCTCTCCGCTGGCCGGCCTGGTGGCCGTGGCCGCCTTCGTCATCGTGGCCCGGGCCCGCTCCTTCGCCTGGGGGGCCCGTCTGGGGGTAGTCGCCTTCCCCCTGGTGCAGCTGGTGTTCGACGGCCCCCACCGGGTCGCCGCCACCGGCGCCTTGATGTCGATCATCGGCCTGCGCTTCGCTCTGGCCCACCGCAGTTCTTTGTAGCTTTACGCACCGCCGAGGTGCAGAACGCGACAAAGAACCAGATGGATTGACGGCGAGGGCTTCCCTAGGGACCCACACGCTACCGGCCTCTCCGCAGCCGTTCGATGGCTCGAGCACCCGCTCGCTACCATCGCCAGCGTGGTGTCGCCGGTGCCCGCCGATGAGGCCCTGTCCCGGCTCGTCCCCACCGAGCGGCAATGGGTCGAGGAGTTCCGTGACGCCGTACGCGCCCGCTGGGGCGAGCGAGTGCGCGACATGCGGATCTACGGGTCGAAGGTGCGCGGCGACGACCACGACGAGTCCGACATCGATGTGCTGGTGCTCGTCCAGGACAACGACGAGGCCACCTCGATGGCCATCTGGGAGTTGGCGTCGTCGATCAGCCTCTGGCTCTCGCCCATGGTCATGGACTTCGAGCGCTACCACCTTCCCATCTCCCGGGCCTCGGGCTTCTACGAGGAGATGCGCCGGGAGTCGGTGCGGCTGTGACGCCCGGACAAGGTGAACGGGCCGCCAACGAGCTCCGCCTGGCCGACCAGGCGCTGCGATCGGCACGCCTGCTCCTCGACGCCGGCGCTCGGGAGGACGCCGCCAGCCGGCTCTACTACGCCGTGTTCCACGGAGCCGGCGCCGCCCTCAACGTGCGCGGTCGCTACGCCAAGACGCACTCCGGCCAGATCACCCTGTTCACGGAAGAGCACGGGCCGGCACCCATCCTTGGGCAGTTGCTCAAGCTGCGGGCCTACGCCGACTACAGCACCGAGTTCAAGGCATCCACCGAAGCGCTGGCCGAGCTGATCGAGCAGGCAGCCTCGTTCGTGGGACGCTGCCGGGCGCTGGTGGTGCAAGCGTTGGATGCCGGGGCCGACGAGGCCGATCCCCCACCCGACTACTGAGCCGGCGCCGGCCGACCCCCGGCGTAGGAACGGCCCCGCCATGTCGTCCCCGGGCGCACGGTGCCCCAGGTGAGGCGCAGCGCGGTCGCCACGTCGGCCAGGGGCGACAGCCAGTAGGCCGGGCCCCGCTCCCGGTAGGCCCCGGCAGTCGCCGCCAGCAACCCCAGGCGTACGGTGGCCAGGGCCACGTCGAGGCGGTCGCCCCGACGGGCCAGCAGCCGGGGCAGGGGCAGGGCCAAGGCCAACCACACCACGGCCAGGTCGGCCACCTTCTCCGGCCACGAGGCGACGTCGGCTAGAGGCAACGAGCGCCCCCAGTTGCGCCACACCTCCCCCGCTGAGGCGTGCATGCGCACGTCGAAGCAGCCGGTGACGTCGAGGAATCCGACCCGCCACCCCACGGCGGCCAGATGACGGGCCAGGGCCACGTCGTCGGTGAGATGCCCGGCGATGGGCCGGTACCCCCCCTGGGCCGCCAGCATGGCCCGACGGGTGACCGTGCACTGGCCATTGGCCATGACCCTCGACGGGCGGGGCAAGCGGCCCGTGCCCGGTGGACCGAAGCGGTAGACGAGGGTGGCCAGCATGGCCGGGTGCAACAAGCGCTGGCCGGCGGTGTCGCACACAAAGCGGCCGCCGGCGCTGAGGTGATCCCAACCCTCCTCCTCGGCCGCCGCCACCAGGGCGCCGACCAGGCCTGCCTTGGGCTCTACGTCGGCGTCGAGGGTGACCAACCACTCCCCGGTAGCTGCCTCCAGGCCCTGCTGCAGGGCCCAGGGCTTGCCTACCCAGCCCTTGGGCAGGGGCGCCCCCGTTACCACCCGGGCCCCGGCGGCGGCCGCCACCTGGGCGGTGCGATCGGTGGAGCAGTCGTCGACCACCACCACCTCGGCCACCTGCGGATCTCCGATGAGGGCAGCCAGGGCGGGACCGATCCGGTGCTCCTCATTCCGAGCGGGGATGACTACCGTCACTGGACCTGGAGGCGAGCAGTCGGGATCGGGTACCAGCGGAGGGCGGCGGCGGGCGCCCCGGCCCAGGCGGGCCAGTGCGACGGCGCCGGCCGCCACCCGCGCTCCGGTCCAGCCCGCCCGGACCACGCTGCGCAGGGCGGGGACCGCCAACCTCAGGACCGGGAGGCCGGTGCTCGTCCGACCCCCTCGCCACTCCCCTTCCCGTTCCTTGTCGGATCAGCAGTCTCAGGCACCGCCGAGTCGACAGAGCTGGGCGGGGAAGGCGAAGAGGAGTAGGACGAGGGGATGGTCGGGTCTCCGTCCTCCCGGGCGGTGTGGCGCAGCAGGACGGGCCAGCCAATGGCCCCCACGGCGGCGAAGAGGAACCACTGCATGGCGTAGGACAGATGGCTGCCCTCGCTTTGCTCGGGCTCGGGCAGCATCACCGGGAGGTCGCCCGTCGGAGGTGCTTGCGCCTGCAGCTGGAGGTACACCGGATAGAAGTCGCCGGCGTACTGCTGTTGGAGGCGGGCCAGATCGACCCGGGTGATCTCGGTCAACACCCCCTCGGCCGGGTCGGTGGGGCCGATGCCCTGGCGCTCCTGGGTCTCGAGCAGGAGACCGGCGACCTCGACCTCTCCTCCCGGTGGGCGGGTGGCAGCCAGGGCCTCGGCTGGCTCGGCGGTGAAGGGGGCGAAGCCCCGGTTGACCACCAGGGCGGCGCCACCGTCGGTCACCAGCGGGGTGAGGACGTGGAAGCCAGGGCGGCCCTCCAGGGCACGCGAGCGCACCAGCACCGAGGCGTCGGCGTCGTAGGTGCCTCGAACGGTGACTCGCCGGTAGGGCAGTCCCTCGACGTCCACGAAGGTGGCGTCAGGATCGACCACCTCGGGGAGCGGCTGCACCCCCACCGACGAGCGGGCCTCGACCACGGCGTTGGCGGCCCGCCGCTCGTCCAGACGACGGAGCTGCCAGAAGCCGAAGTTGACGAAGGCCACCACCAGCACGACCACCAAGACGTGGCCGACCACCCATTTCGGTCGGAGCCAGAAGGGGCGTGGCCGGGAGGCGGCGCGGGTCACGATGCGACCGTAGCGGCGGCGCTCAGCAGCGCCGCACCGGGACCTCGTAAGCGTCGAAGGCCCGGTCACGGGTCACGATGGTGAGCCCCTCGAGCTGGGCCTGGGCGATGAGCAGCCGGTCGAACGGGTCCTTGTGGTGGAGCGGGAGGCCGCCCGCTCGCTCGACGTGGTCGATCGTGATGGTCAGGGGCGCAAAGCCACCGTCGATCGCGTGATCGATGACCCTGCCGTCGATCCTGAGCTTGCCGAGCGCCTGCTTGATTGCGATCTCCCAGATGCTCACTGCACTGAACGTGACCCGAACCTTCGGATTGCTGATGTCGGCTTCGACGTCCGACACCATGGGCATCTGAAGGATCCACCAGATCAGGGCATGGGTGTCGAGGAGTAGGTTCACTGCTCGAGGAGGTCGCCGTCCCCCTTGCCCTCGAAGGCATCGATCAGCCACTGGGGAGTCTCGTCCCAGTCGTCGGCCATCCAGATCTTGCCCTTCATGCTTCCTGGTTTGCGGGGCTCCGTGCGCTCCTCGTAGGGAACCAGGCGGGCCACCGGGCGTCCGGCCTTGCCGATGACGATGTCCTCGCCCGCCGCCGCCCGCGCCACCAAGCGGGAGAGCTGCGTCTTGGCCTCGTGCATGTTCACCAACATGGACTTAGCTTAGCCCGGTCCCTCAGCCCCCGGGCCGGCCTCGGTCGGCGGCCACCATGGCGGCCACGATGGCAGCGCTCATCACCACCAGGGGAAGGCCCCCGCCCGGGTGGCTCGACCCGCCCACCAGGTACAACCCGCGTCGGGGGCCACGGTTGGCCGGGCGCAGGAACGCCGCCCGGCGCCCGTTCGACGACGTCCCGTAGATGGCGCCCTGCCACGACCGGTAGCGGGTGGCGATGTCGTCGGGAGTGACGATCTCGACCGACCGGAGCCGCCCGGCCAGGTCCCAGCCCCGCCGGGCGGCCACCTCGAGGAGATGGTCACGGTAGGGCTCGGCCTCGGCGTCCCAGTCGACGGCCGAGGACGGGGGCACGTTGACCAGGACGAACCAGTTCTCGCAGCCCTCGGGCGCCTGGGAGGGGTCGCTCACCGC
>JBBSLT010000019.1:0-22746 GCA_038233555.1 Acidimicrobiales bacterium
GCCCTGACCCGCTCCGCCACCCCCGGGAGGTGCAGCTCGTGGTCGGCGGCGACGGCGTCGTAGTCGCCGGGATCGGCGAAGGTGAGCGCCAGCACGCCGAAGTTGACGAGGTTCTGGCGGTGGATGCGGGCGAAGGAACGGGCGATGACCGCCCGTAGCCCCAGGTACCGGGGGGCGAGGGCGGCGTGCTCGCGGCTCGATCCCTGTCCGTAGTTCTCGCCCGCCACCAGGAGGTGGCCGCCAGCCTCCTTGGCCTCCAGCGCCCGGCGGCTATAGGTGCCGTCCACCTGCCAGAAGGCGAAGTCGGCGATGGCGGGGATGTTGCTGCGGAAGGGAAGCACCTGGGCGCCGGCGGGGAGGATCTCGTCGGTGGAGACGTCGTCTCCCATCTTCAACAGCACCGGTCCGGTGATGTGCTCGGCCAGGGCCTCGAAGTCGGGCAGTGAGGCGATGTTGGGCCCCTTGACCAGCGCCACGGCGAGGTTCTCGTCCCCGGGTAGGGGCGCCACCAGCATGGCGGTGTTGGCGTAGCTCTGGGCCGGAGCGACGTAACGGGGATAGGCCATGTCGAGGTCACGGGGGTCGGTGATGACGCCGGTGAGGGCGGAGGCGGTGGCCGTCTCGGGACTGCACAGGTAGACCTTGTCCTCCCTGGTGCCCGAGCGACCGGGGAAGTTTCGGGGCATGGTCCGCAGGCTGATCTCGTTGGTGGCCGGCGCCTGGCCCATGCCGATGCAACCCATGCAGCCGGCCTGGTGGAGCCGGGCGCCGGCCGCTACGAGGTCGAGCAGGTAGCCCTCGGCCGCCAGCGTCTCCAGCGTCTGGCGGGAGGCGGGGTTGACGTCGAAGCTGACCCGGTCATGCGTCTGGCGGCCCTTGACCATCATGGCGGGCACGGCCAGGTCGCGCAGGCCCGGGTTGGCCGACGAGCCCAGCACCACCTGGCTGATCTCGAGGCCTGCCACCTCCCGCACGGGAACCACATTGGCGGGGCTGGAGGGCTTGGCGATGAGGGGCTCCAGGGAGGCCAGGTCGATCTCCTCCTCCACGTCGTAGCCGGCGCCAGGGTCGGCCACCAGCTCGATCCAGTCGGCTCCCCGCCCCTCGGACTCGAGGAACCGGCGCACCTCGCCGTCGCTCGGGAAGACGGTGGAGGTGGCGCCCAATTCGGCGCCCATGTTGGCGATGACGTGGCGGTCCATGGCGCTCAGCCGGGCGAGGCCGGGGCCGTGGTATTCGAGGATCCGACCCCGCCCACCGGACACCCCGTGGCGGCGGAGCATCTCCAAGATGATGTCCTTGGCGCTGACCCAGTCGGGCAACTCGCCCACCAGGCGCACGCCCCACACCTTGGGCATGGTGGTGAAGAAGGGCTGGCCGGCCATGGCCATGGCCACCTCCAGGCCGCCAGCACCGATAGCCAGCATGCCGATGGCGCCAGCCGCCGGCGTGTGGCTGTCGGAGCCCAGCATGGTCTTGCCCGGGATCCCGAAGCGCTGCTGGTGCACGGGGTGGCTGACGCCGTTGCCGGGCTTGGAGTACCAGATTCCGAAGCGCTGCGCCGCGCTGCGCAGGAAGAGGTGGTCGTCGGCGTTCTTGAAGTCGGCCTGGAGGAGGTTGTGGTCGACGTACTGGGCCGAGACCTCGGTGAGCACCCGGGGCAGCCCCATGGCCTCGAGCTCGAGCATGACCATGGTGCCGGTGGCGTCTTGGGTCAGCGTCTGGTCGATGCGTAGCCCGATCTCCCGGCCCGGGGCCATCTCGCCCTCCACCAGGTGGGCGGCGATCAACTTCTCGGCCACGTTCCGCGTCATCCCGGCACGCTAGTGCGAGGGCCCAGGATCACGACAAGCCGGCAGCGGGCTCCTGGGTGAGCTCGATCTCGTAGCGAGCGGCACGGATCGTCACCGCAAAGTGGTCGAAGAAGCCCTTCAGGCCGAGGAGGTGGAAGCCGAGGGGCCAGGGGTCGCAGAACCAGACCGGCGCCGTCCACGTCGCCTCGCCGATGCTGAGCTCCACCGACGCACGGCGAGCTTGAGTACGGAACCCGTCGAGGGCGATGACCTCGACCGGGGCATCAGCCAGCTCGATCCCGGCCGCCCGAGCGACGAAGGCGCCGAAGCGATTGTGAAGGGAGCCGGTATCGACCAGGCCGGCATAGGGCGCCCGGTGAAGGCCACCAACCTCCACCGGCAACACCGGGCGGAGCACAGTCGGCATGGGTTCCCCGAGACTCCGGAAAGGGAATCTCAACGGACGTCCCACCCGGGCCACCATCCTTCGGACTCCCACTGCTCGCGGGGCACCCTGAACATGATGTCGGCGTACTGATCGTGGCGTTCGAGCCACGAGAGCACTTCCTCGGGAGTATCGGCGGCCACGAGGACCTCGATGCCCTTCTGCGCCACCCACTGGCCCATGAAGGGCCGCAGCGCCTCGGCTTCGGCGCCCCCGTGGGGGCCAGCGGCCGTCGCCGTCGCCGACGTCGGGGGCGGGTCGGACCCGCGCCGGCCGGCGATGAAGCCGAGGCGGCGGAGCACCCCCCGGGCCTGGTGGGTGGTGAAGTCGGCGCGGTCCAGCCCGGTGGCCAGGGCGATGACCTGCTTGGGCGGATAGCGCCGGCCGCCCACCACCACGTAGTGGTCGACCAGTGGCTCCGGCAGGACGGCGGTGGCCGCAGCCTCGACGGCGGCGGCGTCCAGTACGAAAGGTTGCCGGGCGATCCTGGTCGTGACCCGCGTCATGTTCTCCAATCCATCTTCTCTGATCTATCTCTGCTCGGCCTCCAGGGTCACCCGGTCGGCCAGCTCGGTGAAGCGACACAGGGCGTTGACCAGGCGCAGCTGCTCGGGATTGGTGCCGCGGGCATGCAGCAGCGCCGGATTGCACACCAGCACGGCCAATGCCCGAGCCCGCGACACGGCCACGTTGAGCCGGTTCAAACTGAACAGGAAGTCGACGCCTCTCGCCACGTCGTCGGCGGAGGAGGCGGCCATGGAGTAGACCACCACCGGCGCCTCCTGGCCCTGGAAGCGGTCGACCGTTCCCACCCTCGCGCCCTCGGCCAACACCGCCGACAACCTGGCCACCTGGGCGTTGTAGGGCGAGATGACGAGCACATCGTCGAGAGCCAGGCGCCTCTGGGAGCCCTGGTGGTCGGTGTAGATCCGCCCCACCAGGGCCTCGACCACCGCCGCCACCGCCTGGGCCTCTTGGCGAGATGCCGTCCGGTTGCCCTCGGAGGCCACCGGAAGCCAGCGCAAGCCGGAGCCGGCCACCACCGGTCCCTCGCCCACGCGCTGAAGGGAGCACGCCGGATCGGCTTCCAGGCGCCCGTCGTAGGCCACCTCCGACACGAAGCGACACACCTGAGGGTGCATGCGGTAGCTGCGGTCGAGGAAGAGGCCCCGGTCGGTAGCGACGGTGGCGGCGCCGGCCATGACGTGGCCGAGGGCCGACGCCTCGGCTCCGGGGGGATGCACGCCCTTGGCCGGCTGCGCTAGCTGTTGGGGGTCGCCCAGCACGACCAGGTCGGGGGCGACTCCGGACATGGCCACCACATTGGCCAGCGGCACCTGGCCGGCCTCGTCGACCACGAGCAGGTCGAGAGCGCCGACCATATCCTCCCGGGCGAAGAGCCAGGCGGTGCCGGCCACCACGTCGACGATCCCAGCGGCGAGGGCGGCAACGACTGCTGCCGGGGCCTCGGCCCGGACCACGCGCCTTGAGCGGACCAGATCGGCCTCGTCGTTGGTGCGCTGCACCGCGGTCAACGCCACCCCTTCGTCGTCGGCCCGGACACAGGCGGCCGTCAACAGGTTGGCGATGGCCCGGTGGCTGGGCCCGGTGATGCCCACCCGAGCGCCCCGGCGGATGGCGTCGACGATGACGCCGGCCCCGGTGTGGGTCTTCCCCGAGCCCGGTGGGCCCTGCACGGCCAGGCCGGCTCCGGCCAGGAGAGGAACCAGGCGCCGGGCGGCATCGGCACCGGTCTCTCTGGCACCGGCCAGGGGTGCACCCGGTGGGTGCCCGGCGACGGCGGGAGGCCGCCCGGCCAACAGGTCGAGGACGGCCCGGTAGGGACCAGGCACGGACGGCTGATCACTGGCTCCGGCGAGGACGTGCTCGGCCACCCTGGCGATGGCGTCTCGCAAGATGGCCGTGGCGATCGGCTTGGCGGGCACGAGCGCCCGGGGGTGAGGTGCGGTGGAGGCGAGCCCCCGCTTCAGATCGATGGTGCCCGCCGTCGAGTCGACGGCCACCACCTTGCCTGCCGACCTCTCCGTCACCGGATCGAGAGGGTCGTCGCCCACGCTCACCTTGTGCTCCTGGGGCGGGAAGCGGTAGCGGTGCACCACGGAGCGCTGCACCCGGCCCACCTCGCCCACGCAGGTGAGCGCAGCGATGGCCTCGTGGTCGTCGGCCAGCTCCTCCTCGGAGCGACCCCGCCGGTCGTACCACGCCCACCAAACAGGTCGGCATTCCCGACGGTGCCAGTCGAGCAGGTGCGACAACAGCCAGCGGGCCTGCTGCTCGGGGCTGCGGCCGCCGCCGTCGTCGGGCAGGCCGACCATGAGCCGGGCCGCCAATGCCGCCGTGCGGGCCTCCGTCTGGGCCTGGGCCTCCGGCGGCAGACCGTCGCCTGGCTCCGGGCGTCCGGGATCGACTCCGGTGAGGGTGACCAGCTCGGCCCGCCGTTCCTCCAGCCACTCGCGCAGTGCGAGCGTTGAGCGGCAGTCGATCTCGTTGTAGTCCCGCAGCTCGGCGAGGATGCCCGGGTCGTGGCACTCGAGCCAGCCCTCGTAGGCGGCGATGCTCGAACCGCCATCGGTGATCCCGCCCTGTCGGGCCGCAAGGTAGAGGGGCTCGAGCTTCTTCAGGCCGTAGCCCTCCTGGGACACCCGCACCCCCTGGCGTACCACCCGGTAGAGGTCGACCAGCACCTCGCCCCGCAGCAGTCGGTCGACCTCGGCCTCCCGGGTGCCGTAGCGGCCCATCAGCTTTTTCAGGGCCGTCGCCTCATAGGGGGCGTAGTGGTAGACGTGCATGCTCGGGTCTGCCTCGAGGCCGACCACCACCAGGTCGACGAAGGCCTCGAAGGCCGCCTTCTCCTCCGCCGGCGAATGCGCCCAGAACGCCCGGTAGCGCGGGGGCGCGCCCGCCGGGGTCGCCACCACCCCCCAGAGGTACTCCAGGCCGGCCTCGCCCACCCACGGGTCGCCCTCGATGTCGAAGAAGAGGTCGCCCGGTGACGGCGAAGGCAAGAGCTCCAGCCCCCTCGCCTCGGCCTTCGCCTCGTCCCCTTCTTCGTCGCCCTCGCCGGCAGGCACCAAGAGCTCGTAGCGCACCTGTCCATCGGCCCGCTGCTGGAGCTGGAGGCGGGCCTGCTCTCGCATCCGGTCGGCGCTCGCCTGACCCACTCCCGCCAATCGGGCGCCGAGGGGCCGCGCCGCCAGGCCCGCCGCCGTGGTGACCCCCTCGTGGTCCAGGGCGGTGATGGCGCCGCGGCGCATCCCAGCCACCAGCGAAAGGTGATCGTCGGCCCGACGGCGTTCGTCGCACACCTCGGCCCAGGAGCACACGTCACAGTGGCCGATCCGCTCGGGGTAGGTGGGAACGGCACCGCCATCGACCACCGCCTCCAAGCGAGCCCGGGCCGCCCGCCAGTAGGCAATGATGTCGGCCACCCGATAGCGCCGGCGCTCTCCGTCGCCCGTGATCACCTCCATCCGCTCCGGATACGTCCCCTGCAGGCGGGCCACGTGCTCGCTGTAAGCACAGAGCTGCAGAAGAGCGTCGGGCTTGGCCCGCCGGGCCAGCTTGGCGTCGGCCACCTCGTAGCCCCATGGGCCCAGGTCGGTGTCGATCTGCACCCGTAGGAGGAAGTCGGCATGGCCGCGCCAGCGACCGTCGAAGAAGCTGGCTTGGGAAATCACCGCGGCGCCGCCGTTCATGGCGGCCAGCGTGGCGGCCTCAGCGGCCCGCAGGCCCTCCAGCGTGGAACGGGGACGGGCGATCTCCACCACGTCGGCGTGCTCGGCCCGCTGCCGGGCCAGCTCGGCCCGTTCGTGCTCGTCGCCTCGTCGGGCCAGGGCCTCGGCGTCGGGATCGTCGATCCGGGGCCGGACGCCGCCGGCCGCCACCATGCGCTCGAGCTGGGTGAGGTGAGAGCAGGCCAGGAATCCGGTCAGGTCGCTCGGGCTAAGGACCATGACGTCGCCGATCTCCTGCATGGCGTCAGTATCGCGAGTGGGTGGGACAGCGAGGTTCAGGCAGTGCGGTCGTGCCTTGCAAAGGGGGCTTCGCCGGCCCCGGACGGCGGCGCCTAGGGTGAGCACGATGAGCGAGACGTCGACCCCTGCGCCGGAAGAGACCGAGACCGAAGCCGAGCAGCGCAGGGCGGCGCAGCAGCGAGCGGCGACCCGCCAAGCCATCATCGTGGTGTTGGCCATCACCCTGATCGCCGCGCTGGTGGTCATCCAGTTCGCCTTCAGCACCGCCAACGACACCCAGAGCATCGACGGTTCCACCGCCACCAGCTCGCAGTACGTCGACTGAAGGGCTTCCCTCACCTACCCGCTGACTAAAGGTCGACGGGGACGTTCGCCACGAGGAAACTCACTGGGCTGGGGGCCGCGGCACCCGTAGCCTCGGGTAGGTGCCCCTCCGCCGCCGACTGACCCAGCTCGTCCTGGGCCTGGTGACCGCCGGGGTGGGACTCGCCCTCGGAGTGCGCGGCAATCTTGGTCTCGGTCCGTGGGATGTGCTCCACCAGGGCATCGCCGAGCGGCTCGACGTCTCCATGGGGACCGTCGTCATCGCCGTCGGCGCGGTGATCCTCCTGGCGTGGTGGCCGCTGCACCAACGCCTAGGCCTTGGCACGGTGCTCAACGTCGTGACCGTCGGTACTGTCCTCGATCTCAGCCTGCGTCTCCTGCCTGAGCCCCACAGCCCGGTGGCGCAGGTGGCGGCGATGCTGACCGGGGTGGTGGCGGTGGGCCTGGGCTCCGGGCTCTACCTGGGCGCCCGCCTCGGCCCCGGTCCCCGTGACGGCCTCATGACCGCGCTAGCCGGGCGCGGCCCCTCCATCCGGCTGGTGCGCACCGCCATCGAGCTGAGCGCCCTCGGCCTCGGCTGGCTCCTCGGCGGGACCATCGGCATCGGCACGGTCGTCTTCGCCGTGGCCATCGGCCCGCTGGTTCAGCTCTTCATGGGCGCCTTCGACCTGGTGCCGCCCGACGAGCGACCTGGCTCCGCCCACGAGTTGGCGGTCGAGCGTACGTAGGCGGAGGACGGCGCCGGCCACCACCACGGCCAAGGCGACGCCGTAGGTAACGCGACCCAGAACCACGACCTGCGGGTGGTCGAGGATGACGGCAAAGAAGTAGGGGTAGCCGGCCACCAGCACGGCCCCCCACCATGGGCGCACGGCCACGGTGGCCACGGCGAGCAGGGCCACGGCGTACCAGGGCTGGACAGGCGAGGCGGCCAGCAGGAGGGCGCCGAGCAGGGCGGCGGCACCCACCGGCGGCGAGGGTCGCCGCACCACCACCCAGGCGGCCACCGCGGCTACCGCCAGGACCGAGACCACTGCGGCGGCGGTTGCGGGCAACCCCAGGGCGCCGGCCACCAGGAAGCGGCCTCCCTCGACGTAGTCCTCCTCCTCCAGATAGCCGGGCAAGAAGCCCACCACCCGCCACCCGACGTCGAGGACGTGGGGCAGGTAGGCGAGCACGGCGACGCCGAGGGCGCCGGCGCCGCCCCGGACCAGGGCGGGCAGGCGCCGACTCGACCCCGCCCCCACCAGAACGAGGACCAGTAACGCCGGGTACAGCTTCACCATGGCGGCGGCGCCCAACAGCGCCCCGGCGCCGATCTGGCGCCACCCGGCCCCGCCCCGCCGTTCTGGTGGCGGTTTCGCGGGCATCCTGGCCGCTTTCTGCCACCAGAAGCGGTGGGAGGCGCCTGGGAGGGGTGGGGCGGCCACCACCAGGGCGCCGACGATCAAGGCGATGGCCAGCCCGTCGACGTGGCCGTTGTTGACGATCTCAAGGACCGGTGCCGGGCACAGGGCGTAGAGCGCGCTCCAGCGCCGGTCACCGCCCCAGCGACCGAGGGCGACGGGCAGCAGCGCCAGCACCGCCACCTCGGTGGCTAGGCCGGCCACCTGCCACGGGAGGTGGCGAGCGTCGCTAGGAGCGATGGCGGCCACCGCGGCGAACCACGTCTGGGCCACGGGCGGGTAGATGGTGGGCGCCGCCGGGCGGTTGATCCTCGTGCAGCCGGGTGGCCGGTCGAGCTCGGCACAGCCCGCATCATCGGGCCAGAGCCAGGGGCCGCGCTGGGCGGCCAGCTCGTTGCTCTCCGGGGGATAGAGGTAGGGGTTGATTCCCGCCGCTTGCACCTGGGCGTCCCAGTCGTAGCGGTACAGGTCGTCGGAGGTGACCGGGATATCCCCGAGGGCGACCACCCGCAGCGCCAGGCCGACACCGAGGATCAGGACCAGCGATGCCCGGGTGGTCAGGCGCAGGGCGGCGGCCACGCCGGCGGCCCACACCAGGCCCCAGACGGCCAACGCCGCCAACACCCGCCAGCGGCCGGCGAGGATGAGCGGGCCCGACGTGATCGAGGCCGACAGGACCACGCCGGCGACGCTGGTGGCCAGGAACCCTGCAAGAACCACGGGGCGGGAACGATCAGTCCCCCGGCCTGCCCTCACCCCCCGGTCGCGGGACGCAAGGAGGCGGTTGCCAACTCGGCCATGCCCACCTCGAAGCCGACCTCGGCGGCGAAGCCGAGCTCCTCTGCCGCCCGGCGCGGTGACGCCACCACGTGGCGGACGTCGCCCGGGCGCCAGCGGCCGGTCACCTCCGGACGGATCCGGCCCGGCGCATCCGGCCCGTCCTCGGACATAGCCGCGGCCAGCGCCTCGGCCATGTCCAACACGGTGTGAGGGGTGCCGCTGGCCACGTTGTAGGCACCGGAGGCGCCCGGGACGGTCAGTGCTAGGACGTTGGCCCGGGCCACGTCGTCGACGTGGACGAAGTCGCGGGTCTGGCCACCGTCCTCGAACACCTGGGGGGCGTGCCCGGCGGCCAGGGCGGAGCGAAAGATGGCGGCCACACCGGCGTAGGGGGTATCCCGGGGCATCCCCGGGCCGTAGACGTTGTGGTAGCGCAGCGCCACCGCCACCGCGCCGGCCTCCCGGGCCCACAACGTGCACAGGTGCTCTTGGTGGAGCTTGGTGGCGGCATAGACGTTGCGGGGATCGGCGGGTGTGTCCTCGGTGACCGCCGCCACCTCGACGGGCCGGCCGCAATCGGGGTGCGGGCAGGGCGGATCGAAGCGGCCGGCCTCGAGATCGGCGGCCAAGCGGGAGGCGGGCGAGACCAGGCCATGGTCGGCGCAGCGCGACCGCCCTTCGCCGTAGACCACCATGCTGCTGGCCAGCACCAGGCGCCCGGTGAAGCCCCGTCGCCACAGGGCGCCGAGCAGGCTGGCCGTCCCCCCGTCGTTGGTAGCCACGTAGGCGCCGACGTCGCCAAAGTCGACGCCGAGGCCCACCTTGGCCGCCTGGTGGCTCACGGCGTCGACCCCCCAGGCCGCACCGGCCGCCACCGCCGCGTCGGCGACGTCGCCCACGATCAGCTCCACCCGGGGGTCGATCACGGGCGCCACCGCGTGCACGCTGGGGTCGAGGCTATCGAGGACCCGCACCTCGGCCCCCCCGTCGAGCAGCTGGGCCACCACCTTTGACCCGATGAACCCGGCGCCCCCGGTGACCAGGACCTTCACCGCACCTCCTCGTCGACCGGCGTCCGGGAACGGGCAGGGAGCGACGGGCACGGCAGCGAGACGGTGAAGCGGCACCCCTCGCCCTCGTTGCGCACGCTGATGCGGCCGTGGTGGGCCTCGACCAGCCCCCTAGCCACGGCCAGGCCGAGGCCGGCGCCGCCGTCGCCGGGGGTGCGGGCGGCATCCCCCCGGTAGGCCAGCTCGAAGACCTGGCCCAAGTCTCCCTCGGGGATGCCCCCGCAGCCGTCCTGGACCCAGACCTCGGCCCGCCCGGCCACGGGATCCAGGGCGGCGTGGACCACCACCGTCTCGCCCTCCGGCGTATGGCGGATGGCGTTGTCGAGGAGGTTGCGCACCACTCGCGCCATCTCGGGGGTGGACAGCTCCACCACCGGCGCCGGATCGGCCACCTGCTCGGCCAAGGTGATGCCCTTGGCTCGGGCGGCGATGGACGCACCGGCGATGGCGTCGGCGATCAGCTCGTCGAGGGCGACGGGCCGCAGCTCGAGGGCCAGCAGCCCGGCGTGGATCCTCGACAGCTCGAAGAGGTCGTCGACCAAGCCGGCGAGGCGGTCGGCCTCCCGGCGCATGGTGCGGTGGTAGCGGGCGACCGTCTCGGGATCGTCCACCACCCGGTCCTCCAGCGCCTCCACCATGGCCCGGATCCCAGCCAGCGGCGTGCGCAGGTCGTGGGAGACCCACGACACCAGCTCGCGACGGCTGCGCTCCAGCGCCGCCGCCTGCGCCTGGGCGTCGGCCAGCCGGGCCGAGGTCTGCTCGAGCTGGGCGGCGAGGGCCACCAGCTCATGCGGTCCGGCGCCCGCAGGTCGTCCCTCTCCCGGCGCCAGCGGCGTGCCCGGCCCCCGCTCCCCCAGCCGGCGGGCCATCTCGCCCACCGAGGCGCTGGCCTCGGCCACCCGCCGGCCCAACAGCAGGGCGACCACCAGGCCCACCGTCCCCGCCCCCAGCAGCACCACCCACAAGACCCACAGGTCGCGGCTGGTGATGAACATCTGCGAGGCGGCCCACCCCACGCCGAGGGCTACGGCCAGGACGGGGGCGAAGGCGGCCACGGCGACCTGGACGCCGATCGGGCGACGCCGGAGCACGAAGAGGACGCCCGAGATGATCAGGCCCGTGACCGCCGCTCCCAAGCACGACTGCACCACCAGCTGCACGGCCTCGCCGGCGGGGATGCCCCCGGCCGCCGCCACCAGGGCGGCCGCCGTCGGGCCGGCCACGGCCAGGGCGACCAAGCCCCAGTGCTTGGTGCGAGGAGCGGTCATGCCTCCACTGGCGCCGGCTCGAAGCGGTAGCCCACGCCCCGCACGGTGCACACCAGGCGGGGGGCGGAGGCGTCGACCTCGATCTTCTCCCGCAGGCGCCGGACGTGGACGGTGACCGTCGAGGTATCCCCGTAGCTGAACCCCCAGATGGCCTCCAACAGCTCCTCGCGCCGGAAGGCCCGGCGGGGGTGGCGCATGAGGTGCACGAGGAGATCGAACTCCTTGGCGGTGAGGTCGACCAAGGCCCCGTGGAGGCGGGCTTCGTGAGCCACCACGTCGACCTCCAGCCCGGCCAGGGCCAGCATCGCCGGCTCCTCGGCCGGCACCAGCTGGGCGGCCGCCCGGCGCAGCACCGCCTTGACCCGGGCGGTGAGCTCGCGCGGCGAGAAGGGCTTGGCCACGTAGTCGTCGGCCCCGAGCTCGAGGCCGGCGATGCGGTCGGCCTCCTCACCCCGGGCGGTAAGCATGATCACCGGGACAGGCGCCACGGCGCGCAGCCGGCGGCACAGCTCCAGCCCACCGAGCGAGGGCAGCATGAGGTCGAGCACCACCAGGTCGGGCAGGTCGGCCAGGGCCCGCTCCAGGCCGACGGCGCCATCGGCCACCGCCTCCACCTGGTAGCCCTCGCGCAGCAGGTAACGGGCGACGACCTCGGCCACGGTGGGGTCATCCTCGACGATCAACACCCGGGCGGCCACCACAGGAGCATCGAGCACGCTGGTCATGAACGCCACTCTGGCCGGTCAGAGCCCGGTCGCGCCACGAGTTCAGCGAATCGTGAGTTTGGAGAAGGTGGATTGCATGGACAGGTTGGCTAGAACATGGCGGTGCCCGACGTGGTGATTCCCGTGCTCGACGAGGCGGCGGCCTTGCCCGCCCTGTTGGCGGCCATGCCTGCCGGCTACCGGCCGCTGGTGGTGGACAACGGGTCCACCGACGGCTCCGGGGACATCGCCCGGGCGCGGGGAGCCCAGGTGGTGACCGAGGCCCGGCGGGGGTTCGGGGCCGCGTGCTGGGCCGGCCTGGTGGCGTCGGCTCCGAGCGACGGCGTGGTGTGCTTCATGGACGGCGACGGCTCCCTCGATCCCGGCGAGCTGCCCCAGGTGGCCGGGCCGGTGCTGGACGGCACCGCCGACCTGGTCCTCGGGGCCCGTCGCCCCACCAGCCGGGCGGCGTGGCCGGTCCACGCCCGGGTGGCCAACGCCGCCCTGGCCTGGGAGCTGCGTCGGCGCACGGGGCTGGCGCTGAGCGACCTTGGCCCCATGCGGGCCGCCTCCCGCCACCAGTTGCTGGCGCTCGGCATCCAGGACCGCCGCTTCGGCTGGCCGTTGGAGATGGTGCTGCGGGCCTCGACCGCCGGCTGGCGCCTGGTGGAGGTCCCGGTCGCCTACCGAGCCCGTACCGGGCGCTCCAAGGTCACCGGCACCGTCGCCGGCACGCTGCGTACTGTGGCCGACATGACCAGGGCCCTGCGGTGAGCTGGTCGCCCGACCACGGGCCCCACGTCCTGGTCATGGCCAAGGCACCGGTCGCCGGGGCGGTCAAGACCAGGCTGTGCCCGCCGTGCTCGCCCGACCAAGCAGCTGCGGTAGCCGAGGCAGCTTTGGCCGACACGCTCGAAGCGGTGGTCGCCTGCGGCGCCGGCCGCAAGGTCGTGGCCCTCGACGGCAACCCTGGCCCCTGGTTGCCACCGGGTCTCACGGTGATCCCCCAGCGGGGGGCGACCTTCGCGGCGCGCCTGGCCCACGCCTGGGCCGACACCGGTGGCACGGGCATCCAAATCGGGATGGACACGCCCCAGGTCGGCCCGGCCGAGCTCGACGAGCTGTTGGCCCTGCTCGTCGCCGGGTCGCGGCGCCGAGCCGTCCTCGGGCTCGCCCTCGACGGCGGGTGGTGGGCCATCGGGCTGCCGGCGACGGCGGGCGCACCAGCCGGCGCCGGGTACACCCGGCTGTTCGAGGGCGTGGCCATGAGTACCCCCCGCACCGGCGACGACCAGCAGCGGCGCCTGCGCCGGCTCGGCTTCGACGTCGCCCTCGGCGGCGCCCGCCGCGACATCGACACCGTCGCCGATCTGGCCGAGGTGGCGGCGGAGGTCCCCGACAGTCGCACGGCGGCGGCGTGGCGCCGCCTCGGCCTGGCGACCTCGGCGCCATCGTCGCGCCCGGTGCCGGCGGCCTCCCGATGACGCTCACCGCCGGCGCCGAAGCCGTCCTCGTCCCCACGACTCCCGCCGGCGCACCCCCGACAGAGCGGGAGCTGAGCATGTGGAGCGACGACGGTCGGCGCCTGCCGCTCGACGCACCCCGGTGGCACGGCGATCCCAGCCCGCTCGAGCAGCGCCTGTTGGCCGGCCTGGAGGGCCCGGTGCTCGACGTCGGCTGCGGGCCGGGCCGCATCGTGGCCGCCCTCGACCGCCTGGGCATCGTCGCCGTCGGGGTGGACCCGGCCCCCGGCGCTGTCGACCTGGCCCGCGGGCGAGGAGCGGAGGTCCTCCAGCGCTCGGTGTTCGACCCGCTTCCCGGCGAGGGCCGCTGGCGAAGCGTCCTGCTGCTCGACGGCAACGTCGGCATCGGCGGTGACCCGATCCGGTTGCTCCGGCGCTGCCGCCAGTTGGCGACGCCTGACGCCACCATCGTGGTCGAGGTCGAAGCTCCGGGCCAGCGCACGCACAGCTGCCGGGCCCGCCTGGTCAAGGGGCTCGGCCAGAGCGCCTGGTTCCGCTGGGCCGTGGTGGGCGTCGACGCTCTCGACTCCGTCACCGCCGGGGCCGGCCTGGAGGTGGCTCACCTGCACCATGGCACCGGTGAGCGGCGCTGGTTCGCCCACCTCGTCGCTCACGGTGATGGCGGCGCCAGGTGAGCGCCGGGGCGCTGGTGGCCTCGGTCGCCACCGACCCCGACGGGCCCCTGCGCCAGGGCCGCTACGCCGTGGCCCTGCGCGACGAGCGCCTGGCGGCCTGGCTGGGAGCCGCCCTCGGGATCCTCTTCAGCGTGTGCTTCCTCACCGGCTTGTTCTCCCACCTGCACCAGAACCCGGTGTCGTGGCTGGCGGTGCCGGCGCGCCCCGCCGGGCTCTACCGCGTCACCCAGGGCCTGCACGTGGCCAGTGGCATCGCCTCCCTCCCCGTCCTCCTGGCCAAGCTCTGGGTCGTCTGGCCCCGCCTGTTCAGCTTCCCTCCCTTCCGTCGCATCAGCGATGCCATCGAGCGCCTCGGCATCGTCGTGTTGGTGGGCGGGGGCATCTTCATGGTCTTCAGCGGGATCGCCAACATCGCCCTGTGGTACCCGTGGCCCTTCTCCTTCCGGGACGCCCACTACTGATGGCGTGGGTCACCATGGGCGGGATCGTGGCCACGTGGGGGCCAAGTGGTCGGTCAGCCGCCTGGCGCTGCGCCGTGCCCGCCGGCGACCGAGCCTCGCCGCCGCCGACCCAGCGCTGCCCACCACCGCCGAGGGCGACCACGACGGCCTGAGCCGGCGGGGCTTCCTCGCCACCGTGGGCGCTGCCACCGGGGCCCTCACCCTGGTGACCGTGGGCCAGAGCGTGCCCGCCCTGGCGCCCCTCGCCCTGCTCGCCCCCCGCGACCCCAGGGACCGGCCCGTCAACCGTACCGCGGCCATGGCCGGGGTGGAGCTGGCCGGCATCGTCGCCGGCTACGTCCTGTCCGTCGAGGGCCGGGTGGACCGGCCGCTGCGCCTCACCATGGACGATGTGGCCGCCCTGGCCACCCACGAGGCCCGCCTGCCCATCGCCTGCGTGGAGGGGTGGAGCTTCTCGGCCCCGTGGCGGGGCGTGGCCATGCGCGAGCTTCTGGCCATGGCCGGGGCCCCCGAGGACGGCGAGGTGCGGGTGGAGTCCCTGGAGGGCGAGGGCGCCTTCCGGACCTCGTTGGTCAACCGCATCCAGGCACGCGACCGTGACACCCTGCTGGCCACCCACCTCGACGGCGAGGTGTTGACCCTCGACCACGGCTACCCGCTGCGCCTCATCGGCCCCGACCGCCCCGGCGTCAACCAGACCGAGTGGGTCACCCGCCTGGTGGTCACGTGAGACCCACGAGAGTCGCTTCGTCCGTCGGAGAGGGACCCCGGTGAGCGGTGCCCCGCCCGGCGCCACCGACCGGGGGCCGGTGTTCTGGGTGGGGGCCGCCGCCGGCTGGGCCCTCGTCGCCTGGGGCATCGCCGGTGTGGTACGCCACCGCGTCGACACCCGGCCCGCCGACCTGGTGCGCTTCGTGGTGGGGGGCATCGTCATCCACGACCTGATCGTCGTGCCCCTGGCCCTGGTGGTGGCGCGGGCCGTGCCCCTCGGGCTCCGGCGATGGGCGCAGGCCGCCCTGGTGATGGCCGCCCCGCTGGCGCTGTTCGCCTACCCACTGGTGCAGGGCTACGGGCGCATCCCGGGCAACCCGACGGCTCTGCCCCACAACTACGCCACCAACCTCGCCCTGGTGATGCTGGCAGTCGGTGCGGTGGTGGCCGTGGCCGCCGGCGTCGCCGCCCGGTCCCGCCACCGGCGCTGACCCTGCGAGGCTCATCATGGGCGACGATGCGCCGCCCAGGCGTTGATCCGATACACGCTCTCGGTCCCGTCGCAGGACCAGGCCGTAGGTCCGGCCAAGGCAGGAAGAGCACTGCGGTGCTGCGCCGGGGCCTGGGCGAGGACGGGCAGCGCGGGATAGACGGCCCGGATCGTCTCGATCACCTCGAGCACGGCAGGAAGCCGTTCGATGCTCGAGAACCCGATCGCCATGGCGATGAGGTCCGGGGCCCGCTGCGCTCCCTCCAAGAAGGCCGCCGCAGGGGTGTCCGTGCCAAGCTCCAGCACGGCGACACCGTCGAGGCGGATGAGGTTGGCGACGATGGCGTTGGCGAAGCCTTCGTGCTCGCCACATGGGGCTCCGAAGACGACCGTGCCCTTCGAGCGACCTCGATGGAGGAACCTGCCGCCCAACCGAGCGACGAGGCGGCTGGCGGTGGTGGTGACAACCCGCCCATCGGCCGCACCTAGGCGGCCGGCGCTGATGTCGGCCTCGACGGCAGCCACCGCCGAGGCCAGCATGTCGAGGTGGCACGACTGCGGGCTGCGGCCGGCGCTGAGAGCGTCGGTGAGGACGGTCCAGGCCCCGACCTCGTCACCGGCCAGCAGGCGCTGGTGCAGGCGATCCTGCCAGTCGACGGACCGCGGCTTCGGATGCGCTCGGCGGAGGCGGCGGAAGTCCTCGAGGTCACCTGGATCCACCAACCAGATCTGGCCTTGCCTGCGGGCGGGAAGTAGGCCGTTGCGGACGTAGCGGTAGACGGTCATGTAGTGCACGTCGAGCAGGCGAGCGGCCTGCTTGAGGTTGAGGTCGCCTGTGGGCGGCGTCTCTCCGGGGTCGCCGAGATGACCTGGTCGTCCGCTCACCATGACGTTCTCCCGCGTCGCTGCCCGAGTCGCGGCGCGGGTATCCTGGCTCCCGGATCGACACGCCCCTCCGGCCTTCCAGCCTCTCGGCCGTGACCACTGCGTGAAGGTGCGCTCCTCGGTGACAGTTGCGGGTACAGCCCCGGAATCTCACCGGCGTTCCCCTCGCTGCGAAGCCCGACGTTAGCCCATGTGATGGCGCCGGGCTCGGTACACGGCTGCGACCAGCCTTCCCAGCGCCACGCGAACCTCGGCCCAGTCCCGGGTCTTCAGCCCGCAGTCGGGGTTGACCCAGAGCCGCTTGATGCCAAAGGCGCCGATGGCCCGGCCCAAGAGCTCGTCGAGTCGCTCGTCGGACGGGACCAGGGGGGAGTGGACGTCCCACAGTCCCGGACCGATCTCGTTGGGGTAGCCCGAGGTGACGAGGTCGTCGAGCAACTCCATGTCGGAGCGGGATGCCTCCATGGAGATGACGTCGGCGTCGAGGGCGACGATGGCCTCGGCGATGTCGGCGAACTCGGCGTAGCACATGTGGGTGTGGATCTGGACGTCGTCGGGGGCCCCAGCCGAGGCCAGGCCGAAGGCGTCGACGGCCCACGCCAAGTACTGCGCACGCTCCTGGGCCCGTAGCGGCAGCCCTTCTCGCAGCGCCGGCTCGTCGACCTGGATGATGCCGATCCCGGCGTCGCAGAGGTCCGACACCTCGTCGCGAAGGGCGAGGGCGATCTGGCGGCAGGTGGTAGCCCGCGGCTGGTCGTCACGCACGAAGGACCACTGCAAGATGGTGACGGGTCCGGTCAGCATCCCCTTCATGGGAAGGTCGGTGAGGCCGGCGGCGAAGGTGCTCCAGCGCAGGGTCAGCGGTTCGGGCCGGGCCACGTCGCCGTAGAGCACCGGAGGCTTGACGCATCGAGACCCGTAGCTCTGGACCCAACCGTTGGCGGTGGTGGCGAATCCGTCGAGCTGGTCGCCGAAGTACTCGACCCTGTCGGTCCGCTCGAACTCGCCGTGCACCAACACGTCGAGGCCGAGCCGCTCCTGGTCACGGACACACGCCTCGATCTCAGCCTCCAGCGCCCGGGAGTAGGCGTCGACGTCGATCTCGCCGCTTCGGTAGCGCCGGCGCATGGCTCGTACGGCCGCGGTCTGGGGGAACGAGCCGATGGTGGTGGTGGGCAACACGGGCAGGCCGAGAGCGAGCTGCTGGGCCTCTCGACGCACCGGATAGGGCGAGGCCCGCCTGGTCATGTCCGCCGTGACCGCCGCCAGTCGCTGGGCGACGTCGCCGCGGTGTACCCGTGGTGAGCTGCGCCGGGCCCGAACGGCCCGGCTGTTGGCGTCGAGCTCGTCGGCGACCGCGACCCGATCACCGCCCAGGGCTCGACCCAGAACACGCATCTCCTCCAGGCGCTGGACGGCGAAGGCCAGCCACGACCGGATCTCGTCGTCCAGCCCGGTCTCACCGGCCAGGTCGACCGGCAGATGCAGCAGCGAGCAGGAAGGGGCGAGCTGCACCCGCTCGGGACCGAGGCGCCCAAGGATGCGGGATGCCTGGGCCAGTACCGCCTCCAGGTCGCTCCGCCACACGTTGCGGCCGTCGACCAACCCGAGCGACAACCCGACGCCCTCGGGCACCTGGTCGAGGACGTGGTCGAGCTGGTCCCGGCCCCGGATCAGGTCGACGTGGACCACGTCGACCGGCAAGCCCAGGGCCAGGGCAGTGTTGGGCCCGAGGGCACCGAAGTAGGTGGCCAGGGTGAGCTCGACACCGGGCGCCGCCGCTCGCAAAGCCGGGTAGCTGCGGCGGTAGGCGTCGGCGGCAGGCGCATCGAGATCGGTGACGAGCAGCGGCTCGTCGAGCTGGACGGCGCTGACCCCGGCTGCGGCCAGGTCGGCCAGCACCTCCTGGTAGACCGCGACCACCCGGTCGACCAGCTCCAGGGGATCACCGCCGTCGGTCCGCTTGGACAGCCGGCAGAACGTCACCGGACCGACCAGGACCGGTCGAGTCGCCATCCCGAGGGCGAAGGCCTCCCGCCAGTGACGCACCGCCTGGCGTGACCCGTAGGCGAAGGCCTGGTCGGGCGTCAGCTCGGGCACCAGGTAGTGGTCGTGGGTGTCGAACCCCTTGGTGAGCTCCAGCGGCGCGTGCTCGGCGCCGTCGACCACGCCCCCTCGGGCCATGGCAAAGGCCCGCCGCAGGGCCGTCTCCTCACCGTCGGATGGGTCGAAGGCCTCCCGGCCGAAGCGTTCGGGCACCGCACCCACCATGAGGGCGGTATCGAGCATGTGGTCGTAGAGGGAGAAGTCGTTGGAGGGGATGCGGGCGATCCCGTGGTCGGCCTGGAGGCGCCAGTGGTCCGCTCGCAGGTCGCGTGCCGCCCTCGACAGCTCGCGCCCGTGGGGATCGTCGCCCCGCCAGTGCCGCTCCAGGGCGCGCTTGAGCTGGCGGCGGGCGCCCATGCGGGGGAAGCCCAGGTTGGCGGTGGTGATGGTGGTCATCAGAAGTCCTCGTCGAAACCGACGTCGCCGGTGATCCCGACCTGGTAGGCCGACACCCGCCGCTCGAAGAAGTTCGAGAGCTCTTGGACGTCTTGGAGGGCCATGAAGTCGAAGGGGTTGCGGGCGCCGAAGCGGGTGGGCATGCCCAGGTTGGCCAGGCGCTGATCGGCCACGTATTCCAGGTAGGACCGCATCTCGTGGACCGATAACCCGGCCACGCCCCCCGACAGGAGGTCGCGGGCAAAGCTCAGCTCTGCGTCGACCGCCTCCTCCAGCATGTGGGTGACCTGGACGACGAGCTCGGCGTCGAACAGCTCGGGCTCTTCGGCCCTAACGGTGTCGACCACAGTGAGGGCGAAGCGCATGTGCATGCTCTCGTCGCGAAAGACCCAGTTGGTGCCCGACGCCAGGCCGTTGAGCAGGCCCTTGGAGCGGAAGAAGTAGACGTAGGCGAAGGCGGCGAAGAAGAAGAGCCCCTCGACACAGGTGGCGAAGCAGATAAGGTTCAACAGGAACTGGCGACGTTCTTCACGGGTGATGATGCGGTCGAGCTGGCCGATGCTGTCCATCCAGCGCAGGCAGAACTCGCCCTTGGCCCGGATGGAAGGGATGTTGTCGATGGCGGCGAAGGCCTGCTCGCGCTCGGCCATGTCGGGCAGGTAGGTGTCGAGCAGGGTCAGGTAGAACTGGACGTGCAGCGCCTCTTCGTAGAGCTGGCGGGAGAGGTACAGCCGGGCCTCGGGGGCATTGATGTGGCGATAGAGGTTGAGCACCAGGTTGTTGGCCACGATCGAGTCGCCGGTGGCGAAGAAGGCGACCAGCCGGTGCACCAGGTGGCGCTCGGCGGGATCGAGGCGGCGGGCCAGGTCGGCCAGGTCGTCGGAGAGGTCGACCTCCTCCACCGTCCAGGTGTTGCGGATGGCGTCTCGGTACTGGTCGTAGAACACCGGGTAGCGCATCGGACGCAGGGTGAGGTCGAGGCCCGGGTCGAGGATGTGGCGCCTCGGAGTGGGTGGCGCATCGGGCGCGGGTCGGGTCTTGGGCTGGGGTGTCCAGAGGTCGTCGGTGAGGGCCATCAGTCGCATGCCTCGCAGGTCTCGGGGTCCTCGAGCGAGCAGGCCAGGGCCTGGGCGTCGCTGAAGCCGGTCGGGGTGGTGGCCCCGGCGATACGCGTCGCCGGCCGGGACCGCAGGTAGTAGGTCGTCTTCAGGCCCTGCTTCCAGGCGTGGGCGTACATCGACGACAGCTTGCCGATGGTGGGGCTCTCCACGAACAGGTTCAGGGACTGGCTCTGGTCGATGAAGGGGCCTCGGGCCGCGGCCAGGTCGATCACCGAGCGCATCGGCAGCTCCCAGGCCGTGCGGTAGAGGTGCTTGAGCTCGTCGGGGACCTCGGCGATGCCCTGCACCGACCCGCCGGCCGCCTTGAGCTGATCGACCAGCTCCGGCCGCCACTGCCCGAGCGCCTGGAGGTCGCGCACCAGCGAGGTGTTGACCTGGAGGAACTCCCCGGAGAGCGTCTCGCGCTTGAACAGGTTCGACACCGCCGGCTCGATGCACTCGTAGCAGCCGGCGATCGACGCGATGGTGGCCGTGGGGGCGATGGCCACGAGCAGGGAGTTGCGCAGTCCGTGGACGGCGATGCGGGCCCGGACCTGGTCCCAGCGCCCACCTCGGGTGGACACGCCCCACAGGTCGGGCGCCAGCCTCCCGGCGGCGACGTGGGTCTCCGGGTAGCGGGGATGAGGCCCGTGGGCGGCGGCCAGGTCGCAGGAGGCGTCGAGGGCGGCGAGGTAGACCTCCTCGGCGATGCGGGTGGAAAGCGTCCTCGCCTCGTCGGAGTCGAAGGCCAGGCGCAGGGCGTAGAACACGTCTTGGAGGCCCATGATCCCGAGGCCGATGGGCCGCCACCCCTCGTTGGAGCGGGCCGCCGCCGGCGTGGGGTAGAGGTTGACGTCGATCACCCGGTCGAGGAACCGCACGGCGGTGTGGACCACCGTGGTAAGCCGGTCCCAGTCGAGGCTGTCGCCGGCGACGAAGCGGGCCAGGTTGATGGAGCCGAGGTTGCACACCGCGGTGTGGTCGTCGTCGGTGACCTCGATGATCTCGGTGCAGAGGTTGGACAGGTGCACCACGTTGGCCGGCTCGGCCGCCTGGTTGCAGGTCCGGTTGGCGGTGTCGGCGAAGCACATCCACCCGTTGCCCGTCTCGGCCAGTGCCCGCATCATCCGGCCGTACAGGTTCCGCGCGCTCGTCTGGCGGACCGCTCGACCTTCGCCCTCGGCGGCGACGTAGGCGGCGGTGAAGGCGTCACCGTGGAGGTCGACCAGCTCGGGGACGTCCTTAGGATCGAACAGGGACCACATCCAGTCCTTCTCCACCCGCTCCATGAACACGTCCGGCACCCAGTGCGCCAGGTTCAGGTGATGGGTCCGGCGGGCGTCGTCGCCGGTGTTGTCGCGCAGCTCCAAGAACTCCTCGATGTCGGCGTGCCAGGTCGCCAGGTAGACGCAGCACGCCCCCTTGCGTCTGCCTCCCTGGTTCACCGCGCTGACCGAGGAGTCGAGCGTCTTGAGGAAGGGCACGACCCCATTCGACAGGCCGTTGGTCCCCCGGATGAGCGAGCCCCTCGATCGGACCCGAGAGAAGGCCAGGCCGATGCCGCCGGCGTGCTTGGAGAGCTGGGCGATGTCGCGGTAGCGGTCGTAGATGGCGCCCAGGTCGTCGGCCGGCGAGTCGAGCAGGTAGCACGAAGACATCTGCGGATGACTGGTGCCCGAGTTGAACAGGGTGGGGCTCGACGGGAGGTACTCGAAGCGGCTCATCAGGGTGTAGAGCTCGACGGCCTCCTCGGGCGAGGTGGCCAGCCCGCACGCCACCCGGAGGAAGAAGTATTGGGGCGTCTCGATCACCGCCCGGCCCTCGGGATGGCGCAGCAGGTAGCGGTCGTGGACGGTGCGCAGGCCGAAGAACTCGAAGCCTCGATCCGCAGATGCGTCGATGGCGTCGTCGAGCTTGCGAGCGTGGGCGGCGACGAAGGCGGCGGTGTCCACCCCGACGACGCCCACGGCGACACCCTTGGCCACCGACTGAGAGAACGAGTGGATGCCCTGGTTGCGCACCTCCTTGTCGATGCAGGTGGCCAACAGCCGGGCGGCCAGGCGGGAGTAGTTGGGCTCCTCGGTCACGAGCGACGCTGCGGTCCGAACCGAGACGGCATCGAGGTCGGTGGTGGTGGCACCGTCGCAGAGGGCGCTGATGGTCTTGGTGGCGACCCGCAGGGGGTCGACGCCGGCGAGGCCGTCGATGCAGCGCTCGATGGCCCGCACGATCTTGTTGACGTCGACCGGCTCGAGATCACCGTTGCGCTTGCGCACTCGCATGGGCGAGTGGCCCTCGCTTCGCTGGTCAACGACGGGGTCGAGCTGTTGCAGGGACAAGGCTGGCTCCTCGAGAGGTGGTGACGGCGCTCCGATGGGCCGGTCCCGAATGATGCGCGTGTAATTACGGCCGTGTCGAGGGCCGCCTTTCAGCAGTAAAGCGGAGCCCGGTGGCCCCTCAGGGGGCGGTGGTGCACGTGCAGGGGGAGTCGGCCTGGGCGCTGATGCGCCCCACGGCGTCGAAGAGCACCTGGCGGAGCCGGCCGAGGTTCTCCTCGAAGAAGGCGAAGACCGCCTCCTGGGAGACGGGGGCCACGTCGATGCGGTCCTCGACGCCGGTGTCGTAGTCGGTGACCAGGGCGAGGGTGGCGTAGC
>JBBSLT010000020.1:0-22661 GCA_038233555.1 Acidimicrobiales bacterium
CAACATCGTCGCCGTGGTCCGCCTCACTCGGGCGGGGCTGAACGCCATGGCGCAACGGGGAGCCGGCACCATCGTCAACGTCTCGTCGCTGGCCAGCTTCCAGGCCCTACCCCTCACCGCCACCTACGCCGCTACCAAGGCCTTCGTCACCAGCTTTACCGAGGCACTGGCCGAGGAGGCGCGCGGCTCGGGCGTCCGGCTCCAGGCACTCTGCCCGGGCATGACCCGAACCGAGTTCCACGCCACCGCCGCATGGGACCTGCCCTGGCTACCGGCGGTCGTCTGGCAGTCGGCCGAGCAGGTGGTCGACGCCTCCCTCGCTGCGCTGGGAACCGGACGGGTGGTGGTGATTCCGGGCGTGTCGAACAAGTTGGCGGCGGCCGCCTCGTGGCTCCTACCCCGGCGGGTCGTCACCCGCTTGGTGAGCTCCACCGTCCGACGATGACTGCCGGCGGCCGCCACACCGGTTGACCGGGGAGAGGAGCGGGACGTAGCGTCGGCCTTGTCTGCCGGTGGGGAGCGAAGTCCGGTGTGAGTCCGGCGCTGTCCCGCAACTGTTGTCCTCTTCGGAGGCAAGCCAGGTCGCCTGCTCCCCGGCGCGACGAACCAGCCTCGAGGAAGGGCCCCGGTTCGCACGTCAGGGCTCTCCTGTCGTCGAGCGACCCACCCCTCGACCCGACAGGAGGACTATGAAGCTCGTTCGCATCCTGAGGGGCCGGAAAGAAACTACCTGGGCATTCCGAGTGAAGAACCCGGAAGCGAAACGTCCAATAGACGCCCAGGTAGTTTCTTTTCGGCTCCTGACCGCCCTGCTCGTCTCCGCCGCCCTGGTGGGTGCCTGCGGCGACGACCCGACCAGCTCCACCCAGGCCAGCGATCCCACCGACCCCACCGTCGCGGCCGCAGACGACGCTCCCCAGCGGATCGTCTCGCTCGGGCCGACGGCCACCGAGATGCTCTTCGCTATCGGCGCCGGCGACCAGGTCGTCGCCGCCGACGAGCTCTCGAACTTCCCGCCGGAGGCGCCGACGACCGACCTGTCTGCCTTCACCCCCAACCTCGAGGCCATCGCCGCCTACGAGCCCGACCTGGTCGTGCTCACCAACGATCAGGACGACATCTTGGCCGGCCTCGACGGCATCGGGATCGACACCCTCCTGCTGCCCTCGGCCGAGACGCTGGACGACGTCTACGCCGAGATCGCCGAGCTGGGCGTGGTCACCGGCCACGAGGACGAGGCTGCCGCCGTGGTGGCCGAGATGCGCTTGGACATCGACGACCTGGTGGCCCGCGTTCCCGAACGCCCCGAGCCCCTGACCTACTACCACGAGCTCGACAACAACCTCTTCACCGCCACCTCGGATACCTTCATCGGCGAGATCTACCGCCTCGCCGGCTTGGAGAACGTCGCCGACCCGGCCGATGCCGACGGCCAGGCTGGCGGGTTCCCGAAGCTGTCCCCGGAGTTCCTCGTGACCGCCGACCCCGACTTGATCTTCGTCGCCGGCAGCGCCGAGTCGCTGCCCGAGCGACCCGGCTTCGCCCAGCTCTCGGCCGTCGAGAACGGCCGGGTGATCGAGCTCCCGCCCGACATTTCCTCGCGCTGGGGGCCACGCATCGTCGAGTTCCTCGAGGTGGTGGTTGAGGCCACCGCCGACGTGCCCGTCTCCTGACGTGACTCCCATCGCCACCGACGAGAGCTCACAAGCGCCACCGTCGGCCACCTCTGCGCCACCTGCGCTGACCCCGGAACCTCACCCGGAGCTGCGGCCGGCGAGGTTGCGTTGGCCGTGGGTCGTGGGCGGCCTCGTCGCCGTCGTCGGGGCAACGGCTCTCGGTCTGGTGGTCGGCCCCGTCGATCTCGGCGTCGGGGCGGTGGGGCGCGAGCTGATCGGCCTGTCGTCGGGGCTCGACCAAACCGAGCAGGCCATCCTGTGGCAGATCCGACTGCCGCGGGTCGTCCTCGGGCTGTTGGTTGGGGCCACGCTGGCCCTGGCCGGAGCCGGCTACCAAGGGGTCTTTCGCAACCCCCTGGCCGACCCCTACCTTCTCGGGGCCGCCGCCGGCGCCGGCCTCGGCGTCACCATCACCATCGTCGGCGACACGAGCAGCTCTCCTCTCCCACTGTCGGCACCGGTGGCCGCCTTCGTGGGGGCACTGGCGGCGGTGGCGCTCACCTACATCCTCGGCGCCGCCGGCGGCGCCCGGGCATCGACCGCGTCGCTCATCCTGGCTGGGGTAGCCGTGGCCAGCTTCCTCACCGCCAGCCAGACCTACCTTCAACAGCGACACCGGGAGACCCTCCAGGAGGTGTACTCCTGGATCCTCGGTCGACTCTCCACCGTGGGCTGGCGGGAGGTGGTGGTCATGGTGCCCTACTTCGCCGTCACCGCCGTGGTGATCCTGGCCCAGCGCCGCAGCCTCGACGTGCTCGCCGTAGGCGACGACGAGGCCCGCACCCTCGGGCTCCACGCCCGACGCACTCGCATCGTGGTGGTGGTGGCCGCTTCGCTCGGCACCGCCGCCGCCGTGTCGGTGTCGGGACTCATCGGCTTCGTCGGCATCATCGTGCCCCACACCGTGCGCCTGGTGGCCGGGGCCAGCCACCGGGTGATCCTGCCCCTGTCGCTGCTCTTCGGTGGTGCCTTCCTGGTGCTGGCCGACTTGGCTGCCCGCACCGTGGCGGCACCGGCCGAGATCCCCATCGGCGTGGTCACCGCCTTCTTCGGGGCACCCTTCTTCGTGCTCGTGCTGCGGACCTCGAAGCGGCTGACGTGAGGAGTGGCGGGTGACCACGCTGGCCTGCCGCCAGGTCGACGTCACCCTCGGCGGCACTCCCATCCTCACCGGCGTCGATCTCTCGGTCGAGGCGGGCGAATGGGTCTCGCTGGTAGGGCCCAACGGCGCCGGCAAGTCCACCCTGCTGCGCTTCGTCACCGGTCTGGCCAAGGGCACGGGAGACTTGGAGATCGACGGACGGCCGGCGTCATCGATGTCGCGCCGGGATCGGGCCCGCCTGATCGCGCTGGTGCCCCAGGCCCCGGTCGTGCCAGTCGGTATTGCCGTCTCCGACTACGTCCTGCTCGGCCGCACTCCGCACCTCTCGCTGCTCGGCACCGAGGGCCCTCGGGACCTAGCCGCCGCCCACGCCGCCCTGGCCCGACTCGACCTGCTGGCCTTCGCCGAGCGACTCCTGTCGACGCTGTCGGGCGGTGAACGCCAGCGTGTCTTCATCGCCCGGGCCCTGGCCCAGGGGGCGCCGATACTGCTGCTGGACGAGCCCACCACCGCCCTAGACGTCGGCCACCAACAACAGATGTTGGAACTGGTCGACCGGCTCCGCCACGAGGAGGGACTGACGGTACTGGCGACCATGCATGACCTCACCCTGGCCGGCCGGTACGGCGACCGATTGGTGCTACTGCACTCCGGCAAGGTGGTGGCCACCGGCACGGCCACCGAGGTGCTCACCGAGGACAACCTGCGGCGCTACTACGGGGCTAGCGTCCGCATCATCGCCGACGGCGACCGCCCGGTCATCGTGCCTGCCCGAGCGTGAGGTGATCCCGGCGGTGCGGTAGGTTCGCCGCGGTGGGCTTTGATGCCGGGGTGGAGGCGACCTTCGTCGCCGCCGACGTACCCCGTGACGGCTGGCTGGCCCTGTGGCGCCACGGCGACACCATCGCCGATGCCGACGACGAACTCGAGCTTGCCCTTCCCGCCGGGCGCCAGGTCCGCCGCCGTACCCTCCCCGTCCGCCGCCTGGCCCTGGGCGACGCCCTCGACGCCCTGATCGCGCTGCCGGCGGGGGCGGACGTGGCCCCCTCGGTCCGGGCATGGTCGACCACCGCCCGCCTCGCCGTCGACCTCGTAGCCCGGGGCCGGCTCCTGCCCACGGTGACCGCCGTGGGCGTTGACGCCTGGCGCCTCGGGCCCCTCGACCCGTCCGACGCCACCCGGCGGCGCCAGCTGGGCGAGGCCCTCCCCCCACCCGCCCATGCCCGGGTGGTTCCCGGAACCCGCCCGCTGCGGGTGTCCTCGCCCGCCGCCGCCGTCGAGGCCTTCTCCGACGCCGTGGCCGACCTGATGCCCCGCACGGCCGCCGCTCCCGCCGGCGCCGGCCACGACGCCTTCGCCGCCGCCTCCCCCACCTTCCTCGACGGCGGCGCCGACTGGCTGGTGTCCTTGGGCTCGGCGTCGACCGGCGGCGCCGCCACTGCCCTGCGCCTGTTGCCCCCCGATGGGCCCGACGAGCCCTTCACCGCCTCCCTGCAGCTCCAGAGCCGTCTCGACCCGAGCCTGGAGATCGATGCCGCCGACCTGTGGTCGGCCCCCGCCCTGGTCCTGGCCCGCTTCGGTGAGGACGCCGAGACCGAGCTGCTGCTGGCCCTGCGCCGGGGCGCTCGGGTGTGGCCGGCGTTGGCTCGCCTCCTCGAGCAGGCCAGCCCCGACGCCCTGGTGCTCGACGACGACGAGGTCGACGACCTGCTCGGGCCCCTGGTCGACGACCTGGCCGGCGCCGGCATTCAGGTGCTGTGGCCTTCCGAGCTGGTGAGCCCACTGGTCCTGCGCCCAGTGGTGACCACCCCCTCCCCTGCTGCCCTCACCGCCGCCGGCTTCAGCTTGGAGTCGCTCCTGGAGCTGCGCTGGCGGGCGTCGCTCGACGGCGAGGAGCTCACCGACGCCGAGCTGGCCACCCTGGCCGAGGCCAAGCGACCGGTGGTCCGCCTCCGGGGCCGCTGGGTGACCGCCGACCCTGCCCGCCTAGCCCGGCTCCGTCAGCGTCACACCGTCGACGCCGCCACCGCCCTGGCCGTGGCCCTGGGTGGAGCTTTGACCATCGACGGCGAGGTGGTCGAGGCCGAGGTGGAGGGGCCCCTCGCCGGTCTGGCCCAGCGGCTGCACGCCCTCGAGGGCGGGACCAACCTGCCCGTGCCCGCCGGCCTGGCGGCGACGCTGCGGCCCTATCAACAGCGCGGCCTCGGGTGGTTGGCCGAGATGGCCGATCTCGGCGTGGGCGGGATCCTGGCCGACGACATGGGGCTGGGCAAGACCATCCAGGTCCTCGCCCTCCACCTCCACCGGGTGCCGGTCGGCCGTCCCACCCTGGTGGTGTGCCCGGCCTCGCTGGTCGGGAACTGGGAGCGGGAGACGATGCGCTTCGCCCCCGGCGTGCCCGCCCGCCGCTACCACGGGAGCGACCGCAGCCTGGCCGACGTCGCCCCCGACGAGATCGTGCTCGCCACCTACGGGGTGGCCCGGCGCGACGCCGCAGCGCTGGCGGAGGTCGGCTGGGGGCTGGTCGTCACCGACGAGGCCCAGGCCATCAAGAACCCGCTGGCCCGCACGGCCCGGGCGCTGCGCCGCATCCCCGGCGACGCCCGCTTCGCCCTCACCGGCACACCGGTGGAGAACCGCCTCAGCGAGCTGTGGGCCATCCTCGACTGGACCACACCCGGTCTGCTCGGACCGCTGGAGCGCTTCCGGCGCGAGGTCGCCCTGCCCATCGAGCGCCACGGCGACGCCGAGGCCACCGAGGCCCTCACCCGGGTGGTCCGCCCCTTCCTCCTGCGCCGGCGCAAGTCGGATCCCACCATCGCGCCGGAGCTGCCTCCCAAGACCGAGACCGACCGCATCGTGTCCCTCACCGCCGAGCAGGCCACGCTGTACAAGGCGGTGGCCGCCGAGGTCCTGGCCCAGATCGAGGGGGCCGAGGGCATCGGCCGGCGCGGGCTGGTGCTCAAGCTGCTCACCGCCCTCAAGCAGATCTGCAACCACCCGGCCCACTACCTCGGCCAGCCCGGACCGCTGGCCGGTCGCTCGGGCAAGCTCGACGCCACCGCCGAGCTGCTGGAGGTCATCGCCGAGGAAGGCGAGGCGGCGCTGGTTTTCACCCAGTACGTGGCCATGGGTCGCCTGCTCGAACGCCGCTTGGGCGACCAAGGGAACCGCACCCTGTTCCTCCACGGTTCGCTGACGATGCGGGCCCGCGAGGAGATGGTCGACCGGTTCCAGGCAGGCGAGGCCGACGCCTTCGTCATCTCCCTCAAGGCCGGTGGCACCGGGCTCAACCTGACCCGCGCCACCCACGTCGTCCACTACGACCGCTGGTGGAACCCGGCGGTGGAGGACCAGGCCAGCGACCGGGCCTGGCGCATCGGCCAGGACCGCCCCGTGCAGGTGCATCGCCTGGTGTGCGAGGGGACGCTGGAGGACCGCATCGCCGAGGTCCTGCGCTCCAAGCGCGACCTGGCCGAGAAGGTGGTGGGTGCCGGGGAGGCGTGGGTTTCGGAGCTGAGCGACGCCGACCTGGCCGACCTGGTCTCGCTCAGCGGCTCGTCGATGGCGGCGGCGGCACCGGTGGCCGCGGCGGTGGCGCCGTGAGCCCAGCTCGGCGCACCTTCGGGGCAACGTGGTGGGGCCGAGCGTGGACCGACGCCCTCGAGCACCGGGCCCGCCTCGACCCCAACCGCCTCCCCCGGGGCCGGACCTACGCCCGAGCCAACCGGGCCAGTGCCCTGGTGCTCTCGGCCGGGGAGATCACCGCCACCGTGGCCGGCCGGCGCCCCTCGCCCTACCGAGTCCGGGTGCGCATCCGCACCTTCGACGACAACGAGTGGGAGCAGGTCCTCGCCGCGGTGGCGGCCAAGGCCGGGCACACCGCGGCGCTGCTCGACGGCGAGCTCGACCCCGGGATCGTCGAGGACGCCCGAGCCGTGGGCGTCGAGCTGCTGCCCGACGCCGGAGAGCTTCAGCCCCGGTGCTCCTGCCCCGATTGGGCCGACCCCTGCAAGCACAGCGCGGCGGTGTGCTACCTGGTGGCCGACGAGCTCGACGCCGACCCCTTCGCCCTCTTCGAGCTGCGGGGCCGCAGCCGCGACCAGGTGCTGGCCGAGCTGCGCCGGCGGCGCAGTGAGGCAACCGCTGCACCTGGTGGGGCGCCTGCCGCCGTCGCCTTCCCCGCCGACCCCGGGATGCCGGCGCGAGCGGCGTGGGAACGTCCGCTGGCGGTGCTGCCCGACACACCGTCGCCTCGGGCTGCCCCAGGGCGCCCCGCCCCCTGGCCGGTCGACCCGCCCGCCGGCGCCCCGTTCACCGCTGTGGGCCTGCGAGCGCTCGTGGTCGATGCCGCCGAGCGGGCATGGCGCCAGACCCAAGGTGAGGCCGGCTCGGGCCTCGAGCTGGAGGAGTCCGCCGACCTGGCCCGCCGTGCTGCGGCGGCCCTGGGCACCGACGAGTGGCCGGCGCTGGCCCGCCGCTCGGGGCTGACGCCTCGGGAGCTGGCCCGCCGGGCCATCGCCTGGCGCCATGGCGGCAGCGACGGCTTGCGCATGCTGGGCGAATCCCGCTGGCGACCGCCGACCACCACCATGGCCGCCGCCCGCGACGCCGTCGTGGCCGGGGGCGCACCCGGCGGAACCGTCCAGGTCGACGGCAACCGCCTGTGCATGGCCGGCGGGGTGCAGCTCCGCCTCGGTCGCGACGGCCGCTGGTACCGCTTCGAGAAGTCCTCGGGACGCTGGCAGCTCGCCGCCGCCGGCACCGACGACCCCGAGGAGCTGCTGGAGCCCGCCTGAGGGACCTTCCGGAGCCGGCGGCCCTCACGGCCAATGGGGGCCGGGATAGGGATCCACGTGGTCGCGAGCCCAGCGATCGAGATGAAGAGCGAGGTGATGGGCAAGTCCTCCTCCTCGGGGAAAGGAACGCTTGCGAACGAAGACGACAGGTACCATCAGCTGCTCTCGGGCGAGGCGTTGCTCCCCGAGCCGGGCGAAGTCGGCGAAGTTCTCGGCGACGACGATCCGCTGCTGCTCGACGGCCAGGAGATAGAGGTCCTCGTCCGCAGCCTGGGCCATGCCAACCTCGAACACCCCCACCGCATCGTGCCCGAGGTCGTTCAGCTCGGCTGCCGTCGAGGGTGGGAGCATCTCATCGATGAGCCACCTCACCGAGAGAGCAGCCGCTCCCGTTGCTCGATCATGTGTTGGACCTGCTGAGCGGCATGCTCATCGGAGGCGATGAGCGCGTCGATCTCCCCTTCGTAGGCCAGGTAGAAGTCGGCGGCGAGGCACACGCTCCCTACGGGCACGCCCGCCTCGGCCGAGACGTGTTCGATGCGATCCAAGCCGGCGCCCGGGGCGTGGCGAAGGTCTCGTATCACCTCCCAGATGTCGGGACCGCCGACCAGGCTCGCCCGTCGCCCCACCGGTCCGTCGCGGTAGACGACACCGGGAAAGCGTCGAACCTTGAGTCCTTCGTCGAGCAGCGCCACCACGAGCGAGGTGATCGTCGTCCCCCTCATCCGGCTCTCCTCCTCGAGGCGATCGAGAAGCTCTTCGGGCAGGCGGAACGACGTCGGGCGGGCCATCATCACTCCTGTAGCTGGTCAGCGGTACTTGAAGTGCACCATACCGCGAACCTCGCCCGCACCGAGTAGGCCCAGTGCTCGGGTCCCTGTCACCAGGGGCAAAGTAGGGCTGACGGGAAACGGGATCAGGGGTCTGGGCCACGGTCTGAAGGTCTGGGGAGCCCATCCCGGCAAGCGTGACGACACATTGCGGTTGAATGACGAACAGCTCGCGCTCCTCAAGTCCAGCCGGTCCCGCGCCGATGGCAGGGTTAGGGCGGCGACCGCTGCTGCGTGCACAGAGGAAGAGGCTTCGTCGTGGCTGCATGGGCAAAGCGAACGGTCGTTGTCGTCGTGGCGATGGCGATGCTGGCGGGAGTGACTCCCACAGCGTCGGCGCAGTCGGATCCCGGAGACGAGAAGGCGCCGGCCCTGGGAGTGGCGCCCGAGAGCGCCCCACCGCAGACGGCCAGCGGCCCGCCCACCAACGGCGACAACCCGAGCAACTCGGACGGCGTGCCTCCGGGGCAAGAGATCGTCGGCATGCGCGAGCGAGAATCGAAGACCTTCGCCACAGACGAACCCGGCGTCTACCGTTCGCAGCTGTTCGCCTCGCCCGTCCATCATCGCCAGGGCGATCAGTGGCTCGATGTGGGCCGTGACCTCACCCCCGCCGGCAACGGCCGCCACGACAACCGCCGGGCGAACGAGTTCCTACTCTCCGTTGCCGAGCGGCACCAAGACGCTGAACTGGCGCGCCTGGAGACAGAAGACGGCTTCTCCGTCGCCTTCTCGCTGGAGGGGGCCCGGCCCGGAAGTGCATCCCCTGACCCCACGACGGGCAAGTCGACCGTCGCCTACCGGGGGATCCTCCCCGGGGTGGACCTGCGTCTGCAGTCCAACGGCGACGGCGTCAAGGAGGAGCTCGTCCTGCGGTCGCGCAACGTCGCCGACACCTTCGTGTTCCCCCTCGCCCTGGATGGGCTCACCGCCCGCATCAACGAGGACGGCGCCGTCGTCTACGAAGACAGCGTCGGACGGACCCGCTTCGAGACGCCACCGGGCTGGATGATCGACTCGGCCCTCGCCGGCGGTGAAGCCGGAGCACGCTCCGAGGCCGTGACCTACCGCCTGGTTGACCATGAGGGTGGCCAGGCGCTGGAGGTGAAGGTCGATCGCGCGTGGCTCGACGACCCGGCTCGGGTCTATCCGGTCACCGTCGACCCGACCTACAAGTATCACTACGACGACCAGCCCTACTTCTACGCGGACACCTTCTACTACAGCGCCAACACCACCTCGGCCTACTCCGGCTCGTCCCGCCTGGCCATCGGCCGCTTCAGCGCTGCCCGCTACCGCAGCTACCTGCAGTTCGGCTCCAACGCCCGATCAAGCATGACCCCGGGCGACGGCGCCCATTACATCTCCAACGCCACCCTGGGCGCCTACAACTACTCCGCCGACAACTGCAACACCGCGGTCTACGTCAAGCGGACCACGCAGGACTGGCAGCAGTATCCCGACCAGTACGCGTCCCAGCTCGGGCCCAACTACGACGCCAACGACTCCGTGCAGACCCCGGCGGGGTGCGTGGGCACCGGCTGGATGCGCTTCAACGTCACCTCGATGGCCCGCAACTGGGAGAACGGGGTGCACCCCAACCACGGCTTCGCCCTGCTGGCCAGCCACAACCTCACCGACAGCTCCCGCAGCTTCCGCTCCCAGGACTACTCCAACGCCGCCTACCACCCCTACCTCGAGGTCGACTGGCGCAACTCGGTCCCGGAGGTCCCGAGCGACCCCAGCCGGCTCTCACCTGCTCCCAACGCCGTCCTCAGTTCGTCTCCGACATCGCTCAGCGCGGACTATTCCGACGCCGACGGCGACTACGGGTTCAACCATTTCTGGCTGGAGCGCAAGCAGAGCGATGGCACGTGGGCCAAGATCTACGAAGGCGACGGCAACGTCACGTCGTGTTGCAAGTCATCTGCCAACATCCCCACCCTGGTCGCCGGCGACTACCGCTACGCCGTGTATTCCAGCGACGGAACTGACATCTCACCTTGGGCCCTCTGGTACTCCTTCTCGGTGGTACCACCGCCGACGACCACCACGTCGACGACTACGACGGTCCCCCCGACCACCACTACGACGGTCCCCCCGACGACCACCACGACGGCGCCGCCGACGGTGGCACCGGGCGCACCGGGCGACCTCAGGAGCACCTCGCACCTGAGGGGCGTGTCGTCCCCCGACCGCAGCGTGGACATGACCTGGAGCCCGGCGCCCGACGGAACCCATGCAGTGACCGGCTACCGCTGGTCCTTCACCGGCTCGGAGACTCCTCCGGGCTCGACCGACGGCGAGTCGACCACCTCGGCCACCTCCGCGAGTTCTGCTGAACTGGCCGATGGGGTGTGGTTCTTCCACGTCCGCGCCTATGACGCCCTCGGCAACCTCGGGCCTTATGCCAGCTTCGGCCCCCTCGTCGTCGACGGGGAAGCCGGGCTGATCCTGCCCCGCCTCGGCCTCGACCCCAGCGCCGCCTCCGACGACCTCGGCTTGGAGCAGTTCTTCCCCCTCGACAGCACCGACCTCGGGCCCGCCACCGCCTACACCAACCTCGACAACGGAAACCTGGTGGTGGTGGACGACGACGAGGACATCCCTGCCCAGGGCCTCAACGTCGGGGTCCGCCACGTCTACAACAGCCAGCGCGGTGACACCGACGACGGCCTCGGCCGGGGCTGGAACCTCTCGGTGGGCGACTTCAGCGCCGGCCTGGAGGGCCTGACCGGCGCCGTGGGCGATCTCGACCTGTCCCGCCCCCTCGCCCTGGCCAATCTCGGAGACATCGTCGACGGGGTGTACCAGGTGCTCGGCCAGGTGCTCGAGTTCTCCGACGCCGATGGGACCACGCACCGCTTCGTGCGCCGCGGCGGGCCGGGCGGACGCTGGGAGTCGCCGGCGGGAGTGGACCTGCGCGTGGTCGAACAACAAGACGTCCTCGGCCTGGTCACCGCCTACGACCTGGTGCGCCCCGACGGGGTCACCTACCGGGCGACGAACATCGGCCCGGGCCTCGGCCTCGCCTCGCCCACGTGGCGCCTCACCCGGGTGACCGACCGCAACGGTAACCAGCTCAGCTACACCTACGGACTTCACGGACTCCAGGTGCGCCTGGCCAAGGTGATCCACAACCGCCGGAGCGGCGACATGGTGCGCCTCAACTACGACGCCAACGCCAACCTCGACATCGTCGAGATCCTCCCGGAACTCAGCGCCACCGACCCGGCCACCGGCCAGGTCCGCTCCTGGGCCCGCACCATCGACTTCGACGTGGACTCCGGCGGCCTGCTGGGCGCATCGCGCCTCATGCAGGTGGTGGAGAACGCCCATCTCCCCGAGGGCAACGCCGAGCGGCGCACCACCAGCTACACCTACGGCAACGACGACCTGCTGGCCGGCGTGGTCGACCCCCGCCGCTCCAAGGGGACCGACTTCCGCTACGAGGCCAACGCCGACGGCCTGGCCCAGCTGCGCTTCCTCAACGACCGCCGGGCCAACGACTGGGAGTGGCGCTACGGCCCCGCCGCCGCCGACGGTGCCCATGAGACCACCGCGCTCAGCCCCCTCGCGGTGGCCACCACCTACACCCTCAGCGGCCGGACGCCGGTGAGCGCCGAGGACGAGCGCATCGCCGGTGGCAACGTCTTGTCCATCGCTGACCCCGGCACCGACCAGGGGCCGGTCACCACCACCTACGGGTGGTCAGCCAACCGCATGACGTCGAGCACCGACGGGGCCGGCGCCACCACCCGCATGCGCTACAACGACCTTGGCCTGCTGCGCGAGACCATCACCCCCTCGCCCAACGCCGTCGACGCCCCCGCCGGCGAGGCGGTGCACCAGGGCGAGGTGCGCAACACGCTGCACTACAGCTTCCTCAGCCCCGGCGCTGTCTACGCCGGGTGCGACCCGGCCGCCGCCCCGGCCAATCCCGACATCTCCGCCGAGGGCTACTGCGCCACGGTCGGCGAGTTGGACCGGGTGGCGCTGGCCGCCGACGTGGCCGCCCAGCTGCGCATCACCGACTTTGACTACGACGGTGCCGGCAACCTCACACGCGCCGTGCAGCGAGGCACGCCCAGCCTGGGCCAGCCCCACGACGCCGCCGTGGGTGCCAGCGACCGGGCCACGACCACGTCCCACCATCCCACCAGCGGCGGGCTGGTGGCCTCGATCGACGGCCCCCGGACCGACGTGGCCGACGTGACCACCTACGGCGACGCCGCGGCGGCGGGCTTCGGCTACGACGCCACCGGCCAGCCCGAGACCATCACCGACGCCGCCGGCAAGGCCAAGGTGTTCTCCTCCACCCCCTACGGGATGACCGCCGCCGTGGTCGACCGGGACGGCCACCGCCGCACCTCGTCCTACGACGAACGGGACAACCTTCTGCGCAGCACCGACGCCGAGGATCAGGTCACCACCTTCGCCTACGACGCCAACGACAACCGCACGGCGCGCACCAGCCCCCGGGGCAACGCCACCCCGGCCGAGGGCGACTTCACCACCACGTGGTCCTACGACGCCAACGACTGGATGACCCAGACGTCCACCCCGGGTCCCGACGGCGGTGCCCGCACCATCACGTCGAGCACCTACAACAACGACGGCACCGCCCTGAACGCCACCAGCGCCCGGGGCGCCACCACCACCTACGGCTACTGGCCCAACCGGGCGCTGCGCAGCACCGACGCCCCCGCCGACGGCACCGCCCGGGCCATCAGCGAGACCTTCTACGACCTCGCCGGACGACCGAGGCGCTCTTTGGGCCCGGTGACCAACGCCGAGGGCCAGCGCCCCGAGACCACGCTGTCCTACAGCCCTGCCGGCTCCGTGGCCTCGAGCACCCAGACGTCATCCAATGCCGAGCCCCGCCTCACCCGCATGTCCTACAACGCCCATGGCGAGGCGGTCGTGACCGAGGGCCCCCGCAGCATCGACGGGGTGGTGGCCTCGACAACCCAGAGACTCGACCCGTTTGGCCAGGCGACCTCGCTTCGCCGGCGCCTGGGCGTGGACCGCTGGCTCGAGACCACGACCGGCTACGACGCCGCCGGCAACACCACCTCGGTGGCCCAGCCCTCCGGCAACGGGGCGCAACTGAACGCCACCTTCGCCTTCGACGCTCTCGATCGCCTGGCCGCCCAGACCGCCGACCCGCAGAACCCCGGCCACACCGTGGACTACACCTACGACGGCGAGGGCTCCCAGGTCGCTCGCATCGACAAGGTGGGCGGTGCCGTGGTGCGCAGAGCCGAGACCACCCACAACCCCGACGACACGGTGGCCTCGGTGCTCTCCACCGACTTCGACGCCGCCGGCTCAGCCAAGGCCACCATGGCGCGTTGCCACTACGGCGCCGGAGCGGCTCCTGCCTCGGGTTACGACGCCGACGGGAACCTGCGCGAGGTCCGCACGCTGACCTCGGCGGGCGCCGGCAGCTGCGACGCCGGCGAGCTGCAGCATCGTCAGGCCTTCGCCTACGACGAGCGGGGGTGGATGGCGAGCTCCACCCAGGCAGTGCGCTCGCCCGAGACCGGTGCCCTGGTCGAGCGCACTCAGTCCTTCACCTACGACCCCGACGCCGCCCGGGCCTCGGCCACCCACGCCACCCCCGGCGGGCCCTCCTACACCACCACCTACGGCCACAACGACGCCGGGCAGCCCACCTCGGTCACCGACTGGCGGGCCAAGGTCTCCACCACCGCCTACTTGCCCTCGGGCGCTGCCTCGAGTCGCACGCTCGGCTCCGGCGTGGCCACCGCCGGCTTCGAGTGGCACGCTGACGCCATGCCCAAGGCCATGACGTGGCGCAACGGGGCCAACCAGGTCCTGCGCGGCCACGCCGCCATCGCCTACGACAACGGCGGCCAGCGCAACAGCGAGTATGTGACGGCGCTGCAGCCCGGAGGGCTCACCATCGCCGGCACGGCCCGCTACGGCTACGACCTGGCCGAGCGCCTCACCTCCTGGACCAGCCCCTTTGCCGACCCAGCGGCGGGCGAGGCCCTGTCGGTCTCCTACGACCTCGACGACGGCTCCAACATCGAAGGCGCCACCACCACGGGAGCCACCAGCGGCGCCGTGGTGGCCACCGTCACCGCCGAATACCCCAACGGGCGCCTGAACTCCCGCACCACCACCGCCGGGGGCGTCGCCGACACCGAGACCTTCACCTACGACGGGCTGGGCCAAGAGACCCTGCGCCAGGGAGACGGGACCGACACAACCAGCGCCTATGACCCTCTGGGCCACACCACCGCCGTCGACGACCGCACGGCAACCGACGACGACGTCACCTCCATCTACGACGGCACCGACCGCCTCATCTCCCGCTCCGAGCCCGGGGCTGGGCCCGAGCGGAGCGAGACCACCCTGTACTTCTACTGGGGCGCCGGATCATCCCTGGCCGAGGAGACTGATGGCAACGGCGCCACCCTGGTGCGCTACGCCTGCGCCACCTCTGGAGCGGCGCTGGCCCAGCAGTCCTACCGCGTCATAGACGGCCACGCCGATCCCACCGACACCGGGGGCACCTGGCGCTGGCTGCTTCCCGACGTCGATGGCAACGTGGCCACCCAGCTCAATGACGACGGCAGTGTGGCCGAACAGAGCGCCTTCGACCCCTACGGCAAGCCCCAACCCGGCGGCTCGAGTGTCACCGACCCCAAGGCCAAGGGCTCGACGCTTGGCTTCCAGGGTGCCATCACCGACAAGGTGACCGGCTCGGTGGTGCTCGGTCCCCGCCTCTACGACCCCTCCACCGCCCGCTTCTCCACCGCCGACTCCTTCGTCTCCGGCGGACTCGACGTGGGCCTGGCGCTCGACCCCCTCACCGGCAACCGCTACCTCTTCGCCGGGGCCAACCCGGTGGCGTTCTTCGACGACGGGCACTGGCCAAGGGCGCGATGCGGGTGGGGCACTGGGTGCCGCCCACCGGCCTCCCCCCCAGCAGCACCTCCGTGTTCGGAAAATACGCTGGACAGCATCTCCATCCACAACGGCGTCACGCCGTGCGCGGAAGCGGGGTCTCCAGGCGAGGCTTCCCGTAATGTATTGGCGGCAGTGGCTGGGGCATTGGTCGCCATCGGGCTCGTGCGGTGCTTCTCGATGCGGCTCCTCGAGATTGATTATCTCTGTGGTGGCAAGGCGCGGAGCGGTGCCCCAAACACGGCACTCCGACTGCCGACATCGCAGACGTGGGGGCGACCAAACACGTTGTCCGACCACTTCCGCCGTCACGGCGCCGACTTCGGTGCGCGGAGCGCGGATGACTACGCCGGCCAAGCGTCGGAGTTCTTTCAGACGGGACTCCAGCGAGGGCTACCGACGAAGATCGACCCGAAGACGGGAGCCATCCGGATCTACGACCCGTCGACCAACACGTTCGGCGCCTACAACCCGTCTGGCACGACACGGACCTTCTATCGGCCCGATCCGAGCTCTCATGGGTACGCGACGAACTGGGACTATTGGCAAGCGCAGCCCGGGTACGCGCCGTGAGCGATCCGGTAGCCGAGACCGCTGCCGCCTGCCCAGTCTGCGGGTACGCCGGTCTGTCCGAGCCGCCGTGGGCTGACGAGTCCGCCTCAGACGAGATATGCCCGTCGTGCGGGACTCACTTCGGCTACGACGACGCAGCAGGTGGCGATGCCGCGAAGCGACAGCAGGTTCATCGGCGGCTTCGTGAGCGGTGGAAGGCTGGTGGGTGCGAGTGGTTCTCGGCTGAGCGCCGACCGCCGCCAGGCTGGAGTCCCGCCGCCCAACTGGCAGTGGTCGAGGACGGCGGAGCGAGCTGAATGGCGCGGCGCGTAAGGCTGGCGGTTGTCGTCGCGGCGATTCTCGTCGTTGGCGCCGTCGTCCAACACGTCAATCCCGGCGCTCGCGGCTGGGAGCACAGATCGCCATTCGAACACGTCGAGCAGCTGGCCGGTGCCCACGTCGACCACGGCGGTGACGAAGCGCCGACGGCGCCGACGCTGAGCCGGCTGCATGACCGTCTCGTCGAAGCCGACCATGGTCACCGGCCCCACCCGATCGGCGTCGTCTACCCGGGCCCGGCCGATGCGCTCCACCGCTGACCACACCGTGGACCACGACACCCCGAAGCCTCGGGCGATCGAGCTCGGAGTGCCTTCGAGGGCAGCCACTCGGTCGGTGGCCCACTCGCCGGCTCGGGCGGTGAGAACCCGGCGCGGCTCAGCGAGGGGCGTCTGCTCGGTCCAGGTGCGCACCTCGCAGTCGTCGTCGCGACACTCCCAGATCCGCTTGCGCCAGCGCAGGCGCACCGCCCGGTCGCCGCTCGGCGCGTCGCGCAGCGTGACCCCACCGGCGGTCCTTCGCCGTCGCTTGGACCCCACAGCCCGAACAGCCCACGACCGTCGCCGTCGTCTGCACGGCCACCACCAGCTCGACCCCGTCGTCGACGACGTCGAGCACCTCGTACCCTGACGCGCCGAACCACAGCGCAGCGCTACCTTCGACCACGGGGCCTCCCGTCTCTCGTACCTTCGACAGTCACGAGATTCGGCGAGGCCCCCGCCTCAGTGGTGGATACTCACCAGCCGGTCATCCCAGGTTCGACGCGATGGGCCCGAAAACGAGCACATCTGCGCTGGTGTTGAGGGCGAGCGCGAGGCGGCGGATGACGTCGAGGGTGGGCTGGCTGGTGCCGGCTTCATAGCGGCGAAGCTGTGAGACGTGGACACCGATCAGCTCGGCGAGTGCCGGCTGGTGCAGACAGTTCGATCGACGCAGCGACAATCGAACAAGAGATCAGCGGACTGACGCTGTTCGGCCACGTCCTCGTGGCCGCAAGTCCGCGCTAGCAGTAATATCGGTTGCTTCGCGTTTGAGCGGGGTCTGACCGGCTGAGGGTCCACGCGAAAGTCGGAGGTCTCGACCAGTGTCCCGGGTGTCTGCGTCAACTCCAACGGGACTTGGAAGTGCCGGATATGTTAGTGGTCTTGGCAATACCCCGGTTCTGGCTATGACCCCCACCGGGATCTGTGCCGCATGCTACTTGATCCCACCGCAAACTGTGCCGACTCCAACTGTTCTCGGCACTTTCCGGTAGCCTCTGCCTTCCCGGCCGAAACAGCGTAGGAGGGGGCATGCGACGGGAGTGGTCGGCGGAGGAGCTGATCGCCTGCTGGACCCTCGTCGACGAGGACTGGGTGCTCTTGGCCAACAAGGCCGGGGCCACGAGGCTGGGCTTCGGCGTGCTCCTGAAATTCTTCGAGCTCGAGGCCCGTTTCCCGCGCCACGCCAGCGAGGTGCCTCGCCCCGCCGTCGACTACATGGCCAATCAGGTCAAGGTGCCGGCCGAGCAGTTCACCGGCTACGACTGGTCAGGCCGAGCGATCAAGTACCACCGGGCCCAGATCCGTAAGGCCCTCGGGTTCCGGGAAGCCACCGTCGGCGACGAGGACAAGCTCGCCGGCTGGCTGACCGAGCAGGTCTGCCCGGTGGAGCTGTCCGAGGACCGGCTGCGGGAGGCACTGGTGGCCCGCTGCCGGGCCGAGCACATCGAGCCTCCCGCCCCGAGCCGGATCGAGCGCGTCGTGGGCACGGCCCGGGCCGCCTTCGACCACCGCTTCACCACGGAGGTCGCCTCCCGGCTGAGCGGGACGGTCACAGCCGGGCTCGAAGCGTTCGTCGCCGAGGCCGACGACTCCGGGTTCCTGGCCGAGCTCAAGGCCGATCCGGCCAAGCCCGGGATCGAGACACTGCTGGTCGAGATCGGGAAACTGGCCCGGGTGAAGGCGGTTGGGCTTCCCGCCGAGCTGTTCACGGGGTTCTCGGAGAAGCTGGTCGACGCGTGGCGGGCCCGGGCGGCGCGTCTGTACCCCTCCGACCTGCGGGCCTCGCCGGCGCCGGTGCGCCTGACCCTGCTGGCGGCGTTGTGCTGGGCCAGGCAGACCGAGATCGTCGACGGCCTGGTCGACCTGCTCATCATCCTGGTCCACAAGGTCGACGCCACCGCCGAACGCAAGGTCGGTGGCGAGCTGCTCGAGAACCTCCGCAGGGTCCGGGGCAAGGAGGGCATCCTGTTCGCGGTGGCCGAGGCCGCCCTCGACCATCCCGACGACACGGTTCGGGCTGCCCTGTACCCGGTGGTGAGCGAGGCCACCCTGAAGGACCTGGTGGCCGAGGCTCGGGCCAACGACACCGTGTTCCGCCAGCGGGTGCGCACGGTGCTGCGCTCGTCCTACTCCGCCCACTACCGGCGCATGCTGCCCAAGCTGCTCGCCGCGCTGGACTTCCGGTGCAACAACACCGCCTATCGCCCGGTGATGGACGCCCTCGTCCTCCTCCGCCACTACGCGAAGCGCCCGAGCCGGGAGCGCTTCTACGCTGAGGGCGAGAAGGTGCCCCTCGAGGGCGTCGTGCCCAGGGAATGGCGCGACGCGGTGGTCGACGAGGCGGGGCAGGTGGAGCGGATCCCCTACGAGTTGTGCGTCCTGCGGTCGCTGCGGGAGGCGATCCGGCGCCGGGAGGTCTACGTGGCCGGGGCCAACCGCTGGCGCAACCCGGAGGACGACCTGCCTGCGGACTTCGAGGCCAACCGGGACGTGCACTACGCCGCCATCCGCCAGCCCCTGGACCCCACGGCGTTCGGCGACGACTTGCGCTCACGGATGCGGGACGCTCTCACCCGCCTGGACGAGGGCATCGGAGCCGGCACCACCGGCGGGGTGAGGATCACGACCCGGCGGGGTGAGCCCTGGATCAGCGTCCCGTCGCTGAAGAAGCTGCCGGAGCCGGCCAACCTGGTCGCGCTGAAGGGCGAGGTCCAGCGGCGGTGGGGCGTTCTCGATCTTCTCGACGTCCTCAAGGAGGCCGACTTCGACGCCGGGTTCACGGAGGAGTTCACCTCGGTCGCCTCCCGGGAGGTGACCGATCGGGCGGTGCTGCGCCGCCGTCTGCTGCTCGTGCTGTTTGGGCTGGGCACGAACGTGGGCATCCGCCATGTCGTCGGCGGCGAGTCCGAGGCCATGCTGCGCCGGGTGCGGCGGCTGTTCGTCAATCGGGACAACCTGCGCCGGGCCATCACCAGGCTGGTCAACGCCACCTTCGCGGTGCGCGACGTGGGGTGGTGGGGCGAGGGCACCGCCTGTGCGTCGGACTCGAAGAAGTTCGGGTCGTGGTCGTCGAACTTTATGACCGAGTACCACGTCCGGTATGGGGGCGCCGGGGTCATGATCTATTGGCACGTGGAGCGGCGCTCGCTGTGCATCTACAGCCAGCTGAAGAGCTGCTCGGCCTCGGAGGTGGCGGCCATGCTGGAGGGGCTGCTGCGCCACTTCACCTCGGCCGAGGTGGACACCAACTACGTCGACACCCATGGCGCCTCGGTGGTCGGCTTCGCCTTCTGCCACCTGCTCGGCTTCAAGCTGATGCCCCGGCTCAAGAACATCGGCTCGGCCCGCCTCTACGGGCCGGGCGGCGAGGAGACCTGGAGCCGGATCGCCCCGGTCATCTCCGGCCGGCCCATCGACTGGGACCTGATCGCCCGCCAGTACGACCAGCTCGTCAAGTACGCAACCGCCCTTCGCCTGGGCACGGCCGAGGCCGAGCAGGTGCTTCGCCGCTTCACCCGGGGCGGCCCCAAGCACCCCACCTACGCCGCCTTGGAGGAGCTGGGCCGGGCGGTGCGCACCATCTTCCTCGGCGACTACCTGGCCTCGCCCGAGCTGCGCCAGGAGGTGCACGGCAGCCTCCAGGTGGTGGAGAACTGGAACAGCGCCAACGGCATCGTCTTCTATGGCAAGGAGGGCGACCTGGTCGGGCCGGACAAGGAGCACCAGGAGGTGTCCATGCTGGCGCTGCACCTCCTGCAGGCGGCGCTCGTCCACGTCAACACCCTGCTCGTGCAGCGGGTGCTGTCCGAACCGGCCTGGGCGCAGCGTCTCACCGACGAAGACCGCCGGGGCCTCACCGCGCTGTTCTGGTCCAACATCCGCCCCTACGGCTCGTTCGACCTCGACATGGACCGCCGCCTCGACTTCGACCTCGCCGCCACGGGAACAGCATCGTGAGCGACTCGGCCGTCCCCCTTCCCCCCACGACCCGGACGCCGCCCAAGCGCAAGGCCCGTCAGCTCGCCAAACACCTCAGGGCTGAACACCCCGACTACGCGTACCTCAAGGCCGTGTTCCGGCATCTGCGCACCGAGCTGGAGGTCGAGGTCCAGCGGGAGCCCAAGCGGTTGCCCTACGTGCCCACCGAGGCCGAGATCCGCCGCTACTACGAGGAGGTGTGGACCGGCCGACGCGGCCAGGACATCGTCCTCATCAAGACCCTGCTCTTCACCGGGGTGCGGGTCTCCGAGCTGGTGGGCATCCGACTCCTCGAGGTCGACCTGGACGCCTGCCGGATGCGCATCACCCAGGGCAAGGGGGCCAAGGACCGCAACGTGCCCTTCCCCTCCTCGTTCAAGGAAACCCTCTCGCTGCACATGGACGCCCAGCGGGCCAAGGGGGCCGAGTTCCTGTTCGAGTCGAGCTGGAAGAAGGCCTACTCGACCCGGGGGGTGCGAGCGCTCCTGGCCCGGTACGCGGCCAAGGCCGGTCTTGAGCACAACATGCCTCCGCACCGACTGCGGCACTTCCTGTTCACCTGGCTGAAGACCCAGGGCATCGACGACGCCCTGATCCAGCCCTACTCCGGCCACGCCTCCCGGACGAGCCTTGAGATCTACTCCCGCGTCGCCCTCGCCGATGCCCAGGAAAGCTACGACAAGGTCATCGAGCGCTTCCCGGTGTGATGGCCCGAGTCGCTACTTTGCCCCTGGTGACACGGACCCGAGCACTGGGCCGAGTAGATCTGAACTCAGGTGGTTCGGACGCGGGTCCGGGTGAACAGGCCGCCGCCGGCGGTGCTGAGCACGGTGACGCCTACCACCAGGGCGGCGATGAGGAGCCAGGGGACGACGACCGGCTGGGCCGCCACGATGAAGTCGCCGGCAGGCCCGAGCACCGACGACGACCGCGACTGGCGCAGCGTGACGGCCGGGATCAGCCCGGTGGGGATGGCCAGCAGCGCGGCCATGGCGCCCAGGAGGCCGGACTGGGCGGCGGCCAGCCGCCGGCGAGTGCCCGGGCCGGCGCCCACGGCGGCCAGGGTGGCCAGATGGGAACGCATCTCCTCCCGGCTGAGCGCCGTCACCAAGGCCACCACGAAGAGGGCGACCAGTGCCCCGGCGCCCAGCATCCCGGCGAACAGCGGTGCCAGCCCTGCTGGCGGGTAGTCCCGCTGCACGAACACCGGGACGGACGGGACGGCCTCGAGGGCGGCGAGGTTGACCCGGCGCACGTCGACGTCGGTCACCGGGCCAGGCGCCCGCACCACCACCTGATAGGGCTGGACGTCGAATCCCAACTCCTCGGCGGCGGCGACGGAGAGCAGGTACCGGGGGGACCCGGAGAGCAAGGGGCCCTCGACCTCCACCGCCGGCACCTGCTGTCCCGTCGGCTCTGGTCCTCCGTCGCCGTAGCGGTAGAGCATCACCGAGTCGTTCTCGACCGTCCCTCGGCCGATGCCGACCACCTTGGCGTCCTCGAAGGCGGTGCGAGCCGACGATGCACCCAGCGCGTCGAGGGTGTCGAGATCTCCCACCGCCAGGCCACGGTCGCCGCTCACCTGGATGGTGACCTGCTCTTCGCCGTCCAACACGTAGGCGAAGGACACCGGGCCACCGACACTGCCGGGCACCGCGGCGACGGACACGTCGACCATCTCGGCCACCTCCGCCGACGTCGGGGGCCGGTCCGAGGGGATCGACACCTGAATCTGATCGTCCCGGAGGCTGGCGGCGTAGCTCTGGGCGACCTCAGCCTCGTTGCTGCGCACCATGGTCACCCCGCCGACGGCGCCGGCCAGAGCCAGCATGGCCGCCACCGTGGCCGGCGCCGCCCGGCTGCGTGACCGGCCGGCGTCGCGAGCGGCCAGTCGCAGCGAGAGGGGCGCCACGCCGGCGAGCCGGCTGACCAGGCCGAGCAGCGGACCGGTGGCCGCCGACACGCCCACGACCACGAGAAGGATCCCCCCGATGATGGCCGCCTCCCGGCCCCCGCTTCCGCCCCACCAGCACAAGCCGATCCCCAGCCCGAGCGCCACCACCCCGCGCGTCAGCCACCAGCGGGTGCGCTCCCGCGCCGGACGGCGCCCGGCCAGCGCGGCCAGCACCGGCACGCGCGCCGCGCTGCGGGCCGGGACCATGGCGGCCACCACCGCCGCCAGG
>JBBSLT010000021.1:0-22378 GCA_038233555.1 Acidimicrobiales bacterium
CTGGGAGGGATGGCTGTACCTGGCCACGGTCATCGACCTGTCCTCCCGCCGGGTGGTGGGCTGGGCCATGGCCGAGCACATGCGCACCGAGTTGGTGGGCGACGCACTTCGCATGGCCATCGGCGCCCGCCGGCCGGCTCCCGGGCTGATCTTCCACTCCGACCGGGGCTGTCAGTACACCTCCGGCGGGTTCACCGACCTGCTGGCCAGCCACGAGATCACCCAGTCGCTGAGCCGGCCCCGTCAATGCTGGGATAACGCCGTGGCCGAAAGCTTCTTCGCCTCGCTGAAGACCGAGCTCATCGACCGCCAGTTCTGGGCCAGCCGGGCCCAGGCCCGGCGGGCAGTGTTCGATTACATCGAGGTGTTCTTCAATCGGAAGAGGCTCCATTCGTCGCTGGGCTTCCTCTCGCCCGTCGAGTATGAAGCCACCATCCGCCACCACAAGGCCGCTTCGGCGGCATAATCAAGCTGTCCGTCGAACCGGGTCAACCCCATTCCTTCCTCGGTGCGTCCTTGCGAGCGACGCCGAGCAGCTCGCCGAGCTACGCATGAGTTCAACACCAACCTCCTAGCCCTGCCGCGGGTCAGCTCTTGCCCGTCACATCAGTTCGGCGCCGATAGCGAATCGCAGACGTTCTCGTCGAGCGGTACGACGGGATCCGAGCGACTCTGCTGCGGCAAAGCTGCAATGCGGCCAGACCGACGACACGTCGACGGTCTCCTGATGTGACCGAGAAGGACAGACGTCGGGATGGGATCGAAGCCGGTCTGCGATGGAGTTGGACCATCATCCGCGAGTTCGAGAAGCTTCATGCGGCACCTCAAGAGGGCTGGGCACGCCGGCTGGCCTCAACCCAACGGACCACCCAGTACGACCGTATTCGGGCCTAGCTGAACGGTATTGGGGTTAGGTGAGGGCTAGGTGGTGCTGGTGGTCGGTTGGATGTTGAGCGCCTCGACCGGCTCACCCCGAAGCACCCGGATAGCCAGTTGCCCATTGGCCATCGATGCCTCGACCCCGCTGCCGTACTCGTCGGGCACCTCGATCTCGCGTTCGTACCCCCCGTAGTCCCATTCCTTCACGAGGTACTCCCGCGGCCCGGCACTGCGCAGGCGAGCCCAAAAGCGAAGGCGCCCCGGACGTAGCTCGATGGTGACGTCGTCGGCGACGACCGCCGGGAGCGGAGCCACGACCACCAGCGCACCGCTCGTCTCGTAGATGTTCACGGGCACCGACTGGGGACGCATAGTGGCTTCGGCGTCGGCGGTCGCCTCGACGACCTCCTGATGGCTGGGTTGCTCGTTCACCATGACCAAGAACGTAGCCATCCAGCGGCGCCCTCGTCGTCCGCTCGGCCCGCACGGCCCGGATGGGCGCCACTGGCGGCAGCCCGACCCGAGCGGCTGGCCAGCTTGACGTCGGTGTCGACCCCACATCCACGCGCGTTGACATCGTCCCTGTGGCGCAGCTCCCAACTGACAAGGTCCTGGTACGTGGGGCTGTTCCAGGTCCCACGGATCCCGCCGACCTGCTCGGCCACCTTGACGACAGCCCGCTGGCCGAACTGTTGTCGCCGCCGTAGGCATGGAGCACACGGCTTCGATTTCGCCACAGGCGTACAGCTGTGAAGGGAGTGTGGGGAAGAGGCGACCGAAGCGGCCCTGGTCGTGTCGGAGTGCACGTCGGAGAACTTGGTCCGAGTCCTCGCCTACTGATCGAGCTCGGCCAGCACCTCACCGATGATCTTCGTCGCCTCATGGGCGGGAAGTTGCTCGCCGCCTTCCGCTTCTGCGACTTCGGCGGCGAAGTCCTCGACTGAGTGCACGCCACCGACGAGAACGTGGCGCAAGGCCTCGCCGGTCGCTTCGGGATCGTCGAGCGCCTCCACCGCCGGTGCCAGCGCTTCGTCTGGTGACATCGCTACGGCATGCACGAGGGCCATGGCTTCCTCGCGACCGGTAGCGGTCGAGATAGCCGGAGCACGATCAGGGTCTTGCTGCAGGTCCCACTCGGCGAGCGCCTCGTCGTAGCCACCCTCGCCCGGGTGGAGCAGCCGAGTCGTGGGTTCAGCATCCGCCGATGTCGCCTCGTCGCCAGCATCGACGGACGGGGCATCGTCGTCGGCGTGGGACTGCCTCGGCGACGTGACGGGAACGACGAGGGTGCCATCTGCGTTTCGAACGATGTCCATGGTGTCTCCTTGGTCGGGCAACGCCTACCCGCCGCCGATGGCAGTTCCTACCCCGACCGCCGGCCAGCGATGCTTGTGGCTCACAGGGCTTGGTGACGTAGTCGTCGGCACCGAGCGGTACGCCGTCCACGAGGTCGGTCTCAGGCGATGGCAGGTTCATCCTCGACCACCAACACACTGGGCACGGCCCTCGCTTCGCTTCAGCAGTCCGACCGCCGATGGCGCATGGTGGACAGACCCAGGAGGGAAAGGCCGAGGGCAATCGCCAAGCCGCCAACCAGCGGCAATCTACGGTCGAAACCGGTGAAGGCCAGGGCGACAGGCGTCGTCGAGTTCTCTGCCAGGCCCGTCTCGGTCCCGGTCAACCCGCCCGCCGTAGCAGCCGCCGTCGACGCGATGGTCGTCTGAGTCGACACGCCCGGTGCCGCGATTGTCGTCGTCGATCCGGCCGCCGCCGCCATCGTGGTCGTAGTCGTGGACTCGTCCCGCGCTGCGGTTGTCGTCGTGGACTCGCCCGGCACCGCCGCGATCGTGGTCGTCGTGGACTCGCCCGGCACCGCCGCGATCGTGGTCGTCGTGGACTCGCCCGGCACCGCCGCGATCGTGGTCGTCGTGGACTCGCCCGGCACCGCCGCGATCGTGGTCGTCGTCGTGTCGCCCGGTGCCGCGATCGTGGTCGTCGTCGTGTCGCCCGGTGCTGCCGTCGTCGTGGTCGTCGTGTCGCATGCCTGGCTCGTGATGGTGTTGCTGTCCAGGGTGACCGCCCCGTTCTGGGCGAGCAGACGACCTTCAATGGTCGCTCCGGTCGTCGCGGTGATGGAGGTCAAGGCGAGGACACTACCGATCAGGGTGGAGTCGCTTCCAAGGGTCGCTGAGCTGCCGACCTGCCAGAAGACGTTGCAGGCGTCCCCCCCGTCGAGGACGACGACCCTGCTGGACGAAGCGGTGATCAGCGTGGAGGACGCCTGGAAGATGAACACCGCGGCCGGATCACCCTGGGTGTCGAGCGTCAAGGTGCCGGTGATCCCAAGGGTGGGGCTGCCGTAGACGCCAGGTGTCAGCGTGCTTCCGCCCAACTCGGTGGGTACGGATGTCACCGGACCGCGGCCGGCGGCCTCGTTGTAGGCGGTGGTGAGGTCGATCTTGGCCTGCTGGGTGACGGCGTCATCTCCGTGGTTCGTCCCGGTCAGCGTCACCGATCCAAATCCAGTCTGCGCGGGAGTCGGGTGGGTTCCGACGTCGCCGACGATGGTGGTGGGACCGGTGTTCGTGATGCCGGAGCCGGCGAGGACGGCGAAGCTGCCGGCGGTTCCGAGGTTGACGGGCGCCTGAGCGGCGCTAACGCCGACGATGGGAAGCAGGGCGGTGAAGCCGACGACGATGAGCGCCAGCGGAGCTATCCACGGCGCCTTCCGTCGAGGACCTACGGCTACTCCGACGGATGAGCTGACGACTCGGCTTGATGGCATGGTTTCCTCTTCCGATCGGGGCGGAGAGGTCACGGCAAGCCTCGTAGACCTGGCACCGATGCGGTGCCAGGTGTTCAAACCAGGCGTCGCCTCTCAGGGGCTCTCCCTTACCTATCGGCCGCCTGTATCCATAGCTTGAGAGACTGGCCCTCTTGAGCTGGTCACGGACAGCATCCGCTCCACCGGTTAGGTTCGGGGCTCTAGGGGGTGGACTTGGAGTTTTTCAACTATGTTCGTGAAGAGTGGTCAGAGCTTGTCGAGCTGACCCTTGACCACGCCGAGATCGTGCTGGTGGCCATGGCCATCGCCACCGTGGTCGGGGTCGCCCTTGGGCTCCTCTGCTACCGCAGCCCATCGGCAGCCAAGGTGGCGCTCACCGTCACCGGGACCTTCCTCACCATTCCGTCGTTTGCGCTTTTCGGGTTGCTCGTGCCCCTGCTCGGTCTCGGCTACCAGCCCGCGGTGCTGGCCCTCGTCATGTACGCCCTGTTGCCGATCGTGCGCAACACCATCGCCGGGCTGCGTGAGGTGGACCCCGCCATCACCGAAGCGGCGCTCGGCATGGGCCTCGGTCGCTGGCAGCGCTTACGCCGCATTGAGATGCCCCTGGCCTGGCCGGTGGTGATGACCGGCATCCGAGTCTCGACGCTGATCATCGTCGGCATCGCCGCCATCGCCGCCATCGTCAACGGTCCGGGTCTGGGCGGCAACATCTTCCAGGGTCTGGCCGCCACCGGCACCGATCGGGGCCTCAACCTGGCGCTCAGCGGCACCCTCGGCGTGGTCCTTCTCGCCCTGGTCATCGACGCCGTCTTCGTGCTCATCGGCCGCATCACCACGTCACGGGGACTCCGTTGAGCGACACGGCCATGATCCGCCTGGAAAACCTCACCAAGCGCTACCCCGGCCAGCCCGAACCGGCGGTGGACGCCATCTCGATGGATATCCCCGCGGGCGAGATCGTCATCCTGGTCGGCCCGTCGGGCTGCGGCAAGACCACGACGCTGAAGATGATCAACCGGATCATCGAGCCGACCTCGGGGCGGATCTTCCTCGAGGGTCGGGACGTCACCGATGTCAATGCCAACACCCTTCGCCGTCGCATCGGCTATGTCATCCAGCAGATCGGCCTGTTCCCCCACATGACCATCGCCGCCAACATCGGCCTGGTCCCCAAGATCCTGGGCTGGGACAAGCGCCGGGTGGCTGATCGGGTGGACGAGCTCCTCGAGCTGGTGGGCATGGAGCCGTCCGAGTATCGCCACCGCTATCCCAAGGAGTTGTCAGGCGGCCAGCGTCAGCGGGTGGGGGTGGCCCGGGCCATGGGCGCCGACCCGCCGGTGCTGCTCATGGACGAGCCCTTCGGCGCCATCGACCCCATCACCCGGGACCGCCTGCAGAACGAGTTCCTGCGTCTGCAACAAGACATCAAGAAGACCATCGTCTTCGTGACCCACGACATCGATGAGGCCATCAAGTTGGGGGACCGCATCGCCATCCTCGACAACCGCTCCCACATCGCTCAGTTCGACAGCCCCGAGGCCATCCTCACCGCTCCGGCCAATGGCTTCGTCGAGGACTTCATCGGCTCCGGCGCATCGCTCAAGCGCCTGGAGCTGAGCCGGGTGGAAAACGTCGAGCTGGCCGACTGGGCCGTCGCCCGCCTCGACGACGACCGCCAGGCGCTACGCCAGGCGCTGGCCGCCAGCGAGCACGGGTCACTCCTCTTGGTCGATGAGAACCGCCGGCCCCGACGGTGGGTGACCCTGCGCGACGTGGCGCGAGAAGGCGAGCCGCTCGACCGGATCGGCCTTCCTGCCACCGCCGTCGTCGAGCCCGGAGCGACCCTCCAAGACGCCCTCGACACCATGCTCACCTCACGGGTCGGTTGCACCATCGTCGTCGACCGGGCCGGCGCTTACCTCGGAGTGGTCGACATCTCCACCATCATGAACGCCATCCAGGACATGCGCGCTGCCACCCGAGCTCGCGACCTGGCTTCTGCCGCCGAGACAGGCCGCGACCAGGCAGGCGCCGACGAGGCAGGTGGCGACCAGGCGAATGGCTGAGGTAGCGACCAGCGACCAACTCGCCGACGAGGTCCTGGCCGAGTTGGGTGGCCCGTCGCCTCTCTGGCGGTGGTTGGGGACACCGGCGTTGCTCGGCGGCGTCCTCTTGGCCCTCTACCTCTACGTGCAGGGCCAGGAGCTCGACCGGATCGAGCAGGCCACCATCAACGCTGACTTCATCGGCGAGAAGCTCGTCGAGCACCTTCAGCTCACGGTGGTCTCGACCGCTCTGGTCATCGCCATCGCCGTGCCCCTCGGCGTGTTGCTCACCCGCGGTGGCGCCCGCCGCTGGTCGGCCCCGTTCCTGGCGGTGGCCAACATCGGCCAGGCCGTCCCGTCCATCGGCGTGATCGTCCTGCTGGCCGTCACCGTCGGCATCGGCTTCGACAAGGCCATCATCGCCCTGGTGCTCTACTCGACACTGCCGGTGTTGCGGAACACCATGGTGGGCCTCCAGCAGGTCGACCGTTCGCTCATCGAGGCCGGCCGGGGCATGGGCATGTCCACCTTGGCCGTCCTGTTTCGCATCGAGTTGCCCCTGGCCGTACCCGTCATGCTCGCCGGGATCCGCACCGCATTGATCATCAACGTGGGCACGGCCACCCTGGCCACGTTCATCAACGCCGGCGGGCTGGGCTTCATCATCGACAACGGGATCCGGCTCAACCGCGACCTGGTTCTCGTCACCGGCAGCGTGCTCACCGCGGTGCTCGCCTTGCTCGTCGACTGGCTGGCGGGGATGGTGGAAGATGTACTCCGGCCCAAGGGCCTCTAACAACGGAAGGAACTACCCATGTACGGAACCACGAGCTACCTCCGGCGCCTGCTCGTCCTCGCTGTCAGCCTCTCGCTCCTCGCCGCCGCGTGCGGCACACAAGACACGGCTGACGAGGACACCGGCGGCGATGCTTCCGGCGGCGAGACGCAGGGCAGTATCGGTGCTGACTTCGACCTAGCCGGCGCCAGCATCACCGTCGGATCGAAGGAGTTCACCGAGCAGCTCATCCTCGGTCACATGACCATGCTCGCCCTCGAAGCGGCGGGAGCCGACGTCAGCGACCAGATCGGCCTGCAGGGCAGCGCCACCGTGCGCGACGCCCTGGTGTCGGGAGATATCGACATGTACTGGGAGTATCTCGGTACCGCATGGGTCACCTACCTGGGCAACGAGGAGGGCCTCCCTGGCACCCAGGAGCAATACGAGGCGGTACGGGAGGCCGATCTGGAGCAGAACGACATCGTGTGGTTGGAGCCGACCCCGTTCGACAACACCTTCGCCATCGCCGTGAGCGACGAGAACGCCGAGCGCCTCGGCGTGCAGAGCATCTCGGATCTGGCCGAGCTGGTCGAGGAGAGCCCCGAGGAAGCGACCTTCTGCGCCGGCGGGGAGTTCGCCACCCGTCCCGACGGTCTGCCCGGGCTGGAGGAGGCCTACGGCTTCGAGCTTCCGTCCGAAAACATCTCGACGGTCCAGGACGCCCTGGTCTACACCCAGGTGGACACGGGCGAGACCTGCAACTTCGGCTCGGTCTTCGCTACCGACGGGCGCATCGCCTCTCTCGGCCTCACCGTCTTGGAGGACGACCAGGCCTTCTTCCCGCCCTTCAACGCCTCCCTCAACGTCCGCCAGGAGGTGTACGAGGAGTTCCCCCAGCTCGAGGACCTCTTCGAGCCCATCGCCACCATGCTCGACGCTGACACCATGATCGGCCTCAATGCCGAGGTCGACGTCGACGGTGAGGACCCCGAGGACGTGGCTCGCGGCTTCCTGGAGGAGAATGGCTTTATCGCCGCCGAGTGAGGGTTGCGCTCGCGGGTCAGGAGGCGAGGCGGTGCCTCGACCACCGTGCCACCGTGGCCAACACGGGTTCTGGATCAGCGAAGGCCTCGCACAGCAGGCGGTGGTAGAGGCACTCCTCGGCCGAACGCAGCTCGGTCTGCGGGTAGCGCTGCCGGTAGGCGCGCACGTCGGTCTTACCACCCATCTCCTCGGTCACGCTGGCCAGCAGGGCGACGGACCCGGTGCCCTCGTCGAACTGGGCCTTGTCCCGCCACGCCAGCTCGGTCGGTAGCAGGTCCTCGACCGCCGTCCGCAGGATCCACTTCTCCAGCTGCCCTCGGCGTGCCCGTTTGAGCGGGACGGGCACGCCGAGGGCCAGCTCGATCATGGCCGGGTCGAGGAACGGGACCCGGGCCTCCAGGGAGTGGGCCATCGTCATGCGATCGACCCGCTGGAGATTGGTGTTGTGCATGGCGGTCACCGAGCGACGCAGCTCCCGGCGCAGGGCTTCGTCGCCGTCGACATCACGGTGGTAGCGGTAGCCGGCGAACAGCTCGTCGGCGCCCTCCCCGGTGAGGACGACCTTGACGTGCTCGGCGGCCAGGCGGGCGGTGAAGTAGGTGGGAACGGCGCTGCGCACCAGGTCCTGGTCGAACGATTCGAGGAGGTAGACGATGCGGGGGAGGTGAGCGGCCACCTCCTCAGCGGTCAACAGGTGCTCGTGGTGGATGGTCCCCAGAAGGCGGGCCATCAGGCGGGCCGCTTCCAGGTCGGGGCTGCCTTCCACGCCCACGGTGAAGGTGTGAAGCGCATCGACGTGCGGCCGGATGAGGGCGGTGATGGCACTGCTGTCGAGGCCGCCGGAGAGGAAGGCCCCGAGAGGGACGTCGCTCATGAGGCGCTTGACCACGGCGTCGTCGAGGCTGCGCCGGATGCGACCGGCATGGACCGGCGGCGCCTCATCGACCGGCTCGGGATCCGGGACGGTGTAGAAGGTGGAAAACCCACCGACGGACGAGTAGCCAGCGCCAGGCGGAAACTCGCGGACGCCGGTCGTCCCTGGCGGCAGCGCCTTGATCTCCGATGCAAAGACCAGGTCGCCCTTGCACTGGCCCGTGTACAGCGGCTTGATGCCGAGGGGGTCGCGAGCGAGGAAGAGCTCGTCACCGTCGGCGATGGCAAAGGCGTACATCCCGTCGAGGTGGTGAACGGCGTTCGTCCCCTCCTCGGCGTAGAGGTGCAGGACGACCTCGCTGTCGCTCCTGGTGGTGAACCGGTGCCGGTCCTCCAGCCGGCGTCGCAGCGCCGGTGCGTTGTAGACCTCGCCGTTGGCGGCCAGCGCCCGGCTCCCGTCGCCAGCCAGGAGAGGCTGATCGCCACCGGCCGGGTCGACGATACGTAGCCGGCGGTGACCGAGGCCGCCCGCTCCGCCGTAGGCCATGAAGGTGCCGGCGGCATCGGGGCCCCGATGGACGAGGGCGTCCATCATGGTCCTCACGGTCGGCAGGTCGCAGCGCCCCCACACGCCGGCGATACCGCACACCGGCTACACGATCCCTTCGAGGAGCTTGCTGATGGGAAGAATGGCCACCTCAGCTGCGGGCCTGGAGATGTAGAGCTCGGCGTAGTAGGACCCCTCGGCCTCGTTGCCGGTCGGATCGATGCCCATCGTCTCCAGCTGCTCGAGCACATACGCCCGCTCCTGGTCGTCGGCGAAGCTGCGCTGGGGAAAGGTGACGCCGGCCAGCTTCTCGGTGACCAGGCCATAGTCCGCCAGTGTGTCGGCGATGGGCTCGTAGTCGACCCACCGCAGGGCGAACGCGGCCACCGCCGGCGGGTCGCCAGCCGGGCAGTGGTCGAGGATTCGCGCGAAGGTCCGACCCGTGATGTAGCCGACGCCCCCCGTCACCGTCACCAGCCCAACCGTCTGCAGCTGACGGGTGAGGTCGGCGTCGGGCTCGCCATGTTCGAGGTTGACGCTCATGCCGGCGGTGAGGATGCCGGCTCGTTGGCCGTAGGCCACCGCGTTGGCGGCTACGTCGAGCCCGACCACGGGTACCGCCGACGCCAGCCTCCGCTCCCCGTAGAACACGGCGTCGGCCGAGGCCAGCTCCTCGCTCGACAGCCCGGCCACCGCCGACGAGGAGTAGCGCCGGTAGAGCTGATCGAGGGTGACGTCGTGGTTGAGCAGGGCGGCGTTGATCCCGTACGAGCAGCACACGTCGAGCACCGTCAGCCCGATCCCGTCGGCCCGAGCCAGCCGGCTGGCCACCATGGCCGAGAACACCGCTTGGGCGTGGGCCGGGATGGCGTAGTCGAGGGCATCGAGGGTTGCGAAGTACTGCCGCGGGTCGGGACGGTCGTAGATGTGGCCGAAGCTTGCCTTGCCTGTTTTGCTGTGACTCGTCCCGCTGATCGGGAGACCTCCTGGTGGCGGTGTACGTCATGGCGCCCCACCAGCCACACTGCCAGCACGAGACCGGCGCCTAACCTAGCTGAAGGCTCGTTGCTTCCGGCACCTCAAATGCCTGGAGGCCGGCGAGTTGCGGCGGACGGGACGCGGACGCACGGGGGATCGGGGTGCTCGGTATCGTCGGCGGGATGAGCTTGCTCCGCCGTACCATGCTCGCCCTCGGGGTCACCGGGGTCGTCACCCTCGTCCTTCGCCTGCGGGGGACCGGCGGTGTGCCGCCCCAGGGCGGCGGTTGGCGGGAGCTTGCCGACACCGAGCTGCGCTGACGACGATGCAGATCGCCGTGCTGGGCGCGGGGGCCGTGGGCGCCCGGGCCGTGCGTCAACTGGTCGCCACCGATGAGGTGGACAAGGTGGTAGTGGCCGACCGGGACGACGAGCGGGCCCGCCAGGTGGTGCGCTCGATGGCCGACGCCGGCCGGGTGCGCACCACCCCCGTGGGCGAGCGATGGTGGCAGGGCGCCGCCGTGGCCGTCCTTGCCCACGCCGGAGGTGACCATGCGCCGATGGCCGAGCGCCTGGTGGCCGCCGGTGTCTCGGTGGTGTCGGTCTCCGCCGACGTGGGTGACGTGCGGGCCCTGTTGGCCCTTGATGCCCGTGCCCGGGACCAGCAATGCCACGTCGTGGTCGGCGCTGGATTCTCGCCTGGCTTGAGCTGCCTTCTGGCCGCCCACGCCTCCTCGAAGTTCGACGTGGTGGACGAAGTCCACGTGGCCCGGACGGGCACAGGTGGGCCGGCCTGTGCCGCCGATCACCTCCGGGAGGCCAAGGGCGACGCCCTCGACTGGCGCGATGGCCAGTGGACCCCACCTCCGAGCCGGGGAGGCCGCCAGCTCTGCTGGTTCCCCGATCCGGTGGGGGCGCTGGATTGCCGCCGGGCGGCTCCCGTCGATGCCTTGGTGTTGATTCCGGCCTTCCCCGACGTGGCCCGGGTCACGAGTCGATCCGCCTCGAGCCGCCGGGAACGGGCGAGGACGCGCCTGTCGGCAGCACGTGGTCGCGGGGCCGAGGGGCAGTTAGGCGCCATCCGGGTCGAGGTGCGGGGTCGCCACGGTGAGCACCACGACGTCGCCGTCCTGGGTGCGGTCGACCGTCCGGCGGTGGCCGCCGGAACGGTGGCGGCGGTGGCGGCGCTGGCGGTCGCTGACGGCCGTATCACTCGCCACGGTGCCGGTGGCCTGGCCGAGCTGGCCCCGGCGTTGGGGCTGCTGGGCGAGCTGGCCCGCCGGGGCGTCAAGGCGGCCGTATTCGACGGCCAGGCCGCTACCCCTGCTGGCTTCTGCGAAAGAGTGTAATGTTGTAAGCATGGCAGGAGAGACGCCGGGTACGGCGGAGGTCGTCGGTGCCTGGTTCGCGGCGCGGGTCCCTCGCACCTGGTTCTCCGGACCGATCGAGGTCACCGTCGACCGTGACGAGATCCTCGTCCTTGGGCCCCTCGACGACGCCGCCGAGGCCAAGACCGCCGCTCGCCTGGCGGCGCTGACGCGCTTCCGGGAGGAGACGCGCGACGCTCGCATGGCGCTGGCCCACGAAGCCGAGCACCGCTTCGAGCGCAAGGTCTCGTGGGCCGCCCGCTGCGGCGACGAGCGCTTCGTGTTCACCCACCTGGCCGTTCCAGTGATGACCCGGCTGCGCATGCAGGAGCGGGCCGTGCTCGACACCCTGATCGATGCCGGCGTGGCCCGCAGCCGTAGCGAGGCCCTGGCCTGGTGCGTGCGCCTGGTGGGCCGCAATGAGGCCGAGTGGATGGGCCGGCTCCGCCAAGCGCTGGTGGCTGTGGAAGAGGCGCGATCGGCGGGTCCCGACACGGACTGAGGCGTCGGCACAACTGGTGAGTTCCGCCCGTACGGCGTGGGATGCTTTGGAGGTGGCCGAGCAGAATGTCGAGGTGGAGGTTGACGGGCGGACGGTGACCGTCACCAACCCGTCCAAGGTGTTCTTCTCAGCCCGGGGGGAGACCAAGCTCGACTTGGTCAACTATTACCTTGCCGTTGGAGAGGGGGCCCTGCGGGGCGTCTACGAGCGGCCGACCGTGCTCAAGCGCTTTCCCAACGGCGCCGAGGGCGACTTCTTCTTCCAGAAGCGGGTGCCGGCGTCACGCCCCGACTGGCTGGAGACGGTCACCGTCACCTTCCCTAGCGGTCGTAGCGCCGACGAGCTGTGCCCCACCGACGTGGCCCACCTGGCGTGGGCAGCCAACGCCGGGTGCCTCGACCTCAACCCCTGGGCGGTACGCCGGGCCGACGTCGACCACCCCGACGAGCTCCGGGTCGACCTCGATCCCCAGCCCGGCGTGGACTTCGAGGCCGTGCGCCGGGTGGCCCTGGAGGTCCGCCAGGTGCTGGACGAGCGAGGCGGCCTGGTGGGGTGGCCCAAGACGTCGGGGAGCCGGGGTATCCACATCAACGTGCGCATCGAGGCCCGCTGGGACTTCCTGGAGGTACGTCGGGCGGCGCTGGCCCTGGCCCGGGAGGTGGAGCGGCGGCTGCCGGAGATGGCCACCTCTAAATGGTGGAAGGAGGAGCGGGGCGAGAAGGTGTTCCTCGACTACAACCAGAACGCCCGCGACCGCACCGTGGCCTCGGTCTACTCGGTGCGGCCCAATCCCGAGGGTCGGGTGTCGTGTCCGCTGGAGTGGGACGAGGTGCCCGAGGTCGAGCCCGCCGAGCTCACCATCGCCACCGTGCCGCTCCGCTACGCCGAGCGCTGTGACGTGGGGGCGGGCATCGATGGCGTCGCCTACACCCTCGACGGCCTGCTCGAGTTGGCGGCAGAGGACGAGGCGAACGGCCTGGGTGACGCCCCCTGGCCCCCCAGCTTCGCCAAGCAGAAGGGCGAGCCCCGCCGGGTCCAGCCCAGCCGGGCCAAGAAGCCCTGACCTGAGCACCGAACGTCGATGTCTACATGCTGCCCTTGTCGAAGGGGCCGGTGATGGCGAAGCTGATGCCCGGGGTCTGGATGTTGACGAACAGCACGGTTCCGTCGGGGCTGTAGCAGGCGCCGGCGAACTCCTTGTCCTCGTTCTCCGACACCAGGTTGAGGGCGAAGTCGAAGATCTGGCCGTCGACGCTGATGCCTCGGACGAACTGCTCGTCGTCTCCGTCCTCGCACAGGGCGAGGCCGCCCCGTGGGGTGACGGCGATGTTGTCGGGGCTGTCCAGCACGCTGGCGTCCGGTGACTCGAAGATAAGGGTGAGCAGCCCGCCGAAGCGTGAAGCGAACGGAGAGGACCCTCCGAGGGGGCGGTACTCCCAGACCTGACCGAGGCCGGTTTCACCGCCGCTGGTGGAGTTGAAGTAGATGCGCCCGTCGCCGAACCAAGCACCCTCCAGGCGGGCGAACGTAGCGCCGCCGGCCGCTGCTCCCTGCTCGAAGACGGCGGACCGGTTCTCCGTGGCCCCCGCCGGATCAGGGTCGTTGATGTCGACCCACTCCGCGGGAAGCGGGCGTCCTACGGTCTGGCCGGTGCGGGTGTCGAAGTTCGACCGGCCTCGGATCGCCAGCATCTGCAGCTTTCCGCCAGCCGCCAGGTTGTCCGGATTCACGGGAAGGAAGCGATAGAAGCCGGACTCGTCGCCGTTGTCCTCGGTCTCGTACACCGAGCCGGTGGCCGGGTCGACGGCGACGGCTTCGTGGGCGAAGCGTCCCATGGGTCGCAGTGGCTGGGGGTCGGTGACCACGCCGCCCTCGGCCGGCACCTCGAAGATGTAGCCGTGCCTCTCCTGGAAGCCAGCCGCAGCCAGCTCGGTGGAGGGGCCGTTGGTGGTCTCCTCACAGGTGAGCCACGAACCCTGGGGCGTAAGGCCGCCGGCGCAGTTCACGCTGGTCCCGTTGATGGAGATGAAGCTGTCGACCAGGCGCATGCTCTTGGTGTCGAAGAGCAGGGTCGTACAGGCGCCGCCCGAGTTGCGGTCGTAGGCGAACTCTGGGTTGCCGACCAAGGGTTGCTCACCGCTGCCTTCGAAGGGCACCGGGCTGTAGCCCCGCTCGTGGTTGCGAACCAGGCGCACCTGGTTGGCCCTCGGGCCGGAAAAGGCAGCCATGCCGTCGTGACGGTCGGGGGTGGGGAAGCCGTCGCTCCCCATCTCGCCGGTTCGGCCGAAGGCCGTGTAGCTGAAGCCCTCGGGCAGGGCGAGGAAGGTCGTTCCGGTGGCGAGGTCTGGGGTGGGGAAGAGAGGCCCGTAGCCCCCGTTGTCCTCAGCGACGATCCCCCGGCGTCCTCGTACGGGCCGGACGTCGGCCCCGGCGACGTTGGCCAGCAGGGCGCTCAGCGGCCCGGCACCAGTCAGGCCTCCCACGGTGGCGGCAGTACCAGCCTTGAGAAACTTCCGTCGGTCAATGGCGGTCATTGGCTCTCTCCTTCACGTCGTCGGTTCCCACCGAAGCTAGGAAGAAGAGGTGTCGTCGTCCCGGCGTGATCGGAAACAAGAGACGACCATTGGGTGAAGTTCGGATGAGGAGGCCGCGAGGAGCCCCGGATTCGGATCAGCGATCAGGTTGCGCCGAAGACCCGGGCCAGCTCCTCGGGCACGGGGCGGTCGAGCTGGGCGTAGGTGCACGAGGAAGGATCGCGGTCGGGGCGCCAACGCACCAGGTGGGTGGCGTGGCGGAAGCGGTCGCCCTGGAGGTTGTCGTAGGACACCTCGGCTACCCGCTCGATGCGCAGCGGCTCCCAGGAGGTGTTCTTGGCTGCGTTCCAGCGGGACTTCGCCCCCGGGAGGCGCTGGCCCTTGGCACCAGCTTCGGACTCGGCTTCGGCCCAGCCCTGCCACGGGTGGCCCTCCAGCGCCGCCTCTCGCAGCGGCGCCAAGTCCTCCACCAGAGCACGGCGCTTCGCGGTGCTGAACGACGTGGCCACGCCCACGTGGTGCAGCGTCTGGTGCTCGTCGTAGAGACCCAGCAGCAGTGATCCCACCCCTTCGCCGTCCTTGTGCACGCGAAATCCGGCGACCACGCAGTCGGCCGTGCGCTCGTGCTTGACCTTGAGCATCAGCCGCTTGTCGGACACGTAAGCAAGGTCGGGGGCCTTGGCGATCACCCCGTCGAGACCCGCACCCTCGAAGCGGGCGAACCATTGGGTAGCCACGTCGGCGTCGGTGGTGGCCGGGGTGAGGTGGACCGGCGGGGCGCTGCCGGCCAGCATGTCCTCGAGGAGGGCTCGGCGCTCGTTGAAGGGTCGGCGGCGCAGGTCGCGGTCACCCACGGCCAACACGTCGAAGGCCACGAACGAGGCCGGGGTCTGCTCGGCCAAAAGCCGTACCCGGGAGTCGGCGGGATGGATGCGCTGGAGCAGTGCATCGAAGTCGAGGCCGGCCGATCCGGCGATGACGATCTCACCGTCAAGGACGCAACGGTCGGCCAGGGTGGCCTGCAGAGGATCGGCCAGCTCGGGAAAGTAGCGGGTGATGGGTCGTTCCTTACGGCTGCCCAACTCCACCTCGTCGCCGTCACGAAAGACGATGCAACGAAAGCCGTCCCACTTGGGCTCATAGGTCATTCCCGCCCTGCGGGGAAGCTCGCGCACCAGCTTGGCGAGCATGGGGGCCACCGGGGGCATGACGGGCAGGTCCATCGAGTCGACCTCAGTTCGTGGTGGGATCCAGGGGGACGTTGGCCATCCACGCCAGCTTGCCGCCTTGGCGGCGCAGCACCAGGCGCCACAGGCGATCGGGGGTGGTGCACAACACGTCGTCGGGGGCGGCGTCGAGGACCACCCACGCCCCCTCGTCGATCTCAGCCTCGAGCTGGCCCGGCTCCCAGCCGGCGTGCCCGGCGAAGACCCGCAGCGTCTCGACGGGTGCCTCCACGTCGTGGGGGTCGACGCCGAGGTCGACGGTGCCCAACCGCCCGGTCACCGGCACCCACCCCTCACCCGCCGGCGCCGTGCCCGCCCGGGCCAACCCGATGACCCCGTCGCTGGCCACCGGGCCGCCTACGAATACCACGGCGGGGTCGGCCGCCAGTTCGGCCCAGGCCGGGAGGGGCTGGGCCACCGTGGTCTGGGTGGGCCGGTTGAGAACCACGCCCAATGCGCCACCCTCGGACTCGCGGGCCAGCACGAGGACCACGGTCCGGGCGAAGTTGGGATCGGCCAGGCGTGGTGAAGCCACCAGCAAGCGACCGGCGCGCGGTTCTTCGTCCATGCTCCTGCCTACTTGAGCAGCCGTGACAGGCGGCGGTCGGCGAGGGTCCGACCGCCGGTCTGGCAGCGGGGGCAGTAGGTGACCTCGTAGCTCTCGTAGGACACCCGGGCCAGGGTGTCGGTGCAGACCGGACAGGCTTGGCCGTGGCGTCGATGCACGATCCAGTGATCGCCGGGCTTGGCCGGCAGGCCGCCGCACCGCTGGCGCTCGACGGCCAGGCCCTCGGCCAGCACTCCCTCGACGGCGGCAATGAGGCGCTCTCGCTCGTCGGCGCCGAGCGAGGCGAGGGAGGCGTAGGGCGACAGGCCGGCCCGGTGCAGGGCGTCGTCGGTGTAGCCCCGGCCCATCCCGGCCACGGTGCGCTGGTCACGCAGGATGGTGTGGACCCGGCGGTGGTCGTCGCCCGTGCGCACCAGCTCGGCGAAGGCGTCGCTGGTGGCCTCAGGGCCCAGCTTGGCGAGCGGGCCGTCGTCGCCCTCGACCAGCACCCACCACGCCGCCTTGCGCTCGGTGCCGAACTCCTTGACCAGCACCGAAGGTCGGCTGGCGAAGACCAGGCGCAGGACGCCGTTGCGGGGCCGGGTCGCCCGCAACGGGTTCTCGACGTCGATGCGTCCGCCCTGGGATAGGTGGACCAACAGCCGGGTCCCGCCGGGGAAGGCCCAAACCAGGTACTTCCCCCGCCGGCCGACACTTTCGAGTGTCTGGCCGACGAGCCCGGAGGGGTCGGGGGAGACGGTCTTGAGGGCGGAGAACGACATGGCCTGGAGCGCGTCGAGGGATGCCCCGCCGGCCACGGCGTGCAGGCGTTCGGCCAGGGCCTGCATCTCGGGCAGCTCAGGCACGCCGGTCTCCAGTCAGCACCGTTTGGGCCCGTTGACCGTGCTCGGCCAGCCACGGCGGGGGTCCGACCGGCGTCTCGAGCAGCGAGGGCGAGCAGGCCAGCTCTACCAGGAGGGCCACGCCGGCCAGGTAGTCGTCGACGGCCACGTGCTCGGGGCCGACGCCGGGTCCGGCGGTTGGGTCGTCGAGGGCGTTGTGGTAGTTGCCGAGGGGCAGGGCCAACCCCGAGGCGCGATACCCAGCAGCGCAGAAGGGGGTGGCCTCACAGGTGCCGCCGTCCATGAGCTTTCGTTGCCAGCGGAAGCCCGGGTCGGCCCCGGCGCACTGCCGAGCGGCTCCGGCGAGGGCCTCGGAAAGCTCGGGGTCGAAGATGCTGGCCCGGTCACCGACTCGGACGATGACGCCGCTCCCCTGGGGGGCGTCGGCCAGGGCCTTGGAGCACTCCAGCGAAAGCACGTTCGCGGTCTGAGGAACGGTGCCCAAGCGGATGGCCTCGAGAGTGCCGAGGAAGCCGATCTCTTCGGCCCGGGTGAAAAGGCCCCATACGGCTAGCCCTTCGGGGTTGCGGCGAGAGAGCTCGTCGAGGGCGGACAACACCACCGCAGCGCCGAGGAGGTCGTCGCACACCCGGCCCACGATGTGGCCATCGTCCACGGAGTAGCCGGGGAAGCCCCACATGGCGAAGCCCCCTACCACGGCTTCGCCGGCGACCACCTGGGCTCGCGCCGATGCCAGCCGTCCTCCCTCGCCTGCGGCTTCTACTAGCTCGCCTCGACCAACCGGGTCGACCCGGCCGGGTACGAAGAAGTCGACCGGTGCGCCGACGACGGCACAGGTCAGGCCCAGCCCACCCCGGAAGGTGAGCGCCGTCTCGTCGCCAGTCACATCGTCGATGGCGAAGCCGGGGTGGTCGAGGTGGGCGACGAGGACGAGGGGACGCTCGACGTCGGCTCCGTCGCTCTGATACCGGACGAGGACGTTGCCGGCGGCGTCGCGATCGGCCGACAGCCCCGGTCGGGCCTCGACGAATGCGGCCACGTGGGCGGCGGGCAGATCCTCGACCAAGGGGATGGTAGGGAGCGACAACAGCCCCTCGGCCACCGTCAGCCACTCGTCGACCCGCTCCACGATGACGAACCTAGCGCCGCCGCCGAAGAGCGAGGATGGCGTTGAGCTCACCTCCGAGGAGCAGGCCGATGCCGAGCAGGTACAGCCAGACCAGCAGCGTCATCGCTCCGCCGAGCACCCCGAAGACCTGGTTGCCCTGGGCCGCCACCAGCAGGTAGAGGCGAAAGCCCAGGGAGACGACCAGCCAGAAGATGGCGGCCAGCAGGGCGCCGGGGAGATGCGATCGCCAGGTGGTTTCGTGGTCGGGGCCACGCCAGTAGATGATGGCCGCCCACAGGACGAGGGCGACGAAGGCGACCGGGGCTCGCAGGACGTCCCAGAAGATGGCGAAAACGTCGCCGAGACCGATGGCGCCAGCCACCTCCCGGCCTCCGCCGAGGACCGGCCCGAGGACAAGCATGGCCAGCATGAGGGCGGCTACGACGACGCTACCAACGGCCAAGACCACGGCGGTGGGCAGCAGTTGGAACCAGCTCCGGCGCTCGTCGAGGTCGTAGGCGACGTCGAGGGCCCGCACCACCCCGAGGAAGCCCCGGGCGGCAGCGAAGAGGGCGCCGAGGGCGCCGAGGGTCAGGATGCCGGTACGTTGCTCGCCGAACATGCCCCGGACGGTGTCGAGCACGCCGTCGGCCTCGTCGGTGAAGACTCGATCGAGAGCGGCGAGGATGGCGCTCTCGGCTTGGGCCGCCAACTCCCGGCCGGCCACGCTGTCGAGCGAGCCCAGCACGGCGGCGACGGCCAGCAGGGCCGGGAAGATCGCCAGCATGGTGAAGAAGGCGACCTCCGCCGCCAAACCGGTCACCCGATCCTTGCGCCACTGGCCAGCCAGCGTCCGCACCACGGCGAAAGTCTTCTGGACCCGGGGATCACCGCCGAAGCGGTCGAGGCTGAGGTTCAGGAGCCTCCTACCGAGTGCGACGGGTGTAGACGGGCGGCTCGAAGACCCGCCCACACCGACACTTGCCGAGCTGCTTGACCAAGTGTCGGCGCTCCACCTCGGCCCATACCTCGTCGTCGGTCATGGAATGCGCCACCTCGGCCCTGGCCTCGGCGTCGCTGGCGATGGCGGGGGCAGCAATGGTGGCCACCACCCCGGGCTTGAACCAGTAGCCCCGGCAGTCGGGACCTCGTCCCGGACCGCACGCCTCGGCGTCGTTGTAGCCGTGCCAGTCGGTGAGGCCGTTCAGTCCTTTGGTGACCGCCGCCACCGCCGCCGCCATGCCGTAGTCGTCGTCCTCGTGCCCGTGGTCACCATCCAGACTCATCTCCGCCCAGGATAGGCGGGCGTACCGCCCTCGACCTCCCCGGAAGCCGTCCTGTTCGAACAGGCCGTGCAGGGTGGCAGGAGTTGAGGTACATGTTCTGGGCCTTGAAGGGCGCCACTCGGACTCCCCGGCGGGCCAGCATGCCGCATGAGCCGGGCGACCACGCTGCTCTTGCCCACGCCGCTCGCCGAGCTACGCACGTCTACTTCAGCAGTCTCCTATGCTCGCAGACGTGTCCCGGGTGGCGTCCATCGTCGTGGTGAACACCGGCGACGGCAAGGGAAAGTCGTCGTCGGCCTTCGGTGTGATGGCCCGGGGTTGGGCCCGAGGCTGGCGGGTCGGGGTGGTTCAGTTCGTCAAGGGCGGTGACTGGCAGACGGGTGAGCGCAAGCTGGCCGACCACCTCGGGATCGAGTGGCACACCCTCGGCGACGGTTTCACCTGGGAGTCAACCGACCTGGACGAGTCGGCGGCCAAGGCCCGCCACGCCTGGTCGGTGGCCCGGGCCATGTTGGCCGCGGGCGACCACGACTTGCTCATCCTCGACGAGCTGACCTACGTGGTGACCTACGGGTGGGTGCCTGTCGACGAGGTGGTGGCCGGTATCCGGGACCGCGCCGAGTCCACCAACGTGGTGATCACCGGGCGTGACGCGCACGAAGATCTGGTCGAACTGGCCGACACGGTGACCGAGATGCGCAAGGTCAAGCACGCCTACGACCGGGGCATCATGGCCAAGAAGGGCATCGAGTACTGAGCCGGCCCCGACCTCTCGAGGAGCTCGGCGCCTCGCTGCGGAACTGTCGGCGGGCCCGGCTGGAAGAAGGCTTGGCGACGGCCGGGCTGAAGCTGGATGCCGTGTGACGGTGCGGCGGCGGGTGCTGGTGGCGGGTCTCGTCCAGGGGGTGTTCTTCCGCGACTCCTGTCACTCCGAGGCTCGGCGGGCCCGCGTCTCTGGCTCCGTCCGCAACCGCCGGGATGGGTGGGTCGAGGCGGTGTTCGAGGGTGACGAGGAGGCGGTCGCCCACCTCGTCGCCTGGTGCGGTCACGGTCCACCCGGCGCTCGGGTGGAGAAGGTGGAGGTCTCGAACGAGGTGCCGACCGGCGAGTCCGGCTTCCACGTCCGCTGAAGGAGGACGAAGTGTTCCGCCACTCGGCACCAGTTGCAGGGGGCCACGCTACGGTGACACCTGATGGCGGAGCAGCTGATGCCGCCTTCCGGTCGCCAGGTGACGCTGGTGTGCGACGACCAACGGGTGGTGGTCACCGAGGTCGGCGGGGGGCTACGTGAGTACACCGTTGGAGGCCGCCACGTGGTCGACGGCTACGGCGACGAGGAGATGTGCAGCGGCGGGCGGGGCCAGGTTCTCGTCCCCTGGCCCAACCGGATCAGCGCCGGCCGCTACCGCTTCGGCGGGGCTGACCACCAGCTTCCTCTCTCCAAGCCGGAGGAGGGCAACGCCATCCACGGGCTGGTGCGTTGGGAGGCTTGGCAGGTGGTAGACCACCAGCTCGACCGGGTGGTGGTCGGCCACGTCATCGGGGCGCGACCCGGGTACCCGTTCACGCTTGCGGTGTCGATCGAGTACCGACTGTCGCCTCGCGGGCTGGCGGTCACCACCACCGCCACCAACGTTGGCTCCGGCCCGCTGCCCTACGGCGCCGGCTACCATCCGTACCTGTGCGTCGGCACGGAATGGGTCGACGACGCCACCCTGGAGCTCCCGGCGGCCATCCGGCTCGAGAGCAACGACCGCGGGATCCCCACCGGCAGGCGCCTGGCGGTGGCCGGGACAGCGTACGATTTCCGGGAGGCCCGGACGGTGGGCGAAACGGTGCTCGACGCTTGTTTCACCGCATTCGATGCCGGCGACGACAGCACCACCCGGATCAGGTTGGCCGCCGGCGACGGGGGGAGGATGGTCACGGTATGGATGGACCGCTGCTTCTCCTACGTGATGGTGTTCACCGGTGACACGCTGACGCCCGCTCGCCGGCGACGCAGCTTGGCGGTCGAGCCCATGACCTGTGCCCCAGACGCCTTCAACAACGGACTGGGGCTGCGGACGCTTGAGCCGGGTGCCTCGACCAGTGCCGCCTGGGGCATCGAAGCGTCTGGTTGGTAATGGCGAGCCTCGTTCGATCTGTCCCGAGCCCTTTCGACTCCTAGGTCGATTCCTTCGGCTGCTCAGCGCATGGAGGCGACGGCTCGTCCCAGGAGCGTCGTAACCGCTTCGCCGGCCCGGAAGATCGTGATGTCGCCCTAAACCGATACCTTGAGGACCACCAGTGCGGTGGAGGAGAGGGTCCTCGCCGCTGCTGTCCGGGCACCCTCGTGCTGGCTGTCGGCGCTGATCACGATGGCGCCGTAAGCAAGGAGTCGACCGTTGCGATCAAGCACGGTGGCGCCAGCGAGAGTGGCCAGGCGTCGACGAAGGTCCAGATGCTGCGGTCCGCTCGAAGGAAGAACCCGAGCCCGCCGAGGACGTTGGTCGCCTCGGCCACCAACGAGCCACTCTCGATGGAGTCGCCGTTGCCGGTAGCGATGGCTTGAGCGGCACCCAGCCTGGCCTTCATGTAGCGGGCGAGGATTTTCGGTCGCCATCGTGTCGCGCAGCGCCCGTCGCAGTGCGGGGGGCGAGGGAAAGGGTTACGTCGGCGGTGTGGTGGCGAAGACGGGCGGCGGCGTGGACTGCTGCAAGTATCTCCGACGGTGCATCAGCGACGGCGTCGCCGATGGGGTCGAGGGGAGCTTGCTCAGTCGTCGAGGTTCGCTGGGGGTCACCGCCGACCAGTGTGCCCATGGATATCGACCAGCGTCGTCGCTTCCGGTGCGGCGATACGATCGTGTGGGCTTCTGAGGGAAGCCACAGCAAGGGGACGTAGCTCAGCTGGCTAGAGCACCTGCTTTGCAAGCAGGGGGTCGTGGGTTCGAGTCCCATCGTCTCCACACAAAACCCCAGGTCAGAGGGGGTGCAGCACCTCGAACTTTCGGCGCATGTTGAAAACGTAGC
>JBBSLT010000022.1:0-21633 GCA_038233555.1 Acidimicrobiales bacterium
ACGCCCGGTCGGATCTGGAGTAGATGTTGAGAGCACCGACCGGTCGGTCGCCGGCGCCGAGGAGCGGGGTCGACAGGATGCTGCCGATCCCCCCGTCGCGGGCTCGGGGCACGAACGCCGGCCACCGGTCTTCCTCGGCCAACGACTCGATGTGGAACCAGTGTCCCTGGTCGGCAGCGGCCAGACATGGGCCTTGCCCGGTGGCGTACTGGTCGCGGTCCATCTGGGCGATGGTGTCGTCGGTGGCGGCGATGGTGGTCAGCGTCCCGGCACGAGCGAGCGAGAAGCTGACGCCATCGGCCCCGCCGACGGTGGCGTGCGCCAACGCGGTGACCAGCCCGAGGGCGGCATCCACCAGATCCGCTCCGGCGGGCATGGCCGCCACCCGGGCCGCGTCGACCGGGGCCGGGGCGGGGGCGGCAGCAACGCTCCTCGAGTCGTCACCAGCCCGCTGCTCGGATCCGAGGGCGGCAGCATCGGCATCGGATACTTCGAGCTCGACGAGCCGGACCGCGTTGAGGTCGAGGAGTCGGCGGGTCGTCACCGACGGCCTCCGAATCCTCAGGACACTCCCGGTCTCCTCCAGGCGTCCGGAGATGCCGGCGATCACCTGCAACCCGGGGGTGTCAAGCGAGCCGAGCCCGGCGAGATCGAGGACCACATGGGTGTGGCCCCGATCGAGGAGGCCGGCCAGCACCCAATCAAGGTCCGGGGCGGTGGTCACATCGACGATGCCGCTCACCGTCACCTCGACCTGGTCGGCCAGGAAGCGCACCGACAGGCCAAAGGCGTCCTTGGGACCAGGGTGGTCGCTCACCGTTCAACCCTCCGGGCCGCGGGCCGGAGGCGGTCTGGCCCGACAGGCGCACACACCAGGCCGACGTCGCCACCGGAGCCGACGGGGGGCGACACCCGGATCCAGAGAACCTGTCGACCGGTCAGCCGGCGGCGGCCGGCCGCCGACAGCCCGGCTGGGCCGGCCGGCGGGTCGGACCGCCGCCCGGGCCGAAGTCGGGTGGGTCGGTGATGTTGCCCAGGTTGGACAGCACTGCGGTCGGCCGCGGCCAAGCGTGCTGCCCGTTCTGCTTCCACCGCCGCAAGGTACCAGCCGTGCCGGCGGTCGTCGCTGCCACCTTCACTGACGCTCGCGCCCACCGCCGACGCCTCAGCCAAGTGCCACGACTCGCTGAACGTGGCGCCGCAGGTCGAGTTCTGTGAGGGCATACCTGGATTCGGACGTCGTGGCGGCGGACGAGCCAGCGGTGACGGCGGGCGGCGGCAAGGATCTCGGGCAGGACGCTCAGGTCGTGCTGGCGAGCGAGGTCTCCATCTCTGACTCCAGCTCTAGGCCCTCCATCGCGAACGCGTGTTGGAGGTGCTCGAGGTGGCCGCCAGTTCCGCAGGCGACGTCGAGGAGCGGCCCTGGCGAATACTCAAGCGAGGACCCGGGTAGGGAACGGCTGTATGCCCATTCCGACGAGAGGCAGACCCTTGTTCCACGCCCGCAAGCTCACTCTGGCGGCAGCCGTCGCCGTCCCGTTCGCCCTGACCCCCGTAGCGCCCGCCGTCGCCGGCCCCCCCGACCAGGCCGGGCCGAAGACCCAGACCTACACCGCGCAGCTTTCCTCGCTCAACGACTCGGGCGCCAGCGGCACCGCGACGCTCACCCTGGAGCGCAATCGACTGACGGTGAGCATCAACGCGGTGAACGTCGAGGCCGGCAAGGTGCACCCGCAGCACATCCACGGCTTCGACGACGCCAGCACCAACAGCGTCTGCCCGAGCACCGACGCGGCCGACGACATCGCCAAATCGCCGAAGCAGGCGGACAACCCGGACCGCTACATCTCGGTCTCGGAAGGTCTGCCGTCCTACGGCAAGATCCAGCTGCCGCTGCAGCCCTTCCCGAAGCCGGAGACGACCAGCTACACCTTCACCCAGACCTACAGCGGCAAGGACCTCGCCGGTCTGCAGCCGATCCAGAATACCCTGCAGAACCGCGCCATCGTGGTGCACGGCGACACGCTGGACAACGGCACCTACCTGCCGACCCTGCCCATCGCCTGCGGTCAGGTCGAGCGCACCGGCTGAGCCGGGATCCCTCATGCCCGAGCACGCCTGCGGTCTCCCCGACACGCAACACGTCGGTGTCATCGATGCAGTCCCCACCCGCGACCATCGAGTGGACCAACGTCATCACCTTGCGACCCGGCCGGAACGCCCCCGGCCCAGCAAGGCTGATCGCCTCGTCCGCACATCGTTCTAACCCCAAACGAGCGGCCAGGGTGGCTGGCAGCAACAGCCCGGCGTTGGCCACCGCCCGCTCATCATCAAACATCACCTCGAGCCCATCGAGGCTCTGGCAGGCTGTCACCAAGAAGGTGCCCTCCCGGTTGGACCAATGGTCGTCTTCGCAAACGCCATCGTCCCTGCTGAGAGGGCATCTTTCGCGGATACGCCACCTTCAGCCGCTCACCTCATCAGTGGATCGAGGATGAGCGCAAGGATGACCTCGTCCTTCCCGGCCTCGTCATCAACGCCCGGCCCGGGCCCGGGCGCGTCGCCGACGACCTGGATTGGGCCGCAGGGCCCCGCATCACCTCCGACGCCCGCACCTTGGTCGACAACCTTGCCGTCTCTCGCGGTCGGGGTGGCAAGATCGCCCGCACCCTCTCGCGCTCTGAACTCGAAGACTGGGTTGTGCGCACGTCACAGCGGCGCCTCGAGGGCTGGCTTCGCGTCCTGCGGGGCGGGCTTTGGAGCTGTGCGGCGCGCTCGGCGTCACCGACCGTCGCTCCCCCGTCGAGGACATCGTCGGTGCGGCCGCCGGCACTCGCCAGGCACGAGCACGAGGAGGTCGGCTGCTCGCCGCCCGAGCCTCCGGCCATGAGTACGACCCCGACCGGGTGGAACACTTCGACGAGCTGGCCCGCTTCCTCACGATGATCCCGCCCGATCTCGACGTCCCGGCCGATCTGCCTGCGCTGCCCGACGACCACACGACCTCCCTGCCGTTCTTCGAGGCCTACTTCTCCAACTTCATCGAGGGCACCGAGTTCTCGATCGAAGAGGCAGAGACGATCGTCGAGACCGGCGACGTACCCGAGAACCGGCCGAGGACGCCCAAGACGTCCTCGGCACCTTCGAGGCCGTCGCCGACCCCGAGCTGGATTCGCCCACGCCGCGTTCGAGCTGTTCCTCATCTCCGAGGTACACCCCTACGACGTGGGCAACGGTCGAGTAGCTCGGGCCGCCATGTGCGCCGAGTTCACCGAAGCCGGGCAGTCGCGCCTAGTCGTGCCGATCGTCTTCCGCAACGAGTACCAGACAGCGCTGCGCAACCTATCCCGGGAAGGACGCCATGACTTGTACGTGCGCACCCTCGCCCACGCGTGGCGCTGGACCGCCGGCATGCCGTGGCAGGATCGCGGCGCCGTCGACGGTTACCTCGCCGCCACCAACGCGCTCATCGACTCCACCGATGCCGAGCGTTCGGGGGTACGCCTCGAGGTCCCATGACCCGGTGAAAGGACATCGAACGGGCTGGGCTATCTCTTCTACGGGATCGGGTGACCCTCAACTTGATTGTCGGGCCCGAACGCCTGCCAGCTGGGGTCGCCCGCCACGCCCACTTGGAGCACGTCCAACTCGGCGCCGGCATCGACGGCAGCAATACGCAGGCGCTCGGCCACGTGGTCGAGGAACTCGAGCGGCTCCAGGGCGTCGCTGTCGAAATCGACGCCGAGACGGACTCGCACTACCAGGTGCGACCGGCTGGCCACGGGCTCGGCTGCGCTCACTGGCGGGGCGCTGCCCGATATAGCGGTCCCTTCTCGCTGCTACTACGCTGCGTCACAGCATGCAGCTCTTCCTGCTCCCGCTCGCCACCGTCGCCGGGATCATCTCGTTCACCTCGCCGTGCTGCCTACCGCTCATCCCCGGCTACCTCTCCTACGTCTCGGCGCTTCCGGTCTCCGAACTGGGGACTCCTCAGGCTCGGGCGGTCACCCTGCGAGCGACCCTTCTGTTCGTCGGCGGATTCACCGTGGTCTTCACCGCCCTCGGCATCTCGTCGGCTGTCGTGGGCGCGGTCCTGATCCGCAGTCTCCCGCTGATCACTCGCCTCTCGGGGGTGATGATCATCGCCATGGGCCTGGCCATGCTCGGGGTGTTGCGAATCCCGCTGCTCCACCGGGAGCGGCGCTTCGATCTGGCCCGCATCCCCAGCGGTCCCCGGGCGGCGTTCTTCCTCGGCATGGCCTTCGCGTTCGGGTGGGCACCCTGCATCGGCCCGGTGCTGGCAACCATCCTCGCCACCGCGGCGGCGACCCAGACGGTGGCGTGGGGCGCGGTCCTGCTGATCTTCTACTCTCTCGGGCTTGGCATGTGCTTCGTGGCCCTGGCCCTCGGCTTCCAGCGATGGCGGGGGTCGCTGGAGTGGTTGCGGCGTCATGGCCGAGGCATCGAGATCCTCGGGGGGTCGATGCTCGTCGTGGTTGGCGTCCTCTTCGTCTCCGGCCTCTGGCGGTCGTTCTTCCTCCCCCTGCAGCGCTACTTCGCCCAGTTCGGCTGGCCTCCGATTTGAGGCCGACAGCCGCCGCCTCCCGCCGGCGTCACCGTTGCCCGGACGACGACGGTGAGTAGCTTGGCCGCGCTGAGGCCTATGGTCCTTTCTCGCTTGGAGCTCTACGTCTATCGCCACGGCGGATCACCTTTGGGAGTAGCCGGTTGACCCGGCCCTCCCGCCGGGTGCTCGTCTTCCTCGGCCACATCAGCACCCATTTCGTGCCGGGTGGGAACCTCATCTGGTTCGTCGTCTTCCTCACCGCGGCCGGCGCCTACCTGGCCGCGCTCGACCGCGTGGTGGCGGTGAGGCGATGAAGCGGCGACCAGCGGTCGCCCGCAAGGGCCGGTGGTGGTGGGTGCCGATCGTCGCCGGTGGTCTCCTCACCGTTGTGGTCCCGCCGGCCTCCGCCCACTCGTTCCTGGTGGGCACCGCCCCGGCCCAGGGCCAGCGCCTGGTCGCAGGCCCCGAGGCGGTCGTGCTCGACTTCAGCGAGACGATCGACCCGGCGACGGTGGAGCTGCAGGTGCGCACCGCCGGCGGGACCCCCGTGGACATCACTGCGCCTGAGCTGGTCGACTCGGGCCTGGCGATCCGCTCGTCGCTTCCGAATCTCGGTGACGGCATCTACGTGGTGTCCTGGCAGGCGTTCTCCGATGTGGACGGCCACGGGACCTTCGGGGAGCACTCCTTCGCCGTCGGAGCCATGGGTGGGTCACTGCCACCGGCCAGCGCGTCGTCGGGATCGGGCCTGCGGGCGACGGCGGCCACCTGGCTGTTCTTCGCCGGCTTCGCCCTGGCCGCCGGCGCCCTCGTCATCCAATGGTTGGAGGGCAAGGCCGTGGTGCGGGGGCGGAGGCCGGTGCGAGGGGGTCTGCTGGTCGCCTCCGCCGGCGCGCTGTTGGCGTGGGTCGACGGGCCGCCCACCGACGCATCGGGTCGGTTCATCCTCGGCGCCGTCACCGTTGGCGCCGTGATGACGGCGGTGTCGATCCACGCCGTCGCCCGGCGCCCGGTGGCCCCGCTGCTGGTCCTCCTGGCCGGTGCGGCGTCGTGGTCGGCTCGGGGGCACGCGGCGGCGGCGGCGGGCGTCGTCGGCGGCAGCGTCGACTTCGTGCACCTCGCCGCGGGCGGCATCTGGGTGGGCGCCCTCTCGATCGTCGCCGTACGGCTCTGGCGGGCCCCACGCCGGCCTGACGCATGGGTGGCCGTCGTCCAGCCCTACTCCCGGTTGGCCCTGGTGCTGGTTCTCGTCCTGGCCGGCGCCGGAGTCGTCTCGGCCTTCCAGCTCGTGCCCACCTGGTCGAGCCTGTGGTCAACGGGCTACGGACAGCTGCTGGTGGTCAAGAGCGTCCTGTTCCTCGTTGCCCTGGTGCTCGCCGGGGTCGGGAGATGGGGGGGCATGGCCCGCCGGCGCCTCGCTTTCCTGCGACGGAGCACCATGGCCGAGGTGGGTGTCGTGGTCTGCGTGATGGTCGTGGCCGGGCTGCTGGTCAACGTGGCGCCGCCACTGCCGGCGGCGGCGGCTGAGGCGCTGCTCGGTGCGCCTCCGCTCGAGGGCGCCGTCGCCCGCGACGCCGGGCTGGCCGGCCAGCTCAACGTCGAGGTGGCGAGCGACGGCGACCGCCTCGACATCGAAGTCTTCTCGCCGTCGGGCCCCGTGCCCGGGACCGCGGTGGACGTGGCCCTGCGCGATCCCAGCGGTACCGAGATCGACCTGGTGCCCCGCCCCTGCGGGCCGGGCTGCGTTACCCAGGAGCTCCCCTTGGAGGAGGGAACCACCGAGGTCGAGGTGTCGGTGTCGGCTCCCGTGTGGACCGGCGGGAGCTACCGGGCCGCGCTGGACTGGCCGCCGGGGCCCGAGGCCGCCAGTCGCCTGGATGAGCTGGTGGCCACGACGCGTGCCGTGGCCCGGCTGACCGTGGCCGAGACGGTTTCGAGCGGACCGGGCTCGGTGGTCAACGAAGTCAGCTTCCAGATGAGTGGCAGCGATCTCATCGCCGCCGAGCCCTATGCCGGGGGAAACGTCACCGATGTGCGGGCCCTGCCGGGCGAGCCTCGGCGGCTGAGCCTGTACGTGCCCGGATCGCAGATCTTCGCCGTGCTCGTGCTCGATGAGCAGGGCCGGATGGTGAGCTCCCGCCTGATTAGCCCGGGCCACGAGATCACCCGGCGCTTCACCTATCCCGAGGTGTGACCCAGCACCGATGACCAGCGCCGCCGTACGAACGACCCAATGGAAGCACGGATGAAACACGACGCCATCGTGGTAGGAGCCGGCCACAACGGGCTCATCGCCGCCTGCTATCTGGCGTTGGCCGGACGCCAGGTCCTCGTGCTCGAGGCGCTCGACCGCCCGGGCGGTGGGTCCCGCACCGAAGAGACGGTGCCCGGCCACCTCTTCGACCTGCACTCCGTGGCCCACAACATGATCAACATGACGTCGATCCCCGGCGAGCTCGACCTCGGCGGTGCCGGCCTGGTGTACCAGGAGATGGACCCGTTCTCGGTGGCGATCCACGCCGACGGGCGCCGGGTGCGATTCCACCGGTCGGTGGACGAGACGGTGGCGTCGATCGCCGAGCACAGCGACGACGACGCCCGGGCCTATGAGCAGTTCATGACCACGGCCATGCCCATCGTCCAAGCAGTCCTGCCCGGCGTGACCGGTGAGGGGTCGTGGCAACGCCTCCCGCGGCGGATGGCGACGGTGGCCGGGATCCTTCGTCGAGGGCGCTTCGATGTGGTTCGCGACGTCCTCGGGCCCTACGACTCACTGCTGCGACGGCACCTGGCCACAGAGCTGACCCGGGGGCCGGTGGCGGCCTTCGCCGCCCACGCCGGGGTGGGGCCGAGCCTGCCCGGCGGCGCGCTGTTCGCGTTCTGGCAGGCCGCCTACCATCTGTTCGGGCAGTGGCACGCCCGGGGGGGCGCTCAGGGCCTGACCGATGCGCTGCTTGTTCGTCTGGGCGACCTCGGTGTCGAGGTGCGTTGCTCCTCGCCGGTGGAACGCATCGAGGCGCCGGGCGGGGCGGTGCGGGCCGTGGTCACCGAGGATGGCGACCGCCTGCCCACCACCGCAGTGGTGACGACCGTCAACCCCCGCGACGTGCTCCTCGGGCTGCTCGATCCCCCGCTCGGCGGACGGGATGCCGCCAACATCGCCGCCGTCCGCCGGGGGAACGTGGTCCAGGCCCTGGTGCACGTGGCCACCGATCGCTTGCCGCCCTACCCGGATGCCCGTCCCGATGACTGGAACGGCCTGCAGAGCTACGTTGACGAGGTCGAGGTCCTGCGACGGGCGTGGATCGAGTCCGAGGCGGGCCTGATGCCCGACGTCCTGGCGTTGTACGCCTTCACCACGTCGGCTCTCGACCCCACGCTGGCGCCGCCCGGCCATCACACCGTCTACCTGGCCTGCCCGGCGGCCCCGTCACGGGGTGCGAGGCGGCTGGGAGTCGTGCCGGGACCGCTTCGTCGAGCGAACCCTCGACATCGTCGAGGAACGGGCGCCGGGGTTCCGGTCGTCGGTCGTCGGCGTCCATGCCTGGACGCCCGACCGCATGGAGGCGGAGGGCCGCTGGCCCGGAGCACATCCCCATGCACCTCGACATCGCCCTCGACCAGCTCGGGTTCTTCCGGCCGACGCCGCACCTGGCCGGTCACCGGGCACCTGTTGCCGGCCTCTACCTCTCCGGTGCCGGCACCGCCCCGTCGGGCGGCATCGCCGGCACGCCAGGCCGATTGGCAGCGCGTGCGCTCATCGCCGACCAGGACAGGCGTAGGCGCTGAACCGCCCGCCAGGCGCCCGAACGATGAGGCAAGCACCGTTATCCGCTGAGCCGCTCAGCTCGCCACCTCGGCTGTGCCTTGGATGTGGGGCCGAACCAGAGGCAGCGAGGAGCGCAGGTCGAAGGTCTCCAGGTCCCTGAGCGTGAAGGCGTTGCCCTCGATGGCACCGCCGGTCTCCCGGTTCGGGTGGCAGCCGCCGCCGACGGCCATCCACGGACGTTCCAGGCGGTCCTGCCACGTCGCCAGACCTTCGGTGCAGGCACGAACGTGCTCGAGGAAGAGCAGCCGACCTCCAGGGCTCAGCACCCGGCGCACCTCCGACAACGTTTGGTCTGGGTCATCGACGCTGCAGAGCACCAGCGTGGCCACGACCGTGTCGAACGAGCTCGTCTCGAAGGGCAGGCGCTCCCCGGCCGCATCGACGAGCTCCACCTTCATGGCTGCCTCACCGATCCGGCGGTCGGCCTGTCGCCGCATGTGGGGATCGGGCTCGACGGCGACGACCTCGGTCACCTCCGGTGGGTAGTGCTTGAAGTTCTCGCCCGTGCCGGCTCCGAGGTCGAGCACCCGTCCTGTCGCACCAGCCAGGAGCACCCGGCGTCGATCACCCAACTCGCCCTTCTCGGCCAGTCGGGCAAGGAGACCGTAGAGGCGGGCGAACCAGGGGTGGGCATGAGGGTTGCGCCCCTCGCCGGGGAGGGCTCTGGGCAAGGGCCTCTACCTGTTGGCCTGGTCGAAAGGCAGTCCCCACACCGGGAACCACCGAGAGAGCTCGGGCTCGATTGCCAGCTCCCCTTCAAGCGCGCCGCGTACCCGCAGCTCGAGCTCGTTGTCCCGTCGATCTTCGGATCGAGGAGCGAAAGGGTAGAACGTGCCCCGCTTGTACAGGTAGACGAGGTGGCAGGGCCTGCCGGAGCCACCCACTGGCGAGAAGCCGAAGACCGAGCACAGCAGCTGCGAGCCGAAGCCAGCGTCCTCCAGGGAGCGGTTGACCAGATGGACGCCGCCGACCACATCCTCCAGGTCGGGATCCTCGATGACGGCCCACCGGTACCCGAAGCGGTCGTCGTGGCCGCGGATGGTACTGCCCGACTGCTCGCCACTCAGTGCCAGCAGCTGGCTGAGATCGTCGCCGGTGGTGGCGAAGGCCGCCCCGGACGCGGGCTTGTAGGCCACCCCCGCCTGGCCGGTTGGCCGCAGCCCGACGGCGGCCTCGAGGGTGATGGCCGCCGAGGGGATGGCGAACATGGCGTCGAGGTCGGGAGGCTTGGGCTTGGTCCGGCCCAACAGGGAATCGAGAAACCTCACGCCGCCCGCCCGAGATCGGCTTCGATGGCCGCGAGCTGCTCCAGGCGGCGCTCCAGCGAAGGGTGGGAGGAGAACAGCGACGAGATGCTGAAGCCGGGAGCCAGCGCCGGGGCGAAGAAGAAGGCGTTCATCGGCTCGGCGCTACGCAGGTCTCGGGTGGGGATCCGGCTCATCTCGCCGCTGATCTTGACCAGGGCGGCGGCGAGGGTGGACGGCCGCCCGGTGAGGACGGCTGCCGCCCGATCGGCCGATAGTTCCCGGTAGCGCGACAAGGCACGGGTGAGCAGGAAGCTCACGGCGTAGACCGCCACCGAGACGATGAGGACGACGAGGACGACTGGCGTACCCCCCTTGTCGTCATTGCTGCGCCGACCGCCGAAGCCTCCGAACAACCCCGAGTAGAACGCGAAGCGGGTCAGCAGTCCGGCGGCGATGCCGAGGAAGCTGGCGATGGTCATCACCATGACGTCGCGGTGGGCCACGTGGGACAGCTCGTGGGCGAGGACGGCCTCCAACTCCGGCTCGTCCAGGCGCCGCAGGAGTCCGGCGGTCACCGCCACCACGGCATGGTCGGGGTTGCGCCCAGTGGCGAAGGCGTTGGGCAGATCGGTGTCGGCGATGGCCACCCGGGGCTTTGCCATGTCGGCGAGAGCGCACAGCCGGTCGATGATGCCGTGGAGGACGGGCTCCTCGGCGGGGGTCACCTCGTGAGCGTTCATCGAGAACATGGCGATGCGATCGGAGAACGCGTACTGGGCGACCAAGAGCCCGCCGGCGATCACCAGCACCACCACGAAGGAGGTTCCGAGCGCGGTCAGGACCCCGATGAACACGACATAGAGGAGGCCAAGGAGGAACATGGTCACCACCATGCGAGCAGCCAGCCCTCGATCGACGGGGAAGCGAGTGCGGGCCATCAGTCGGGGACCAGTCCCTCGTCGCCCAGCAGCTCCCGAACCTCATCGAGGGTGGAGTCAGGTGCCGGCAGCACCAGGTCGGAGGTGACCAGGGAGTCGAGGGGCACAGGTGACCCTGCCGCCAACACGACGGTGAGGAGCTGGTGGAGGGCGGCGGCGAACGCCTCGCCATCGTCGGCCTCCACCGCCTCGACGATGTGGTCGTCGAGGCGGTTCAGCTCGGCGAGCTGGTCGTCGGGCAGGTCGTACTGGCCCTGGGTGAGGATGCGGATGATCATGAGGAATGGTCCTCTCGGGCGGCATCGAGGGCGGGCGGTGGCGAGGCGGCGGGGAGCTCGGCCTTGAGCCGGGCCAGCTCAGCATCGACGTTCGAGTCGGCGCTGACCCGGTCGAGCTCGGCCTGAATCGGGTCGCTCGAGCGGCTGGCGTCGTCGAGGGCCCCCGATGCCATGAGCTCGTCGATGGCACCGGCCCGGGCCCGCATCTGCATCGTCTTGTCCTCGGCACGCTGCACGGCCAGGCCGACGTCACCCATCTCCTCGGAGATGCCAGAGAAGGCCTCACCGATCTTGGTCTGGGCCTCGGCCGCCGAATAGGTCGCCTTGATAGTCTCCTTGCGAGTCCGGAAAGACTCCACCTTGGCCTCCAGGCGCCGCGACGCCTCGACCAGCTTCTGTTCCTCAGCGTCGAGCTGGGCGTGCTGGGTCTCGAGACCCTGGAGCTCGGCGGCGATGCCCGAGCGCCGGCGAAGTGCTTCCCGGGCCAGGTCCTCCCGGTCTGCCCCCACCGCCTGACGAGCCTGGGCCTCCAGCTTCGCGGCCGACTGCTGGAGCTGCTGGGCCTGCAGCTCCAGGCGCTTGCGTGACGTGGCCACGTCGGCCACCCCCCGCCGGACCTTCTGGAGAAGCTCGAGCTGGCGTTGGTAGGAGTAGTCGAGGGTCTGTAGAGGGTCCTCGGCCCGGTCCAGCGCCGTGCTGGCCTTGGACCGCAAGATGCCCGATAGGCGTTGCATCAGTCCCATGGGTGGTGGTGCTCCTTTGCTCCTCGGTGATCCATGCCCTTCACCTCTTCCCGAACCGGCGGAGCCGAAGCGCGTTGGTGACCACGCTCACGCTCGAGAACGCCATCGCCGCCCCGGCGATGATGGGGTTCAACAGGCCCAGGGCGGCGAGGGGGACGGCCGCCACGTTGTAGCCGAACGCCCAGCCGAGGTTCTGCAGGATCGTCCGGTAGGTCCGGCGCGACAACTCGATGGCGGTGACCACTCCCTGGAGGTCGCCTCGCATCAAGGTGATGTCGCTCGACTCTATGGCCACGTCGGTCCCGGTGCCGATGGCCACGCCGAGGTCGGCCTGCACCAGGGCGGGGGCATCGTTCACGCCGTCGCCCACCATGGCCACCCGCTGGCCCTCGGATTGAAGCCGGATCACCTCGCTGACCTTGTCCTGGGGGAGCACCTCGGCGAGCACCCGGTCGATGCCCACCTGGGCGGCGATGGCGTCGGCGGTGCGAGCGTTGTCCCCGGTGATCATGACCACCTGGAGCCCCAGGCCGTGCAGCTTGGCCACCACCGCCGCCGCCTCCTCCTTCACGGTGTCGGCCACGGCCAGGACGCCTCGAGCCTCGCCCTCCCAACCGGCGAACACAGCGGTCTTGCCCTCGCGCTCCAGCCGAACCGCGGCCTCCTCTAGCTCCTCACCGAGTATGAGACCCCCTTCAGCCATCAGCTTGCGGCGCCCGACCCACACCGTGGTCCCTTCTACCTCGGCACGAACGCCATGGCCCGCCACCGCCTCGAAGGCGGTCACCGCGGGAAGGGCCCCGGCCCGCTCACGGGCAGCGTTGGCCAGTGCCTGGCCGATGGGGTGCTCGCTGTCGGCCTCCACCGCACCGGTCCAGCGCAACAGCCCGTCCTCGTCCGGTCCGTTCACCACCACGTCGGTGAGCGCCATGTGGCCCTTGGTCAGGGTGCCGGTCTTGTCGAAGACGATGGTGGTGACCTTCCTCGACCGCTCGAGGATCTCCACGCTCTTGATCAGGACCCCGAGCTCGGCGCCCCGGCCAGTGCCCACCATGATCGCCGTGGGGGTGGCCAGACCCAGTGCACACGGGCAGGCGATGATGAGCACGGCGACGGCGGCGACGATTCCCTTGACCGGGTCGCCGCCGAGGAGGGTCCAGGCGAGGAAGGTGAAGGTGGCGATGACCAGCACCACGGGCACGAAGACGGCCGAGATGCGGTCAACGAGCCGTTGCACCGGCGCCTTGGACGCCTGGGCGTCCTCCACCAACTTCACGATCTGGGCCAGGGCGGTGTCGGCGCCGACGGCGGTGGCCACCACGGTGAGCACGCCGCTGGTGTTGACCGTGGCCCCTGCCACCGTGGCGCCCTGCGCCTTGTCCACCGGCACGGACTCGCCGGTGAGCATCGACTCATCGACCGCCGACGCGCCGTCGACGACGCGACCGTCGGTGGGGATCTTCTCGCCCGGACGCACCCGGAGGTGGTCGCCGACGACGACCTGTTCGACGGGGACCATCACCTCCTGGCCGTCCCGAATGACCCGCGCCTCCTTGGCCCCGAGCTCCAGGAGGGCGCGGATGGCCTGGCCGGCGCGTCCCTTGGCCCTCGCCTCGAAGTAGCGCCCGAGGACCAGGAAGGCGATGAGCAGTGCGGCGATCTCGAAGTACAGCTCTCCGCCGAGGAACAGCTCGACCAACGACAAGGTGAAGGCGGAGAGGGTGCCGATGGCGATGAGCGTGTCCATGTTGGCGCTCAACGACCTGGCCCGCCTGGCCGCCCCGGCGAGGAAGGGCCAGCCGACGTAGAACTGCACCGGCAGGGTCAGGGCCAGGGAGGCCCACCGGGCCCACGGCTCCTCGGCGATGCCGGTCGGGAACATGGGCGAGAGCCCCAGCACGACCAGCGCCAGGGGCCAGGCCAACACCACCCGGCGCAGCCAGCGTCGACGGGCCGCGTCCTCCTCGGCAGCGGCGTCGTGGCCCTTGGTCGGGCCCTCGCCCACCTGGGCCATCCCATAGCCGATGCGTGCCACCGCCGCCGCCAACACGTCGACGTCGGCGCCGGGGGGCTCGATCGTCACCCGGGCCCTCCCGGTGGCGAAGTTGACCTGGGCCTCGCGCACGCCGTCGAGGCGGCCCAGCACCTGCTGCACCCGGCTGGCGCACGAACCGCAGGTCATGCCTTCGACGTCGAAGTCGACGGTGGTCGTGGCGTGGGCCCGGGTGAGGGTCTTGTCGGCCATGCTGGCTCCTCTGCTCGTTGCTGTCGCGGTCAGCGACTGGGGGTAACGGTCTCGACGGACGGGTTCAGGACGCGCTTGTCGTACTTGAGCGTCTCCATCAGTTCGTCGAGGATCTCTTCGGTGCGCCCTTCGCGCATGGCGGTGGCGACGCAGGTCTCCAGGTGGTTGCGGAACACCAGCCTGCTCGTGCCCTCGAGCATTCCCTGCACCGCCGCCAACTGCTTCATGAGGTCGGGGCAGTAGGCGTCGCTCTCGGCCATGCGCATGATGCCGTCGAGGTGCCCTCGGGCGGTCTTGAGCCGGTTCACCACGGTCCGTTGGCGCTGCGGGTCCACAGGAGGGATCCTACCCCACCGGGGGTGGGATTGCACTACAAGTATTCGTAGTGTCCTGCGGTTGGAGGCCCGGAAGACGACTCGCACCCGATGACCCTGGCCACCTAAGCTACGACGCCTTGTCGTCTATCTCTCTCGCCGGAGGACATCGGGAATGACTGCAGTCGTCGGCAGTGCAGGAGTGGCTCTCGGGCTGTTTGCCTCCTTGCTCGGCATCGCTGCGCTCGCCCTCGGCCTGGGCCGGTGCGACGACCGGCTGTTGCTGATCGGCCGACGGGCGGTGTTCCTGGTGCTGGCCGGCGCCGTCGTGGCCGCGGCCGCCATGGAGTGGGCGCTGGTGACCCATGACTTCTCGATCAAGTACGTGGCGAGCAACGGCTCCCTTTCGACACCTCTGCTCTACACGGTGTCGGCGCTGTGGGGTGCGCTCGAGGGATCGATCCTGCTTTGGGCTCTGGTGCTCGCCGGCTACCTCGTGGTGACCGTGCGGCGGTTCCGCCACCGGGCCACCGACCCCCTCGTGGCCTGGGCGACGCTAACCGGCCTGGTGGTGGCGGTGTTCTTCTTCGCCCTGATGGTGGGACCGGCGAACCCCTTCCGGTTGCTCGACGGGCCCATCCCCTTGGACGGCAACGGGCCCAACCCGCTGCTCCAGAACCACCCGCTCATGGCGTTTCACCCGCCGATCCTCTACCTGGGCTACGTCGGCTTCACCGTGCCGTTCTCCTTCGCCGTGGCGGCGCTGGTCACCGGTCGACTCGGCGAGGGCTGGCTGCTCGAGACCAGGCGGACGACCCTGGCGGCGTGGGGCTTCCTCACCGTCGGCATCGTGCTCGGGGGATGGTGGAGCTACGAGGTGCTGGGGTGGGGCGGGTACTGGGCCTGGGACCCGGTGGAGAACGCCTCGCTGCTCCCGTGGCTGACGGCCACCGCCTTCCTCCATTCGGTGGTGGTGCAGGAGCGCAGGGGGATGCTGCGGGTGTGGAACCTCTCCCTGGTGGTCGCCACCTTCGCCCTGACCATCCTCGGCACCTTCCTCACCCGCTCGGGGATCATCAACTCCGTCCACGCCTTCAGCCAGTCGCCCATCGGACCGGCGCTGCTCGGGTTTCTCGCCCTGGTAGCCCTGGTGGCCGTCGGCCTCATCGCCTGGCGCGCCGACCTCCTGCGGTCGCCGGGGCGCATCGACTCACCGTGGTCGCGTGAGGCCGCGTTCCTCGGCAACAACCTCCTCTTCGCCACCTTCGCCCTCGTGGTGTTGCTGGGGACGGTCTTTCCTCTCCTCGCCGAGGCCTACGACGGTCGCCAGCTGTCGGTAGGGGAGCCCTACTTCGACCAGATGACGATGCCGATCGGCTTCGCCGCGCTCTTCCTCATGGCGGTCGCCCCCGCCCTGCCGTGGCGGGCGGCGAGCGGAGAGGTGATGCACCGCCGCCTCGCCCCGTCGGCCTGGGCCGCAGCACTGGCCATGGTCGTCGCCGTGGTGCTCGGCATGCGGGGGCTGGCTCCGCTGTTGACGGTGGGGCTCGGCGTGTTCGCCCTGGCTGGGATCGTCCGCCAATTCGTCGCGGGCACGCGCCGCCGTCGCCACATGAACGGTGAACACCGGCTCGCAGCCCTGGCCCGAACCATCGGAGGCAACCGCCGGCTCTACGGTGGGCTCATCGTCCACGTCGGCGTGGTCCTCTTCGCGGTGGCCTTCGCCCTGTCCTCGGCCTTCGCCGTGGAGCGCGAGCTGGACCTCGGCCTGGGAGAGTCTGGCGAGCTGCGGGGCTACGACGTGACCTATCTCGGAAGCGAGACCACGTCGGGTGGCGACAAGACGACCGTCTCGGCCCGCCTTGCCGTCGGGCGGGGAAGCCGCCGCCTCGGGGTGTACGAGCCCGCGCTCTCCCAGTTCCGAGGGACCACCCAGGCCATCGGCACACCCTCGGTGCGCACCACCCTGCTCGACGACGTCTACCTCACCCTCATCGCCTCGCCGAACGCCCAGGCCGATCGGGTCGTGGTGGGCGTGCGGGTGAACCCGCTCGTCGTGTGGCTCTGGATCGGCACCGGCGTGATGGCGACAGGGACGGTGGTGGCGGCCTGGCCGACCCGATCGGCGCGACGACGTCATCCACCCCAGCTGCCCACCGAGGTCGTAGCGCCGGCGCTCGGGCAGGCCGCTGCTGAGGTCCCCCACGTGGCCGGCGCGGGGGCCACGCCGGGCGGGGCCCGATGAACACGCGGGTCCTGTCATGGGCCGGGGTCCTCGCCGTGGTGGTCCTCGCGCTGGCTGTCGGAGCTCGTCCCTCGGGGAACCCGCCGACGCCCGTGGCGCGGGCGGAGCGGATCGCCGCCGAGCTGCGCTGTCCGGTGTGCCAGGGGCTGTCGGTCGCTGACAGCGACTCGCCCACGGCTCGAGACATCCGCGCCGACATCCTCCGGCGCCTCGACGCCGGCCAGAGCGACGCCGAGGTGCGCCAGGCCTATGTCGAGCGCTACGGCGTGTGGATCCTGCTGCGTCCCCCGGCCGAGGGGTTCGGGGCACTGGTGTGGGTGGTCCCCGGGATGGCGGCGGTGCTCGGCGGTGGTGGCCTCGTCCTCGCGCTGCGCCGTTGGCACCGGCTCCGGACGCCCGAGCCCGATCCCGACGACCGCCACCGGGTCGAGCAGGCCCTCGGACGACCACTGCTGCCGTGAGCGTGGCCACCGCGCCCGACGGCACGAGCCGGGCGGAGCTGGAGGATGAACGAACGTTCCTCCTGCGCTCGATCGAGGACCTCGAGGTCGAGCGGGCCGGCGGCGACCTCGACCAGGCGCAGTACGAGCGCCTTCTGGGCCACTACACCGCCCGGGCCGGCGTCGTGCTTCGGGCTCTCGAAGGCGGGATCGACCCTGGTCCTGCTGCCCCGCCGCAGCCAGCACGCCGGCGCCTGGTGGTTTGGCTCGGCTTGGCCACACTGGCGGGGTTGGTCGGGTTGCTTCTGGCCTCGTCCACCGGGTTGCGGGCTCCAGGGGAGACGATCACCGGCAACAGCCAGACCGTCGGCGACCCCGGCGCCCTCCTCGAAGACGGCGTTCGCCGCCGGCCCGACGACGTTGTGGCGAGGATGGCCTACGCCCGCTTCCTGCTCGGCTCCCGCAAGCTGGTGGACGCCCTCGAGCAGTTCGACCAGGCGGCCCGGCTCGACGCCGGGAACGCCGAGGCGCGGGCCTATGGAGGCTGGATCCTGTTCCTCGCCGGTCTGTCCGATGAGGCCATGCTCCGCCTCGACGCTGCCGTCGTCGCCGACCCCGACTACCCCGACGCCCGCTTCTTCCGGGGCATGGTGCTGCTCCGGAGCCGTGACGACAAGGCCGGCGCCGCCGAGGAGCTACGCACCTACCTGGCCATGGAGCCGGCAGGACCGCTGCGACCCCAGGTCGAGGCCGTCCTGGCCGAACTGGAGGGCACCGTCGCCCCGTCGCCCACCACGCCGTGAACCGCTGCTACCCGGTGTCGCCGGGAGCGGTCCGGTACTGGTCGTTGCGGTCCGACACGATCTCGCCCTGGAGCACCTGGCTGACGACCTGGTCGAGGGCGGTGGCGCTGACAGCTCCGATCATCTTGGCCATGATGATCCCCCGCTGGTCGATCACGTAGGTCTCGGGGACGCCGAAGACGCCGTAGTCGAGGGCGATGCGGCCCTCGGGGTCCATGGCCTGAGGGTACGTCAGCCCGAACTCGTCCCGGAAGGCTCCGGCGTTCTCCTCGGTGTCGCTGTAGACGACACCCACCATGCCCACGCCCTGAGGCGACCACCGCTCGTAGAACGCCTGGAGATGGGGAGCCTCGGCCCGGCACGGGACGCACCACGACGCCCAGAAGTTGACGATGTAGAGGCGGCCGGCGTAGTCGGTGCTGGCCACCTGAGCGCCCTCCAGGGCAGGCAGGGAGAAGGCCGGCGCGGGCTTGCCCAGCAGCGGTGACTGGATAAGGCGGGGGTCGTTCCCCAGCTGCCGGGCGGCGACGACGGCCCACCCGAGGACGAGGACCGTGCCCACCAACAGCACCGACCAGCGGATCGGATGGCGGCGGCGGCGACCCGGTGAGAGCGGCGCCGCGGTACCGCCGGGGAGGGGCTCTTCGACCGGCGCCGGCTCTGTCATCTCATCTCACCCGTCTGGGCAGTGGCATCCATGGGTCTCAGGGGAGCAGACCGCCGGGCTCTCCGGGAAGGATCGTCGTCGCCGTGCCGCTCGCCACTCGAAAGACGTAGTAGGCGGCAGCGGCGAGAACAGGGGGTCAACACCGTCACCACCGCCGGGATCGAGGGTAGCGCCACCGGTGAGATCCCGAGCAGCGCCCCGATGGTGAACCCGAACACCGGTCCCAGAGCTGAGCGCCATCGAGGCGGACCAGCAGCGCGTCGATCGAGCGGGCGATCGGCCCGTACGTGGGGTTACGGACCTCGACGGCGATCAGCAGCGCGCTGAGCATGGACACCGCCGACAATGTACTACGTGTCGTCGTTGGAAGCATGCTGAGTTCCCGGACCACCCATCTCTGCTGGCCTCCTGTCGCCATCCGTTCCACTACGCTCCGTCAGTACCGCAGGGATGCCAGGTCGAGAAGCATAAGAGGGGTTCAGCGATGGTAAAGCTCGGGACCGGTGAGCTCGAGGCGGGCGTCATGGACGTGTTGTGGGATCAGGGGGGATGGCTGACGCCAGGGGACGTGCATGACACTTTGAACGCCGAGCGGCCCATCGCTTACACCACGGTGATGACCATCCTCGTACGGCTCTGGCAGAAGGGTCGCCTCGACCGTCAGCGAGATGGGCGCGCCTATGCCTACTGCCCCCGAGAGTCTCGTGAGGAGCATGCGGCGGTCCGGATGGGAGAGTTGCTCGTCGGTGCTCGAGACCGCCCGGCTGCCCTGGCCCACTTCATCGAGTCGCTCAGTCCTGCTGATCGAGACCAGCTCCGGCGAATGCTCCGCGGCCGTTCACGAGACCGCTAGCACATCGTGGCGTTCGTCATCCTCGCGAGCGGGGCGTTACTTCTTGCTTTGCCGGGACTGCTCACCAACCTGGCTCGACGAATGGTCCCCCAGCGACGCGCCAGACTGAACGTGGCGGCGCTCTCAACGGGTGCCGTCCTCGTTGTATTGTCATTCGCTCTCATTTCCGCCCCCACCGTGCTGAGTGCCTTCGGCGTCCACACCCTCGCCGCCGCCTGCCACCGCCTCCTCGGACGTCTCGCACCGGGCGGCGGCCTCCTTGGCTGGACGGCTGCTGGGACGGCAGTGGTGCTGTCGATTCTGGGTACCCACCGCGTCGTCGTCACGCGGCGTCGCAATCGACACCTCGAGGTGGAGCCCTGGCTGGGGGAACATGAGCATTGGCAGGGCCACGACGTAGTGATCCTGCCCACCGACGAGGTGCTGGCCTACAGCATCCGAGGGAGGCATGCGCAGATCGCCGTGACCCGAGGTCTTGTGGCCCTCCTCTCTCCCGCTGAAGTGCAAGCGGTACTGCGCCACGAGGCTGCTCATCTGCAGCACCGCCATCAGCGGTACTTGCTCTTGGCCACCGTCCTCGAGTGCGGTGCTCCCTTCCTGCGTCCTCTGCACAAGAGCACCAGGAGCCTGCGCGCCAGTCTCGAACGTTGGGCCGACGAGGAAGCGGTCGGCGCCGACGCCGACGCAAGGCAGGTCTTGCGCAGCGCCCTCCTCGGGGTTACGGCAGCAACGCTGCACCCCACCCTGGCAACCTTCTCGGCGGGCGACACGATCTTGGAGCGGGTTCGAGCGCTCGAGGTGCCGCCAGTGCAAAAGGCGTCACTGCCCCAGGCCGTCTTCAGTGCCCAAGGTGCTGCGCTCTGCCTCGCGGGCTTCACCGCATTGGGCGCATGGATGGGCGACGCCCACTTCCTCATTGCCATGGCTGGGCGCTGCCCGATCTAGGACGACGAGGGCGTGAGGCGTAGGCACCCGGAGGCAGGCCGCTGGGCCTGCTCATCGAGGCTGAGGCCGGGCCCGGTAGACGACGCCGAGGTGGACGGCGGCGGCAGCGAGGAAGACCAGACGACGCAGTGTAGGTATTCGACCATTCGATCCTTCATCGGCGTCCCTTCTACATTGACCGTGATCGAGCACGGATGCAAGGCCCGTCAAGCCGGGAACAAGCGGTCGATCGTCATGGCCAGCTCCTGCTGGGAGATCTCGCCCGTGCGCAGCTCCAACAACTCTCCGTCGGGTGCGATGAAGGCTGTCGTGGGCATTCCGTACAGGCCGTAGTCGAACGCCACGCTACCTTCGGGATCGAACGCAGACGGGTAGTCGAGGCCGGTCTCCTCGAGTAGGGCGAGAGCCGGAATCCGGCCGTCCCGGTGGTTCACCCCGACGAAGGCGATCCGATCCCCGATGGCGCGATGAACTGCCGCCAAGGCAGGCATCTCGCGCCGGCACGGAACGCACCATGACGCCCAGAAGTTGAGCACGACCGGCCTACCGCGGTAGTCGGAGAGGGACACCTCTGGCTCCGTTCCATGGACGTTCTCCAAGTTGAACGCTGCCGCCAACTGCCCATCGCCTTTGATGATCGGCGGAGCGAGGTCGAGCGATCTGCTGCCGGTCAGGGCTCCGCCGATGAGCACGGCTCCCAGGATCCCTCCGAGAAGCAGCCCCAGTGGGCGTCGACGACGGCGAGGCACCGAGGCGCCTTCCTCGGCTCCATCCGGTATTGCTGTGCCCTCGTGAATCGTCACGGCCTGCCCCATTAGTCTTGCCTCCAGGCGACGACTACTACACTACGTCGAAGATACCAGCCTTCCTGCTCCCTCCCGTCATCCCCACCCCCACCTGATCGGTCTGTCCTACTTCCTCAACGACAGTGTGTCGTTTACACTAAGGGAATGGGTCGGCGAGGACGAAGGTCCGGCGGGAAGGGGGCCCGCAACCAGAGGCAGAGGCGGCGCCGACACCCACGTCGGGCCGCTACACACCGCCCGTCAAGCCCTACCGCCTTCGGCCCGACTGGCACAAGCCGCTGGGCTGGGTCATCGTCGCCTTCGGCGTACTAGTCGCCGTCGTCAACGACTTGGCCGTCTTCGACATCGACGTGATCCCGGGCGAGCACAGCGAGCTCTACCTGCTGCTGGCCTTCGTGATCGCCGGCGGGGGGACGTGGTTCCTCGGCCTGTTCGACCCGCCGGCTTGAGTGGCCGCCCTCACCGATCCACCGGCCCGGTGGTGCGATCGCTCATCTCCGGACCTCGCTCCCCGTCTACTCCACCGCCGTCCTCGGTACCACCGATATCGGCCGGAGCCATCGGAATTCGAAAAGCCTGTCGACGACGGTAGAGGAGCGCCGCGCCGGCGAGGAGCACGACGGCGAGAACGACCCACTGGCTTCCGGTCAGTCCCAGACGGCGGACGTCGGCCCGGGCGAAGTCGAAGCCGAAACGACCGATGCCGTAGGCGA
>JBBSLT010000023.1:0-21479 GCA_038233555.1 Acidimicrobiales bacterium
CGCCGAGCTCCTGAGCCGGATCGGTCGGACTGGTTGCTCAACTATGGGTGAAGCTAAGCAGCCCTTCGGGAACGTCAAACGGTGTTATTGCCGTGCCTGTGGAGTGGAGCTCGACCCTCGCTCCTCGATCTGCCCGAGGTGCGGCGTCGCCCAGCTCTGTGCCCCTGGGCAGGGACACCCGAACGGGGTGCTCGCACTGGTGCTCAACATCTTCTTCCCCGGCGTTGGAACCCTTGTCCTGGGCAAGGTCGGCACCGGTGTCACCCAGATCCTCCTGGGGATCCTTGCCATTCCGCTCTGGTTCGTCGGAATCGGGTTCCTCCTTTCGCTCGGTGTCTGGATCTGGGCCGTCGTCATCGCTGCCCAGAGCCTGTCGGGGCACTCCTAGCTCCCTCACCCTCGACGAGCCCCTGCCTCGGCTGCTCGGCGCCAGAACGTCCGATGGACGTCGTCGGGGACGTCACGCACCTGGATGGGTGGCCATGGCGCCAACTAGCGCTGCGAGCGCCGGCCCAGCGCCGGCGCCCTACCCCCTTTGTGCGCACGGCTGGTGCCTGAGCCATCAGCCGTGCACACAAACATCCCTTGGTCAGCCGGGCGGGCTCGTCACCGGTAGCCACTCGGGGCGCTGGGTTTCGAAGGTGGTGATGGCGTCGGCGTGGCGCAGGGTGAGGTCGACGTCGTCGAGGCCTTCGAGCAGACGGTGGCGGGTGAAGTCGTCGAGGGGGAAGGCGGCCTCGATGCCGGCCGCCGGCGCCGAGAGCGTGCGGGCGGCCACGTCGATGGTCACTACCAGGGTCGGGTCGGCCGTCACCGCCGCCAGCAGACGGGCACTGGCGTCCTCGTCGACCTCCACCGGGATGAGCCCGACCTTGGTGCAGTTGGAGCGGAAGATGTCGGCGAAGCAAGGGGAGACGATCGCCTCGAAGCCGTAGTCCTCCAGAGCCCAGACCGCGTGCTCGCGAGACGAGCCCGTCCCGAAGTTGGGCCCCGCCACCAGCACTCGTGCGCCTTGGTGCTGGGGCTGGTTCAAGACAAAGGACGGGTCGTCCCGCCAGGCGGCGAACAGCCCGGCACCAAAGCCGGTGCGCTCCACCCGCTTGAGCCACACGGCGGGGATGATCTGGTCGGTGTCGACGTCGCTGCGGTCGAGCGGCAGGGCCGTACCCGAGACGATGCGGCGGGGCTCCATCAGGCCACCCCTTCCAGGTCGGCAGGGCTGGCGAAGTGGCCGGCCACGGCGGTGGCGGCGGCCACGGCGGGCGAGACCAGGTGGGTGCGCCCGCCCTTGCCCTGGCGGCCCTCGAAGTTGCGGTTGCTGGTGGAGGCGCAGCGCTCGCCGGGCGAGAGAATGTCGGGGTTCATGCCCAGGCACATCGAGCACCCCGGCTCGCGCCACTCGAACCCGGCGGCGGTGAAGATGCGGTCGAGTCCCTCGGCCTCGGCCTGGGCCTTGACCCGGAACGATCCCGGCACCACCAGCGCCCGCATCCCCGCCGCCACCCGCCGGCCGTCGAGCACGGCCGCCGCAGCCCGGAGGTCCTCGATGCGGCTGTTGGTGCACGAGCCCACGAACACGGTGTCGACGGGGATCTCTCTCATCGGCGTTCCCGGCGTCAGGCCCATGTAGGCGAGCGCCCGGTGGGCGGACTCGCTCGCGGGCGGGTCGAGTGCGTTGTCGGGACGGGGCACCATGCCGTCGATCGACACCACCTGCGACGGGTTGGTGCCCCACGAGACGTGGGGTGCCAGCGTGGTGGCGTCGATGACCACCTCCTTGTCGAAGGCGGCGTCGTCGTCGGTGACCAGCGACCGCCAGTCGTCCAGCGCCTGCTCCCAGGCCGGACCGGACGGGGCGTGGGGGCGACCCTCCAGGTAGGCGAAGGTGGTGTCGTCGGGCGCGACCATGCCGGCCCGGGCACCGGCCTCGATGGACATGTTGCAGACGGTCATGCGCCCCTCGACCGAGAGCGAGCGCACCGCCTGGCCCCGGTACTCGATGACGGACCCTGCCCCGCCGCTGGTGCCGATGCGGGCGATGATGCCGAGGATGAGGTCCTTGGCCGTCACCCCGGGGGGCAGCTCGCCCTCCACGGTGATGGCCATGGTGGCCGGTCGGACCTGGGGCAGCGTCTGGGTGGCGAGGACGTGCTCGATCTCGGTGGTGCCGATGCCAAAGGCCAGCGCTCCCAACGCCCCGTGGGTGGAGGTGTGGCTGTCGCCGCAAACGATGGTCATCCCCGGCTGGCTCAAGCCCTGCTCGGGCCCGATGATGTGGACGATGCCCTGGCCGGGATCGCCCATGGGGTAGAGGGGGATGGCGAACTCGGCGCAGTTGCGAGCCAGCGTCCGCAGCTGCTTGGCGGAGACCGGGTCGGCCACCGGCTGGTCGATGCCCTTGGTGGGGACGTTGTGGTCGGCGGTGGCCAGGGTGAGGTCGGCCCGTCGCACCCTTCGACCGGCCAGGCGCAGGCCGTCGAACGCCTGGGGCGACGTCACCTCGTGGATGAGGTGGAGGTCGACGAAGAGCAGGTCGGGCTCGCCGGGGGCGGCGTGTACGACATGGCGCTCCCACACCTTGTTGCTCAGCGTCTTCGGGCTATTGAGGGTCTTGGCGCTCGTGGCCATCTAGCGATCCCACCTTCTGAGACGATAGTCTTGCTTGGTGGACACCAGTGTAAGCGGCATCGGCGTGCTCGACAAGGTGATTCGGGTGTTGGAGGCGGTGGAGGCTCGGCCGCTGGCGCTGGGGGAGCTGGTGGTGGCGACCGGGCTGCCTCGGGCCAGCGCCCACCGCCTGGCGGTGGCGGCCGAGGCCCACGGCCTGTTGCGCCGGACCCCCGAGGGGCGCTTCGCCCTCGGCCTGCGCCTGGTGGCCCTCGGGCGTGCGGCCAGCGACGGCGTGGCCTTGGTGGAGGTGGCTCGTCCCGCGCTGGAGGCCTTGCGGGCGGAGACAGGCGAGAGCGTGCAGCTCTACGTGCGGGAGGCGGACCAGCGAGTGTGCGTGGCGTCGCTCGAGTCGCCTCATGGGTTGCGCACCATCGTGCGGGTGGGGGAGACCCTGCCCCTGGAGCGAGGGTCGGCGGGCCGAGTGTTGCGAGGTGATCTGGCGTTGGTGGCGGGCGAGTGGGCCGAGAGCGTGGAGGAGCGCGAGGCAGGGGTGGCGTCGGTGAGCGCCGCCGTCCGTGGCGTCGACGGTGAGGTCGTCGCCGCCGTGGGCGTGTCGGGGCCGGTCGAGCGGACCAGCCGGACGCCGGGCCGGCGCTACGGGCCGGCGGTGGTGCGGGCCGCTCTGGCGGTGGAGACGGCGGCCCGCTACTGCGCCAGGTAGGCGACCGCCTCCACCTCCACCAACATCTCCGGGTCGATGAGGGCGCTCACCCCGACCAGGGCCGTCACCGGCGGGGCGCCGGCGAAGGCCTCGCGATGGGCCCTCCCCACCTCCTCCCACAGGGAGACGTCGGTGACCGATAGACGGGTCTGCACCACGTCCGACAGATGGGCGCCGGCCAGGGCCAAGGCGGCCTCGATGTTGGTCAGCGCCTGGCGGGTCTGGGCGTAGGCGTCGCCGGGCGCCACCACCCGACCGTCGAGCGTCCCGGTGGTGCCGGCCACGAAGACGAGGGGACCGGCCCGCACGGTGCGGGAGTAGCCCACGATCGCCTCCCACGGCGTCCCCGAGGAGAAGCGCTCGACGGCCACGGCTCAGACCGCTCCGCCGAAGAGGCCGAGGGTCCGGGCCACGGCGGCGCCGATGCCCCTCGACGCCCTGGTGACCAACGCGATCCGACCGTCGGAGCCGTAGTGGGGAGGCGGCTCCACGAGTCCACGGTAGGCCAGGCCTCGGCAGGCGGACCGCCGGGGAGTCACAGCCACACGATCTGATCTCGGAGCCCTTGATCGTCGGGATGGCGGAAGAAGAGATCTCCGAGTGCATCGACGAAGCGCCCGATGGTGGCGCGGCCTCGGGGCATGCTGACGTCGGATGTGAAGATGAGGCCCGAGTGACTTCGGCCGTTCGCAGCCCATCTCCGGCTGATGGTGGTGAAGTCGGCGACATCGTTGGTCAGGAGGGTCCTGCTTTCGTCGACGCAGATCACTAGGAGGGCCTCGTCCTCCTCCCGTCCCCACCCACGATCCTGGGCGGCGACGGCGTCGTGGCCGGCTTCTCGGAGCCGGGAGGCGATGAGGGGCGAGTAGTGGTTGTCCAGCGCCAGTCTCAACGCAGCGCTTGTTGCGCTCGTTCCCAGCGCGACCGCTCGACGTCGGCCACGTCGGCGGCTACGGCAGCGTCGGCGTCGACCTCGTTGGCAAACTCGGCGTAGTAATCGAGTGCGGCCCGTACGTGCCGGGGATCGAGACCGAGGTACTCTGCCGTCACGCCCACGTCGGCTTCGTGGGCTCGCAACGTGGCCACGACGTGGTGGACGTCGAGGCGGGTACTCACCACCCGGGGCTGGCGGCGTCCTGCGGCGCCTGCATGGAAGCGGATCAGCGGGTGATGCTCTACTCGGACTGCCTCGCCCAGCAGTCGGTCGGTCAGGGCGTTGCGTGACTCATGACTTTCACCTGCGGCGGCGTCGAGCAGCTCAAGGGTGCGTGCGGATAGCCGAAATGAACGCTGCACGGTCTTCGGATCAGGCATGTATCCCAGAGTATCCCAAGTGCTGCTAAGACGAGCATTACGGGGGGGGGGTCCGCGTTCTTGTCTCACCTGCGTGAGAGGATGTGGGCATGGGAAAGCGCAACCGGGAGCGACGGCGGGACAAGCAGCGCCGGCAGGGCCCGACTCGACCGTCAGGTCGCCCGGGCGGAGCCCAGCCGCACCCGGGTGGGCATCGGACGGTGGGTTCCGGGCAGCCGGCCAACGACCCGGTGACGGTCGAGGAGGCGGTCCTGGCCGCCGGCGATGCCTTCCGGGCGGGCGATGCGGCGGCCTACGCCCGGTACCTGTCGAGCCTGGGCCTCGACGGCGGCCTCGAGCATGACACGCGCCGTTCGCTGCTGATCGGGCAGGTGATCGAGCGGGTGGCCGATCAGGCCTTGGCGGCGGCGTGGGAGCGGGGGTGGCAACCGGCCGACGTAGAGCGACTGGTGCGGCGCCAACTGCGCGCCGGCCACGTGGCCGCCACGGTGGCCGCCATCGCCCACCAGCACTGTCGCTACGCGGCGGCGACTGTCGCCCCCGGCTGGCGGAGCCAACTCCGCGCCATGGGCGGCGACCCCTGGGAGTCGCCGGCGCCGGCGCCGGCGCCGGCCGAGGAGGCGCCCGGCAGGCTGTCCTTGGGCGATCTCGACGACCCCGACCCGGCCATTAGCGAATCGAGCCCTGACCACCAGGCCATGATCGAGGTGCTGTCGCTGCTGTGGTGGTTGCCGAAGCTGCCCCGGCTGGCGCCCGTGCCGGGCGAGGCCCGGAGCACGGCGGGGAGCGGCAGGGCCGTGGACGCCCGGGTGCTGGAGCGGGTACGAGCCATGCTGGCCAAGGCCGAGTCCACCACCTTCGCCGAGGAGGCCGAGGCATTCACGGCCAAGGCCCAGGAGCTGATGGCCCGCCACGCCGTGGATCGGGCCATGGTCGAAGGTGCTGCCCAATCGGGCGGTGCGACAGGCCGGCGTCTGGGCGTCGACGACCCGTACGCCCAGCCGAAATCCTTACTGATCGCCGTGGTGGCCGAGGCCAACCGCTGCCACGCGGTGTGGACCAAGGATCTGGGCTTCTCCACCGTCTTCGGCCACGAGGGCGACCTCGACGCCGTCGACCTCCTCTACACCTCCCTGCTGGTGCAGGCCACCGCGGCCATGGCCGCCGCCGGGCGGGCTACCGACCGGTCGGGTCGCTCTCGCACCCGGTCGTTCCGTAGTTCTTTCCTCGTCGCCTACGCCAACCGGATCGGCCAACGGCTACGCGAGAGCACGGCGGCGGCCGAGGCGGCGGCGGCCGAGGAGCACGGGGCCAAGCTGTTACCGGTGCTCGCCGCCCGCAGCCAGGCCGTCGACGATGCCGTCAAGGCGACGTTTCCCGAGGTGGAGTACCGCTCGGTCTCGATCAGCAACGGGGCGGGCTGGGCCGCCGGCCTCGCCGCCGCCGAGCTCGCCCGGCTCTCCCCCTACGACGAGGTCCAGCCCAGCCGGGCGTCAGCCTGAACGGGTCACGGCGGCGCCGGCCGTGCGCGACGCCACCGACCGGCACGCCGCCACCAGGGCGGGGACGAAGCGGCGGGCGGCGCTGACGCAGGCGTCGTGGCCGCCGGCCACCTCGTGCACGGTGGATCCGGCGAGGGCGCCGGCCAGGGCGTGCTGGCGGGCGGGTAGCACCTGACGGTCGCGGGTGGTGACCACCACCGAGGCGGGCACGTCGATGTCGCCGACCCAGGGGCGGGAGTCGAAGCGGCCGAGGGCCCGCCCCGCCTCCAGCACGGCCGTTGGGTCGTTGCGGTGGAGCTCCTCGATGATCCACTCCTGCAGCGAGCAGTCGGCCACCCGCCGTCCCATCACCCGGTGCGCCAGGCGCCGGCGCAGCGGGGCCGGCGTCGCTCGGGAGGCCAGCGCCAGACTCCCCAGGGCGGCGAAGTAGCGGCGCTCCACCGGGCTCTCGGCGAACACGGCGCTGGTGGAGCACAGCACCAGCCCGTCGACCACGCCCCGGTGGCGACGCCACAGGAGCTGAGCCACGCAGCCGCCGAGGGAGTAGCCGACGGCCAGCAGCGGCCCCCGGCCCGGCGCCCGCAGGTCGAGCACGTCGATCAGCGCGGCGGCGTCGTCGGCGCAGTCCTCGAGGGTGAACCGGGCCCGGGTGCGCATACCCCGGCCGTGGCCCCGGTGGTCCATGGCGACCACCCGGAAGTGGCGCGCCAGCTCCTCGAAGCAGGCGAACCAGGTGAGATCCGAACCTGCCGTCCAGCCGTGGAGCAACAGCAGCGTGGGTGCGCCCGGCGGCCCCGACACCTCCCGGACGAAGGTCACGCCCCGGCCCGCCAGCTCGACGTGGCGCCCGGGAGGAAGCGGCGGGGGGTCGCCCCGCCGAGGTCGATCAGACGTCATCGGTCAAGGTTGTTCGATCGAGACGATCTCGATGCCGAGCTTGCGGTCGTTGACCTCGTAGGTGCGGTGCTCGCCGGCCGTGGCGCCCATCACCGCCTGACCGAGGGGAGACTTGGGCGACAGCACCTCGAGATCGTCATGGTGCTCTTCGATGGAGCCGACCAGGAAGCGCTCGACGTCGGTGTCGCTTTCAAAGCGCAGCGCCACCACGGTGCCCACGACCACGCTGGTGGCGGCACTGGCATCGACGACCACGGCGTCGAGCAGCACGCCGGTGATCTGGCGGATGCGCGCCTCCATCTTGCCCTGCTCCTCTTTGGCCGCGTGGTAGTCGCCGTTCTCCGACAGGTCGCCCAGCGCCCGGGCCGCCTCGATCTTGTGGGCGATCTCGATCCGGCCCTCGCCGGTCAGCTCTCCGAGCTCGCTTCGAAGCCGCTCGTAGGTCCCCCGTGACAGTTCCTGCACCTCAGCCATCCCCCGAGGGTACCGGCCACCTCGAGCACCGGCCGCGGAAGTCGGTTGACGGGGATGGAGGCGATGGTCGAGACTTGACGGCGATGTTCGGCTCTTTCGCAACCGTAGTCATCATCATCTAGCGCACGCCCCGCCCGGCGTGCGCTTCTCGACCGTCCCTCTGTGGGCGGTCTTTCCATTCCTGGGGAGAAGCGCTCATGGCACACAGAGTCGGCGTGATCGGTGGCGACGGGATCGGCCCCGAGGTGGTGGCCGTTGCCCTCAAGGTGATCGAGGCCACCGGTGTGGCCCTCGATCTGATCGACTACGACCTGGGGGCTCGGCGCTACCTCGCCACCGGCGAGGTCCTGCCCGACGCCGTCCTCGACGAGCTCGGGACCCTCGACGCCATCTTGCTGGGTGCGGTGGGCAGTCCCGAGGTGGCGCCCGGAGTGCTCGAGCGGGGCCTGTTGCTGCGCCTGCGCTTCGAGCTCGACCTCTACGTCAACCTGCGCCCCGCCCTGTCCCCGCCGCGGGTCGACCTCATCGTGGTGCGGGAGAACACCGAGGGTGTCTACGCCGGCGAAGGCGGCGTCCTGCGTAAGGGCACGCCGCACGAGGTGGCCACCCAGGGCTCGGTGAACACCCGCATGGGCGTGGAGCGCTGCGTCCGCTACGCCTTCGAGCTGGCCGCCACCCGCAGCCGGCGACGCCTCACCCTGGTGCACAAGACCAACGTCTTGGCCTATGCCGGCGACCTCTGGCAGCGAACGGTCGGCGAGCTGGGCGCCACCTATCCCGACGTCGGCGCCGACTACTGCCACGTCGACGCCGCGTGCATCCACCTGGTGGAGACGCCCGAGCGCTTCGACGTGGTTGTCACCGACAACCTCTTCGGCGACATCATCACCGACCTGGCCGGGGCCGTGGCCGGGGGCATCGGGGTGGCCGCCTCCGCCAACCTCAATCCCGCCGGCACCGGGCCCTCGCTCTTCGAGCCCGTCCACGGCTCGGCGCCCGACCTGGTGGGCACGGGCCGGGCCAACCCGGTGGCGGCGGTGCGTAGCGCCGCCATGATGCTGGAGCACCTGGGCGAGGCCGACGCCGCCGCCCGCATCGACAAGGCCGTCGCCGACCCGGCGGGTCTCACCGGTACCACCGCCGAGATCGGCGAAACGATCGCAGGGAGGGTCTGACCATGCCCATCACCAAGAGCGACAAGATCTGGATGGACGGCGAGCTCGTCGACTGGGACAACGCCACCATCCACGTGCTCACCCACACGCTGCACTACGGCAGTGGTGTATTCGAGGGCGTCCGGGCCTACGCCACCAGTCAGGGCCCGGCGGTGTTCCGCCTCACCGACCACATCAAGCGCCTCTTCGACAGCGCCAAGATCTTCATGATCGACATCCCCTACACCGTCGAGGAGCTGGTCGAGGCCACCAAGGCCACGGTGCGGGTCAACGCCTTGGAGTCCTGCTACATCCGCCCGCTGGTCTACCTCGGTTACGGGGAGATGGGGCTCAACCCGCTGCCGTGCCCAGTCAACGTCTCCATCGCCGTGTGGCCCTGGGGCGCCTATCTCGGCGACGACGGCATCAAGCACGGCGTGCGTATGAAGATCTCCTCGTTCCAGCGCCATGACCCCAACTGCATCCCGCCGGCGGCCAAGGGGACGGGCATGTACATCAACTCGTCGCTGGCCAAGGTCGAGGCCCTCAAGGCCGGCTACGACGAGGCCATCATCTTGAGCCCCCAGGGCTACGTCAGCGAGTGCACCGGGGAGAACCTCTTCATCGTGCGCAACGGCCGCCTCATCACCCCGCCCGTCACCGCCGGCGCCCTCGAGGGCATCACCCAGGCGTCGGTCATGACCATCGCCGCCGACATGGGCATCGAGTGCCAGATCGCCAACCTGTTGCGCAGCGACCTCTACCTGGCCGACGAGGCCTTCCTCACCGGCACCGCCGCCGAGGTGGTGCCCATCCGCTCCGTCGACGATCGCGACCTCGGCGAGCCCGGCCGCATCACCAAAGAGATCCAGGAGACCTACTTCGCCGCCGTGCGGGGCGAGGTCGACCGATACAAGGACTGGTGCGAGCATGTCAGCTGACCCGGCGCCGGCCCATGACCACTCCCTGCCCCGGACGCTGTCGATGCCCGAGTCGGTCGACATCTACGACACCACCCTGCGCGACGGCAGCCAACAAGAGGGACTCTCCCTCACCGTCGACGACAAGTTGCGGGTGGCCGAGCAGCTCGACCACCTGGGCGTGGCCTACATCGAGGGGGGGTGGCCGGGCGCCAACCCCAAGGACGCCGCCTTCTTCACCCGGGCTCCCACCGAGCTACGCCTGGCCACCTCCACCCTGGTGGCCTTCGGATCCACCCGCCGCCCGGGCGCCAAGGCCGACACCGACGAGACGCTGCGCCAGCTCATCGACGCCGGCACCAGTGCGGTGTGCATCGTGGCCAAGGCATGGGACTACCACGTGACCGAGGCGCTGCGCACCGATCTCGACGAGGCCGTACGCATGGCCGCCGATTCCGTCGAGTTCCTCCGCCGGGCCGGGCTACGCGTGTTCCTCGACGCCGAGCACTTCTTCGACGGCTACCGCTCGAACCCCGCCTTCAGCCTCCGGGTGCTGCGGGCGGCCGAGGAGGCGGGGGCCGAGGCCTTGGTGCTGTGCGACACCAACGGCGGCACGCTGCCCCATGAGGTGGAGCGGGTGCTGGGAGAGGTCATCCCCGTCACCACCGTCGCCCTCGGGGTGCATTTCCACAACGACAGCGGCTGTGCGGTGGCCAACACGCTGACCGCCGTGCGCCTCGGGGCCACCCAGGTTCAGGGTTGCGTCAACGGCTACGGGGAGCGCACCGGCAACGCCGACCTGTGCGCGGCGGTGCCCAATCTGGCCCTCAAGATGGGCGTGCGGACGATCCCCGCCGAGCGCATGGAACGCCTGACCCCGGTGGCCCATCACATCGCCGAGCTGGTGAACATCGCCCCCGACCCCAAGCAGCCTTACGTGGGAGCGTCGGCCTTCGCCCACAAGGCCGGCCTGCACACCAGCGCCATCGCCCGCATCCCCGACGCCTACGAGCACCTCCCGCCCGACTCCGTGGGCAACGGCACCCGCTTCGTCGTCAGCGAGCTGTCGGGGCGCTCTACCCTCGCCCTCAAGGCCTCCGAGCTCGGTCTCGACATGGACACCCCGGCGCTGGCCGACGTCCTTCAGCGCCTCAAGGACCTCGAGCACCGGGGCTACCACTTCGAGGTGGCCGACGGCTCCCTCGAGCTGCTCATGCGCGACGCCGGCGGCTGGGCCCAGCCCTACTTCAGCCTGGAGTCGTTTCGGGTGGCGGTCGAGCAGCGGGGCGACGGTGAGGTGACCACCGAGGCCACGGTCAAGATCCACGTCGGGGGTGAGCGGGTCATCCGCACGGCCGAGGGCAACGGCCCGGTCAACGCCCTCGACGCCGCCGTGCGGGAGGCCATCGGCTCGAAGTTCCCCGCCCTGGCCGGCCTGCACCTGACCGACTACAAGGTCCGGGTCCTCGACACCGACAAGGGCACCGGTGCGGTCACTCGCGTGCTGCTGGACACCACCGACGGCGACCATGTCTGGTCCACCATCGGCGTCTCGGCCAACATCATCGAGGCGTCCTGGCAGGCGCTGTCCGACTCCCTCGTCTACGGCCTCCTACACTCCGACTCCACCGACGAGCAAGGGGGACACTAAGGAAATGGCGGCGCCCGGCTTCGTGCCCAGCGGTCTCGGCCAGCAGCCCCGCCGAGGCCTGTCCCTGCCTCCGGCCCGGCCCTGGGAGGCCGATCGCCCCGCCGACCTCGGACCGGCCCAGCCGCTGGGTCCGGCGCTCGGCAACCCCGGGCCCGACCAGGGCTACGCCCTCACCCTGGTCCGCCACTTCCACGATCGCCTGGTCCTGGCCGACGACGAGCACGCCGAGGACGCGGTCATCGGCTGCCTGGGCGTGGCCCTACGCCGGGCCTCGCTCTTCGGCCGGGCACCGGTCATCCACGACCTCGACATCGCCTTCACCGTCTGGGGCTTCCTCGGCGATGCTCCGCCCGAGTTGGTCGAGCTGCGCCGCCCCTTGTTCCAGGCCCTCGAGCATCACTACGAAGACCAACGGGCCATCGCCAGCCAGGTGCCGGAAGCTTCCCTGCGGTTGACTCCGGCCCAGATCAAGTCCCGCTGGCCGGGCGAGTGGCGGGAACTTCTGGGGGCGCCGGTTCGTCCATAGCACCATGGCCCCGAAGCCGACCCGGCCCGCTCGTGGTCGACCTGGCCGAGCCCCTCGCCGGGCGCCCCGTCGTCGATCGGGTCAGCGGCCTCGCCCACCGACCGTTCGACGCATTGGCCTACGAGGTGGAGGAGGTGGTGACGATCCAGGGAGCGGAGGCGAGCGTCGTCCACCTCAAGGACGGGCTCCCGCTCAGGTCGTGGTGACGTCGGCCTCGCCGCCTTCCCAGTCGACACGGATGGCGCCGGCGATGGTTACAAGACCGGCCTCGAGCACCTCGCAGCGGACGCTCCCATCGGGCCCGGGTGGCGCCCGGACCGGGCCTTGCGGCGACCCGCGGTACAGCTCGACGGCCAGGGTGGCGGGATCGAGGATCAGCATCTCCCGCACGCCGAGGGCCGCATACCAGTCGAGCTTGGCGTAGGACTCGTCGTTGTCCGAGAGAATCTCGACCACCAGCTCGGCCGCCCCATCGACGCCCCGCTGCACCAGCCGCTCCGGGCCGGTGACCAAGAGGTCCGGGACCCGATAGTCATCGTCGACGGCGGGGCGGAAGAGCCCAGTTTCGTAGCGAGCGACCAAGCCCCGACGCTTGGCCAAAGGGACGATGACCACGAGCAGATTGGTGCCGAGTCCCTGGTGAGGACCGCCCGCTGGTGGAACCATGTGAAGCACGCCCTCCCACATCTCGTCCCACCGGTCGTGGCCCAGCCGGCGCCGCTCTTCGAGCATGCGCTCGTCGACCTCCAACATCACCGCCTTCACGGTGCCGAGCGTACTCAACCGGTCCGGGCGTCCCGGCGCCGGCGCTGGGGGCCGACGACTACTTGGGATCGGCGGCCGAGGCCAAGCCGGAGCGGAACACGGCCCAGCGCTGGCAGACGCCGCCGGCCACCACCAGAGCGGCACCGAGGGCTCCGGGAGGCGCCGGCCAGCCCCCCGGCGAAGAGGTTGCAGGGCACCTCCCGGCCCACTCCGGCGGGGCGGCGATAGCGCACGGTGGCGACCCGGGCGTCGCCGGTCACCAGCGCCTTGGTGGACGACCCTCGGGCGCAGAGCCGGCCCCGGGAGATGGGGCTGTCGGGGTCACCCTCGCCCTCTTGGGCAGTACCCCGACTCGGCGACCGCAAGCCCACCGGTAACCTCGGCAGGTGCCCGACGCCACCCCACGGGTCCGCTTCTCCCCGGCGCCCACCGGCTACCTCCACGTCGGGGGGGCCCGCACCGCCCTGTTCAACTGGCTCTTCGCCCGCCAGAGCGGCGCCACGTTCGTGCTGCGCATCGAGGACACCGACGTCGAGCGCAGCCGCCCCGAGCTCACCCAGGCCATCCTCGACTCGCTGCGGTGGCTGGGCCTCGACTGGGACGAGGGGCCGGTGCACCAGTCCGACCGGGCCGACCAGCACCGGGACGCGGTGGCGCACATGGTGGCGAGCAGCGCTGCCTACCACTGCGACTGCTCCCAGGACGACGTGCGGGCCCGGGCCGAGGCCAGAGGGGGCACGCCCGGCTACGACGGCCACTGCCGCGACCGTGGCGTGGCTCCGGGTGAGGGCGTGGTGGTGCGCTTCCGTACCCCCGACGAGGGCCGCACCCGCTTCGACGACGTGATCCGGGGCGAGGTGAGCTTTGACAACGCCGTGTTGGAGGACTTCGTGGTGCAGCGGGCCAACGGCTCCCCGATGTTCGTGGTGGCCAACGCCGTCGACGACGCCGACATGGGGATCACCCACGTCATCAGGGGCGACGACCTGCTCAACGCCACCCCCAAGGTCCTGCTCCTGCGTGAGGCGCTGGGCGTGTCGGAGCGTCCGGTTTTCGCCCACCTGCCCATGCTGGTCAACGAGCGGCGCCAGAAGCTGTCCAAGCGCCGCGACGACGTCGCCATGGGGGTGTATCAGGAGCGGGGGTACCTGGCCGAGGCCATGGTGAACTACCTGGCGCTCCTGGGCTGGGGCCCGCCCGATGAGGTGGAGATCCGCCCCGTGCAGGAGATCGTCGAGCTGTTCCGCCTGGAGGACGTCAACCACGCCCCGGCCTTCTTCGACGTCACCAAGCTCACCCACGTCAACGGCGTGTACCTGCGGGCGTTGGCGCCGTCGGAGTTCATCGGCGCCGCCGGGCGGTTCCTGGAGCACGGGCCGTGGGCACCGGGCGACTTCGACTTCGAGGACTTCGAGCGCATGGCGCCGCTGGTCCAGGAGCGGGTGGCGACGCTGGCCGAGGCGCCGGCCATGGTCGACTTCCTCTTTGTCGATGAGCCCACCGTCGATCCCTCCTCGTGGGACAAGGCCATGAAGGCGCCGGCGGCCGAGGTGCTCGACGCCGCCATCGTCGCTTACGAGGAGGTCGAGTGGACGAGCGCCGAGCTGCTGGCCGCCCTGCGGGGCGTGGGGGAGGAGCTGGGCTTGCCGTTGCGCAAGGCCCAGGCACCGGTACGGTTGGCGATCACCGGCCGGTCGGTGGGTCCGCCCCTGTTCGAGTCGCTCGAGGTGCTCGGTCGTGAGCGCAGCCTGACTCGGCTCCGAGCGGCTCGGGCGCGCCTCTGACGTGGTCCGTCGCCTGGTTCGCCTCGGCCTGATCGTCGGCGTCGTCGGTGCCCTCTACCTGGGGTACACCTTCGTGGAGGTGTTCCAGGCGTCGCGCCGCACCGGCGCCCAGCCGGCGCAGGCCATCGTCGTGCTGGGCGCGGCCCAGTACAACGGGGAGCCGTCCCCGGTGCTGCGGGCCCGCCTCGACCACGCCGCCGATCTCTACGAGCAGGGCCTGGCCCCGGTGGTGGTGGTCACCGGCGGCGGCCGGCCCGGAGACTCGGTCACCGAGGCTTCGGCCGGTCGCAGGTACCTCATCAGTCAGGGCGTCCCCGACGACGCCCTGCGCTCGGAGGTCCAGGGCACCAGCTCGTGGCAGAGCCTGTCCGCCGCCTCCCGCTTCCTCGACGACGAGGGCATCAACGACGTCATCCTGGTGTCGAGCCCCTACCACGCCCTGCGCACCGAGCACATCGCCGGGGAGGTTGGGCTCGACGGCCATGCCTCCCCGGCCCCCAACAGTCCCGAAGGCGACGTCAGCGAGCTGGTCAAGATGGGCCGGGAGACCCTGGCCGTGGGCGTGGGGCGGATCATCGGCTACCGCCGCCTGGTGAACCTCGACGAACGGGTGAACCAGGTGCGGTCGGAGGTGGACGCCCGCTAACCTGACCCCTCCACCTTCGGGGGTGGTGTAATCGGCAACACTTCTGGTTCTGGTCCAGACATTGGGGGTTCGAGTCCTCCCCCCCGAGCTCTCGCCACGCCATCCGATCCTGTCGGCCGGCGCCGGCGGGGACAGTACGGCCCCATCGTCTAGAGGCCTAGGACACCACCCTCTCAAGGTGGCGACACGGGTTCGAATCCCGTTGGGGCTGCCAGCTAAAGTACCTGGTCACAGGCCTATTCGACCACTTTGGGAGCGTGACTTCACGAGCTAGACATACGGAGTGGACATATGAGGGCCTTTCGGGCCATGGTCGGGAGATTCGTCGAGCTGGCGGGAACCCCAGGATGGGTCGGCCATCGACCCGTTCTACCCGGCGGCCGACCGACCGTGCAGGGACTTTGACGGTAGAGATCAGGAGAGGCAGACCTCGTCCGTTGGACTTCGTTCCAAGAGAGCGGGAGTGCCAAGCTCGGCGCAGTCATCTGGACCGAACTCGACCACGACCCAGAGTCGACTCGGGGATGACAAGTGATGCCCAGTTCCTTGGTTCGAGTGAGCACCCCCTCGTTCTTCGGGCCAACCTATGTAGGTGAGCGGTGGAGACGGTGAGGGCCTCGACGAGTACCTCGATCGTGTACTCTCGGCGGCCGGGAGGAGCGCGACATCCGCGTGGTAGAGTACTCGGAGCTCTGGCCACGGCGATTCGAAACCGAGCGCCGGCGGATCGAAGGCTCGCTGGGGGAGACGGCTCGCCGGGTGGAGCACATCGGGTCGACGGCGGTAGCGGGGCTGGCGGCCAAGCCGATCGTGGACATCATGGTCACGGTCGACGACCCCGAGGACGAGTCGGCCTACGTTCCGCAACTTGAGGGGGCCGGCTACGTGCTCCGGGTTCGAGAATCGGGGCACCGCATGTTCCGAACGTCGGCCCGAGACGTCCACGTTCACGTCTGGCCGGCCGGGGGCCAAGATGAGCGTCGGCACCTGGCATTCCGCGACCGGCTGCGATCAAGCGCGGTGGATCGCAAGGAGTACGAACGAGCGAAGCGGGAGCTGGTGGGACGGTGGGACATGAACTACGACGCAAGGGCAGAGGAGATCGCAATCGACCGCATACTGAAGCGCGCCCAGGAGCCGCCGCCACCCGAGTGACTGGCCCTCCACGGGACGGGAAGACGGTTGCAGCGCTCCGGGCGGCGGCCCGTTGACGCCGCCATCTCGCGGGTCCATCAGCAGCGCCAACCGAGCGAGTTCTCGCATCAGCCGGACATCGTCATTATGGGGCGCACGGGAAGTGCCGAAGTAGGGCGCCGAGCTGCCATCAACGTTCTCTACCCCGGCTGGTATTGCCTGCGTTCGGTGCGCGCATTATCGAGCGCCTCGTCAGCTTGGTCGCCAGCTCGAGCTTCCCGCCACGAAGGGGGATCATCAGGTCCCAAGCGCTCCCGACGGGCCGTTCGCCTGTGCGTCGAGGCGCTCACGATCGGTGGATCTGTCCGGGCGATATCTGGTGTCCGACCGGCAGGCTGGCGTGGTGCGGGCGCGGGCCCTTGGTGCGGGGGTCGGGTCAACAGCCGGATCAAACTCTTGTCCCTTGGGCGGGTTCGACTCGTAGGGTTCTCCTGTGGATGATGAGCTCGACATTGCTCGCTTCGCGCATTCGTTCGAAGCGTTCCTCGATCGGTTCCGGGAGGCGTTGCCGGAGCGGTCGACGACGCTGAGACGCTTCGCGGCCGACCATCTGGGTGTCGATCCGGCGGGTCTCCCGTCGTTCACCGAGCGGTTGGACGCCAGCGAGCACGCCAACGTGCAACTCGCGCTCGACGCACTCCTGTCCACCGGGACGGACTGGTCATTGCTCGGACTGCCTGCCGAACTCCACCACTATGGCGACTTCTCGCTGGCCAGCATCCTCGGCGGCCGGTTCCACGGCCCGTCCGAGCCGTGCGCCCCCGAGTTCGTCCGCGTGCCGATCGACGTCGATCGAACCCTCCCGTGCGTTCGCCTCGGCGTCTATCTGTTGTCGTTCGATGGCGCCCCGTTGGTCGTGCTGGTCGGGTTCAGCGAGGGCCACGGTCCCCGGCCCGGACTCATCCTCGATGTCGTCGCCGCCGACGCCGATCACGCAGCCTCGTTCGTCGCGAGGCTCCGTGAGCTCATGCACGAGCACAACGTGTTCCGGGGCAAGGTGCTGAGCTTCGCATTCAGCGAATGGGGCGGCTTCGGCATCACCTTCCACTCACTCCCGGCGATCGAACGGGACGCGGTGGTGCTGCCCGAGGCAGACCTCGACGCGATCGAGCGCCACACCGTCGGCGTGAGCCGCAACGCCGGTGCGCTCCGCGCTGCCGGCCGCCATCTAAAGCGTGGGTTGTTGCTGTACGGCCCCCCGGGGACGGGCAAGACGCTGTCGGTGATGTACCTCTGCGGGAAGCTTCCCGGCCGTACGACGCTCCTGCTGAGCGGACCCGGGACCGGCGCGCTCGGGCAGGCAGCCGCCATCGCCCGATCGCTCCAGCCGTCGATGGTGGTCCTCGAGGACATCGATCTCGTTGCCATGGAGCGAACGATGCCCGGCATGGGGACGAACCCGCTGCTGTTCCAGCTACTCAACGAGATGGACGGCCTGAGCGACGACGCCGACGTGGTGTTCGTGCTCACCACCAACCGGGTCGATCTCCTCGAGCCGGCCCTGGCCGCCCGGCCCGGTCGCATCGACCAAGCGGTCGAGATCGGGCTCCCCGACTCCGACTGCCGGTCGCGGCTCCTCGAGCTCTACCTACGTGACACCCGTTTCGACGGCGACGACCTGACCAGCATCGTGGAGGCCACCGACGGGGTCACGGCATCGTTCGTCAAGGAACTCGTCCGCCGGGCGGTCCTCGTCGCCGCCGTCGACCGTGGCGTCGAGACCGATGCCACCTCGCCGTCGCTCACGCTGGCGCACCTGGCGTCAGCGCTCGATGATCTCCTCCACCACAGCGCGCCTGTCCTGCGATCCTCGCTGGGCGCGAATCCTGGTGTCGCCGACTCGTCCGGTGGGGCTGAGGTTGCGATGGCGAGCGGCCGCCAGGGATGGTTCGCCTATGCGCCGATGACCGCGGACCCCCACGAGGGCTGACTGCTCACTGATTCCGAGGGCGCTCACTACGCGCCGTTCTCCTGACAAGGAGACCCGGTACGCCAACGGTGTTCGGTGCGCGCGTTCTGTTGGCCTCCGTGCCGGCAGATCGGTCCTTCTTTGGCATGTCGCTGATCCCGGTCCGGGAGGTGACCTACGAGAGAATCGGTCGATCGGTCCACGTCTCCTGTCCGACAGCATCGTTGCCGTGGCAAGCGTCTGACGCGGTCTCCGGGGAGCTGGCCGGCGACGCAGCCCGCATGCTCGAGCACCCCGACTACGACCTGGCCGCGCCGTGGCCCGACCACTTGATCCCCGCCCTCTACTTCGCCGGCATTGCCGCAGCCGACGGCGGCCGACCCCAACGTCCGCATCGACGGCTCCGTCGCCGGTTCAATTCCCATGACCGCCTACGGGCTCGACCGCTATTGCCCGACCTCGACGCGGCAAACAGCGGCGCCGCGTCGCTACCTGACGTTGCCTGCCGACAAGCGAACGTCTAGGCCTCGCTCGTCTGCGAGGTTGTCCCACAGCCTGTGGGATAACCTCGGCGGCTCGTACGCCGCCGAGCAGGCGCATGTAGTGCCGGTTCGGCCGGGACAGACAGGTCATCGTCATCGTCGGGAACCCTCAGCCCGGACGTCCTCGACTGCAACCGTCTGCGGCGGGCCGGCGCTGTCGGTTACCCGTCGCTCAGGTGGTCAAGGTCGAGCCGGACGCTCGACTTCACCTTCAACAGCGGGTAGCTAGCCTCGCTCTCGACGTCGCCGTTCACTGCCCCGACACGAGGGTACTCGTCGACCTTGACGAGCTCGGTCCACGCCTGTGCGAGCTTGACCCACAGGGCGCTGCGGTCGGCGTCGGTCAGGCCGGGCTTCTCGAGTTCGGCAGCAACATCCTCGGCCTTGCGAGGCACCGCGATGAACGCGGCGACGGCGTCGGAGACATCCTCGTCGGGGTCGTCTGCGGCCGGCAGGTGCCCCTCGTCGACGATAAAGGTCAGGTCGATGGTGATCGGCTCGTCGCTGTCCCACTCGGGTGCCGCTACAGCGCGGACCTCGATGAGTGCGTCGACGCAGCGCCCTTCGGGCGTGTTCTTCCGGGCCCGCTTCGCCATCTGCGAGCTGAGCGGCACGAGGGCACGCTCGACGAAGTTGGGGAAGGCGAAGCGCCCGTGGTGGCGGCCGACGGCCTGGCCGAACTCAGCAATGCTGTTGTCGTCGGGACAGCCGCGCTCGTGGTCCATGCCGGCGAGCGTCGACTTCGTGATCGTGGTGCAGCGTTCCAGATCGGCGAAGACGTCGTCGCCAAGGCCCGGCAGCCCCGCATACCGGGGGACGCGACCAGCGGAGGCGTTCGCGAGGACCTCGCCGCTGAGGGTCACCACCGGCGACACCTTCACGAACGGGCGCTTGGCGCTGCTGCGGACGACATCGCAGGTCTGGCTGACGATCGCGACTGCATCGACCTCGCTGAGGATGGCGCGAAGCGCCCCGCCCGCACGGTTCTCCTCGAGAGCGTCACGGTCCTCGACGACGAGGGGGACGGCGACGTTGCCGATGTGCACGTTGACCCCGGGTCGAGCGACGTCACCCTGGCGCCACCGGTCGAGCTGCGCGTCGACCCGGGCGGTGTCGTCGTCGGACGGCTGCCACCCGTCGTCTGCAGGCGGCCCCGCCAAGGTCAGAACTCCGCGAGCTTGACCGGCAGCGTCCTCGACGAACGGACACGGCCCGGGTGCTTCGTGTCGTCCTGCACCGCGTTCAGCTGCACCGCGACGCTCGTCCGAGCAGCGAGTCGCCGCGGCGTCACCTCGGCGACGAGCTCCTCGAAGTGCGAGCGGCCGCCGGCGCGAGGAGCGAGCAGTGCGGAGCGCACAGCCACCGGGTCGACGAAACCGACCCCCTCGACGACCTTGCTGAGCGCCTCCAGGCGCCGCACGCTCGCGGCCGCCATGTTCCCGCCGTTCGCCCAGAAGTGCAGCGACCGGCGCGAGACCCCGAACGCGTCGGCGAGCTGCTGCCACGACACCCCGCTGCGCTTCTTCAGGCCCCGGACGGCGTTCGCGGTGTCCGGCCGCTGAGCACCGGTCACGCCCGTCGTCCAGACCTGCGCAAACTCCATCGACGGCGCCGGCGGCGGCGTGATGCCAACCGTTGTCATCGTCAGCATCGCAGCGCCGACGATGCCGGCGTAGAGAGTCGGCGCCTTCCTCGGTACGACGGTGGACGTCATGGCGCGCGCGTCGAGCGCGTAGTCGGTCATGCCTGCACCCTCCGAGCTTCGATGAAGGACTCGTCCATCGCCCACCGGAAGAACCGGTAGGCGTGCGTCGCCGCGTGTCGCACGCTGTCGGCGACATCGGCCGGGTCGAACGGGGCACGACCTTCGAAGAACACGTCGATGTCGAGCATCCACGACGGCTCCGGTACCGGCGCGACGTCAGGCACGGCGACTGCGTTCGGCGGCAGCTTCGCCCATCGCGCCTGCATCTGCGGGCCGTCGAGCTGGAAGTGCGCCTGGGACACGTTCGCAAGGAACTCCATGCCGTCGTTCATCTCGATCGCCAGCGACCCGTACATCTCCGGGCGGATGTAGCCACGCAGCTTCGACGTCGCGTCCTCACTGGTCAGCATGTTGACGTACCGCACCCCGATGCGCTCGTACACCAGCGCCGGTGCCGGGTCTGCCATGACGTGGAACGCGTCGAGGACCTCACGGAAGCGCTCGATGAAGTCGTCCCTCGACGTGTACGCCGTCGTCTCGAGCGTCACGAAGCTCGGGGCGAGGACGACCGACCACTGCTCCTCGATGTCGTGGAGCCGCCACACCTTCGTGGCGTTCTGCTGGAGGACTCCTTCGGGCCCGAAGAGCGCCTCGACGGTCGTCTCGGGGCGGAGCATCTGGTACTTGGCGCGGAGGCGCTCCTGGAACGGCCCGATGAACGCCTCGTTGGCGATGCTCGCAACGGGCGGGAACCGCAGCTGGGCCAGGACGCGACGCAGCGGCGCAGGGTCGAGGGCGATCTCCTCTAGCGGCTCCTCAGCGAACGGCGTCATCGTCTCGGCTTCCACACTTCACACGGTACTTCACACATCGGTCGCCGCCTGTAGCCGGCCCATGACGATCGGATGTCAACGCCGAGGTCAGACGCGCGCAGGATCGGGAGGGCGTTCCAGGCGTCCGCGTACGGGTCGAGCGCACCGCCGGCGTCGAGTGCGGCGTGAAGCGCGTGGAGCGCCCGGTCCGGGACCGGTGCGCCGTCGGAACCGGATGCAGCGTGTTCGGGGTGCGGCTGACGCGCGTTCGCGAACTCGGGCATCTACGGAGCGGATCTGCGGATCGAGTGCGAACGATTCCGTAGCGGCTTCCCTAGCGGCCCTTGTCAGAC
>JBBSLT010000024.1:0-20601 GCA_038233555.1 Acidimicrobiales bacterium
CCCGAGGATACGGTGGTCATCGAGGTAGAGCCTGCAGACCAGTCCTTTGGGCTCGGGTTCACCGACGCGGTGGAAGCGGCCATGGAACCGGTCCTCGCTATGGTGCGAGAGGAGGTCGGAATGACCAGTGAGCCGGTGGGGGAGCATGAGTGACGAGGGCGAGGTCAACGATGAGCTGACCTATGCCGGCGTCTGGGGCCAGATCGAAGAGTTGGCCCAGGAGTTGTTCGCCCATCCCGATCCGGCGGTGGTGAGTGAGGTGGAGGAGCTTCTCGACTGGGTCGACGTGTTCCATCGCGATGGCCTCGGCCGGATCGTGGAGATGGTGCGGGATTGGCGGGGTGAGATCTTCCTCAACAGCGTTGCCGGCGACGAGATCACCTCTGTCTTGCTGGCCGTCTACGGTTTGGGCGAAGGCGAGGAGTTGAGTGCCGAAGCGGCGGCCGCGGTCGACGCCGCCTTGGCCCAGGTGCGTCCCCTGGTGGAGTCCCACGGGGGAGCACTGGAGGTCGACAGCATCAAGGACGGCGTGGTGGCGCTGCGCATGCTGGGCACCTGCGACGGTTGTCCGAGCTCATCGGCCACACTGACCTTCGGCGTAGAGGTGGCCCTGCGCGAGCACTGGCCCAACTTCCGGCGCCTGGATCTCCTCGATCCGCCGGCCGAGGCCGATCCGGCCAAGGCCGATCTAGAATGTCTTACCGTCTCCGAGTTGGCGCCGGACGCAGAAGATCGGTCAGAGGGGGTGCTGGTGGAGTTGAAGCACCCGAAACGATGACCCTTGATGCCGAGGACCTCACCTTCCGGGCGCGGGCGCTGGCTCAATCCCATCCCCTGACTCGGTTGGCTGGGCGCTACGTCGAGAAGGTGACGGGGGAGCAGCGGATCTCCCAGCCCATCGTCGAGATCGGTATCTGGGCCGCCGGAGCGCTGATCGACGGGTACTGCCTGCGTCGGGTGGAGGAGGATGACGCCGGATTCAGCCTGAGCGCAGTCGAGGGGGCTGACATCGAACTCGATGCGCTCGATAAGGAGGCCGGGCGCATCGCCGCCGAGGTCCGTACCGGCGCCGGCGACTACCTCTTGGGCGACGACGGCCGAACCGTGAGTGCTCTCGACCGGATGGTGCACGCCCAAGTCGACCGCCGGCTCGACCACTGGCGCGACTCGATCGACGAGAAGGCGTGGGGCGAGCTCGAGGAGTACCTCACCTGGTGGGTGGTCAAGGGCTACGCGCTCCGCATCGCCGAGACCAAGATCGGGGCCGTGGCATGACCCCCCCTTGCCTCCGCCCGGCCGGGTCCTGTCACCGAGTGGGCCCCTCCCAAGGGTCCTCGCTGCGCTGCGGCCCTTGGGCCCCTCCCCTCGATGCCACCCGGCCGGGCTCGCTTTCGCTCGCCCCTGCCCACCACCGGTTCGTTGGTGGGCTGGCTGAGGACGCCCTTCGGGCGGCTGTTTCTCTATGAGAATCCTGGTTGCTGGGGTGGGGAACATTTTGCGGGTTGATGATGCTTTTGGGGTGGAGGTGGCGCGGCGGTTGGAGACGATGGAGTTGCCTGAGGGGGTCAAGGTGGTGGAGACGGGTATCGCCGGAATCGCCTTGCTCACGGAGATCCAGGACGGGTGGGACGCCCTGGTGGTGGTCGGCGCAGTCGACCACCAACGCCCTCACGGCACCGTCATGCTCATCGAGCCGGAGGTCATCGACGCCCACAAGCTGACGTGGGAGCAGCGCAACGACTTGATGGCCGATGCCCACCTGGCCACCCCCGACCGGGTGCTCATGTTGGCCAAGGCCCTGAATGTCCTGCCTCCTAGGGTCTTGATGGTGGGTTGTCAGATTGGGGATCCCGACGCGGTGGGTGAGCAGATGACACCACCGGTGGCGGCCGCGGTCGACGTCGCCATCCGGGAGATCCTGGCCCACCTCGCCACCCTGGTCGACTCTGACGCCGATGCTCCCATCGTGCCGGCGCAGTCGGCCTAGTGTCCTGTCAGGTTGGTCCGTTGAGGATATCGGCGCGGGATGGGCGTCGGTCGCAAGGACGCACGACGAGTCGTAGCCATAGCTACGGCGAGGAGGAGGACGCCGCGAGCGGCGTTCAGACCCGTCGAAATACCGACATGATTAGCCTGACAGGACGCTAGGAGAGCGAATGGCACACGAAGCCGAGACGAGCGTAGAGCCGGGGAACGACCGTCGCCGGGCCATAGCCGAACTCGAGGCCCAGCTCGCCCGCGCCCCCCGGGCCCAGCGCCCCCATGAGCACGCGGCCCTGGCCTATCGCCTCGGCCTCGCCCACGCCGAGGCGCCGGTGGGCAACCCCGAGGACGGCCTACGAAAGGCGCTGTCGTACTTCGACACCGCCTCGGCCATCTTCGATCCCCGGGAGGATCCCGTGGAGCACGCCCGAGTGCTCAATGGCGCCGGCGCCGCTCGCCGGGCGCTCGGTGATCGGACACGAGCCGTCGAGCTGTTCGAACGGTCGGCCGACCTGCTGAAGGGCCGCCAGCGAGATGACGAGCGGGCCGGCGTGTTGAACAATCTCGGCCTGGTGCGCAGCGAGCTCGGGCGTCTCGACGAGGCCATCGAGGCCTGCGAGGCGGCGGTGGCCTTGTTCGACACCAGCTCGGCTGAGGGGCGGCGAGGTCGGGTGGCGGCCCTGCACTCCAAGGGATCGGCGTCAGCCGGCAAGGGAACCGACGAAGGCCTGGAGGCCGCGCTGGCCGACTTTCGCCTCGCCGCCAGCGGCCTCGACGCCGAAGAGGCGCCCTACCACCACGGTCTGGTGCATCACAGCCTCGGGGTGACCTACACGGCCCTGGCCGCCCGGAAGCCGCAGGAGCGGGCCCGATTCCTGGGCGATGCCATCGCCGCCTTCCGGGAATCGCTCACGGTGTTCCTGCGCACCGCTTTCCCGTTTCAACACGCCCTGGTCAAGTACAACCTGGGCCTGGCCTGGGCCAACCGTGGTGGGCCCACCAACCAGCGGCGGGCGCTGGCGTGCTTCGAGGACGCGGTGAGCCTGTTCGACTCCCGGGTGCATGCCGACGCCTGGCGTCAGTCGTACGCCGCTCTCGAACGCACCGAGAAGGAGCTGGAGGTTCTCGCTCCCGGTCTCAGCCGGGCAGAGCACTTCGTCGGCTTGCTGGCCGTGGTCGACGCCGACGAGCGTCGGCAACTGGCCCAGGAGCGGCTCAACGGGCTCCTGGCGCTTCCCGTGGAGAACCGTCGTCGCTCGGCGCTGACCGAGCTGGCGCTGGCTTCGGCTCAGTTGCCCTACGACGAGGCCCGGGTGGTCATGGAGGCGGAGCTGTCGGTGCTCATCGAGTTGCCCACCGAGTACCAAGAGCCGGGGCTGCGTGCTCGTTTCGACGCCAACCGGCGGCTCGAGAGCGAAGAGGCGCGAGAGCGGGCCGACGGCGCCCTCGATCAAGCGATCGGCGACGCTCTCCAGGGACCACAGCGCATAGGGGTCCGTGACTTCCTCTACTCACTCGGCTGGGAGCGACCTTGAGCGGTACCGAGACCCCCGAAGAGGTGGCCAAGACGTTCGTCGACGCAGTGGCCTGGGGAGAGCATCACACGGTGTGGGAGTTGCTGTCAGCAGACGGGCGCCGCCTGGTGCTGAGGGTCGGAGCCACGCGTGGCATGGAACAGGCGCTCGCCAACCGACTCGGGGAGGGCACTGCGACCACCGTCGAGCGCGAGGAGTTCCTCGCCGATCTGGTCAGTGGATTGCGGGCCGACCTCGCCGGCAACGATCTTGACAACCTCGACGCCGAAAGGATCGAAGACGGCGCCGATGGACCCGAACCGGGACGGGCCCGGGTGCTCTTGGTCCTGCCATTGCCCGAGGTCCTGGCCATTCCCGGTCTTCCCGTGGCCGAGGTGGAGATGGCCGAGGAGGCGGGGCAGTGGCGGGTGGACAAGTTGCTCCCCCGCACGAGCAAGAGCTAGCGCCGGTGACCGAGACCAGCGGAGGCCCACCGACGGTTGAGCGCTTCGGGCGCTTGATGCGCACCTTCCCCATCGCCGTCTCGGCTGGCGCCGTGGCCGGGGCCTGGGCTCGCCAGGAGAACGCCCCGGCCGGCTCGACGGTGGTGGTCGAGCGGGAGATTAGTGCCCTCGGTCGGATCGGGCGGGCTTGGGAGGTTGCGCCCGAGCAAACCCTCGCCTTCGCCACCGTGCTACGACCACCGCTCAGCCCCGAGATGTCCGACGCCATCTGGCTGGTGGCGAGCCTGGGCGTGGTCATCGGTGCTGCCTCCGTCGCCGGCACGGAGCTCTCGGCCTGGTGGCCCGACCGGGTCGTGCGCGCCGATACCGGGGTCACGGTGGCCGTGACCAAGGTCGAGGTCCAGTTGGGCCCGGGTGAGGTGCGGGCCGCCATCGCCATCGTGCGCATCGACCTCGCCACCCTCGGCCTCGAGGCCCCGGGGCGCAGCGATGAGCTGCTCGAGGCCGTGTTGCACGCCACCGACGAGGTTGCGGCCGGACTCACCGAGGGGACCGAGGCGGCGGCCACCGCCTACCAAAGTCACTGCGGCCTGATCGGCAAGCGGGTGAAGCTGCGCCTCCTGCCCACGGGGGAGAAGCGGGGAACGCCTCGGGGAATCGACCGGGGCGGTGGCCTCGAGCTGGCTTCGACCACGGGGATGGTGGAACGCATCACCGTCGACACGCTTCGCGAGCTGGTCGTGGTGTGAAAGTCGGGGCATAGGAGTCGGGTGGACGAGGGCAAACTGCCGCCGTATTCCGCCCCGACCGGTCCTGCCGTCGACGACGCCGCCGTGTTGGAGTGCTTCGCCCGCAACGTCGCCGCCGGGCACTCGCCCCGCTTCCACGTGGAGCGTCCGACACTGCTGGTCGGGCGCACCGCCGCCGCCGCCGTGCGCATCGCCCCTCTGACCGTGCTGGTGCGGGCCGATCTCCCCGACGAGCTGGCGGAGGCCAAGGGAGAGGTCGAGGACGCGCTGGCGGCGGAGGGCTTGGCCTGCTTCGACGAGGACACCCTGCTGGCCCTTCCCGTGGTGGTGCAGCTCTTCGGGTTGCGCGTGTCGAGCTGGGACTTGTGGGGCGACGACATCGACGCCGCCTTTACTGCCCTACGCGCCGGCTGCATCGCCGACCAGACGGGGCCCATGGGGTGATCGCGGTCGGCCGCCGCCACTGGCCACTCCCGCCGCCGAAGGCGGCCTCCCCCTGGCTGGTGGCACAGGCGAGCGAAGCTCGCCCAGGAAGGTGGTCAGGGTGAAGACCGGCGGGCTCTGCCCGGCGGTCGGAGCACAGTCAGCTCGGCCGAACGGAGCGAAGCGAGTGAGGCCGAAGGATCAGAACACGGTGCGGATTGCCTCTTGGGCCTCGTCGACGGACATGGCGACGAGCTCGGGGAGTGGGCGGTCGAGGCGTTTGATGAGCTGGTCGGCCAGGTAGTAGCCCACCCGCCAGTGGCCCTCGACCAGGCCGGCGCCGAACCAGGTCTCGACCGCCGCCGGATCCTCCAGGTCGCTCTTGAAGCGGTCGAGGAGGTTGTCACGGTGCTCCTCGCACCAGGGCAGCCAATCGGCGAAGCCGGCGTGGCCGTACCAGAAGTAGTTGTCCTCGGGTTGACCGGGCACCACGGTCCGGGTGGCGGCAATGGCCGTGCCCTCGTAGAAGGCGAGCCAGGCGGCGTCGTCCTCGGGAGGAGCCAGGCCGAGGGCGATCTCATGCCAGGCGTGGGTGTCCTCGTGGGCAATGAGCAGGCGCATCCCCTCCTCGGCGTGGAACCACTCGAGGCAATGGAACAGCGTCACGTCTCCGCCGAGGCGGCCGACGTCGGCATCGGTGGAGAACGAGCCGACGAGCAGGACGTGGCGAGGAGCGGGCTCGGGAGCGACGCCGAGCGCCTCGCGCACGACCGGCTCGATCTCCTCGATCAGGCGGCGCTGGATGGGTGCGGCGTCGCGAATCCTGGTGCGCACGGTGGAGAGGTCGCGCACCAACGCCGGGCGGCCCTCGGTCGTGCCGTGGCCATCGTAAAAGGCCTCGAAGACCTCGGGATGGCTCGCCTCGTAGCGATCTCGCCACAGCTTCTCGCGCACGACCGGACTTTCGACAAAGGCGGCGCGGGCGAATGACTCGAAGGCGGGTGAGGTGTCGAGGATGGTGGCCATGCACGATCTTGGGTCGGGCGACGAGCCACCGCAAGGCCAGCGCCCCGACCCTGCTAGCTGCGGAGTGCAGGTAGCAGGGAACAGTCTGAGTTTGGGTGCTGGGAGCTAGGATAGACCGCCATGCGGGTCGGGGGATGGTTGAGATGGTGACCCAAGCGCTCAAGTGCGAGCGTCACGGGGAGACCACGCGCCTGACTTGTGTCGACTGTGAGAAGCCCATCTGCCCGAAGTGCATGGTGCGCACCGAGGTAGGCCTCAAGTGCGAATCCTGCGCCGTGCCGGCGCCAGGACAGCCGATCGCCGATGGGCAGCGGTCGAAGCTGCCGGTGGTGATCGGCGTGGTCGGCCTCCTCGTCCTGGCCGCCGTCGCCTTCCTGCTCCTCGGCTCGTCCGAGAGTCCAGAAGAAGAGATCGCCGCCTTACCTCCGGTCGGCACCTGGACCGAAGCACCGGGGCTGTCCAGCATCCGGGGCACGGCCACGGCCGTGGTGCTCGACGACGGCACCGTCTTGGCCGCAGGCGGGGGAGTAGGCGCCATCGCCCTCGATGCCGCCGAGATCTTCGACCCCGAGGCCGGCACCTGGCGCCAAGTCGCCCCCCTGGTCGAGGCCCGTCGTGGTCATCAGGCAGTCGTCCTCGGCGATGGTCGGGTTTTGGCGGCGGGCGGCCTGGCCAACGGGGTCCCGCTGGCGTCGGCGGAGATATACGACCCCGCCGCCGATGCATGGTCCCTAGTCGCACCCATGTCCATCCCTCGACTCGGGCACAGCCTCACCGTGCTGGCCGACGGGCGGGTGATGGCCGCGGGCGGCAGCGCCCTGGACTCCGCCGGAGTAGCTGGAGGGGGCCAGACCATCCGCACCGTGGCCACGACCGAGATCTACGACCCCGCAACCGATACCTGGTCGGCCGCGGCCGAGATGCGTACCCCTCGCTTCGAGCACACCGCCACCCGGCTCGGCGACGGTCGAGTGTTCATGGTGGGGGGTCTCGGCCCCGCTGAAGAAGGGGCGGAACAGGACCTCCCCTTGCGCTCGACCGAGTTCTACGACCCGGCCGCCGATGCCTTCGTCAGTTCCACCGACCTCGCCGAAGGTCGGGCCAACCACGCCACCGCCCTGCTCAACGACAACGCACTGATCGTCTCGGGCGGAACCAGCGGCGAGCGCGGCGACATCTCGGTGGCCTCGGCCGAGGTCTTCGACAACCGGGCCGCCACGTGGACCACGGTGAGCTCGATGGGGACCCCACGTACCGGCCACACCGCCACCGCCCTCGAAGACGGGCGTGTCCTGGTGGCCGGAGGTGAGACGGTGCGCCGAGGCTCTCGGCGCTCGCTCACCAGTGCCGAAGTGTTCGAGTTCGACCTGGGAGCCAGCGGTGAGTGGCGCTCAGGCGGCGACATGGCTTGCCCCCGCAGCGAGCAGGCGGCGGTCCTGCTCGCTGACGGCAGCGTGCTGGTGATCGCCGGTGATGCCGCATTCCCCGGCCAGGCGCCGATGGCGCAGAGCTGTGTTGGTCGCTACCAACCCTGACGAAATGAGGCTGTTTCCATGGCAAAGATGAGCGGTCTACGGCGCAATCGCGGCGACGACGGCGAACCCAAGGTCGACGACGAGGGCGCGGAGAAGAACAACAAGAAGCGGGCACTTGTCCTGTGCATCCTTGCCTTGCCGTTCTTGGCCGCCTTCTACGGTGTGGTGCTGTGGTGGTCCCAGCCCCGCTCGCCGGGTGACGAGCTGCGCATCGACGAGTTCACCACCTTCCTGGCGCAGGGTCGCATCCAAGAGGCGGAGATCCTCGAGACCGACAGCCGCATCGCCGGCACCTACGACCGGGGCCGTTACTGGGTGGCCTATTCGGGTGGCAACGAGACCATCTTCGCCCGCCTCACCAGTGCCCTCGAAGACGCCGGCGTGCCCTTCTCGGTAACCCAGCAGCCGCTCAAGAACCTGGTCGTGCCGGTCACCATGCTCCTGCCCGCCCTCATCATCATCGACGGTCTGTTCATCCTCTATCTGGCCTTCGGCCGCGGCGGAGACGGCTTCACCGCCTTCAGCCGCTCCCGGGGCAAGCGCATGGCGACGGGCGAGTCCAAGATCACCTTCGGCGATGTAGCCGGTCTCGACGAGGCCATGGAAGAGCTCATCGAGGTGCGCGATTATCTGGCCAACCCCGACAAGTTCCTGGCCATGGGGGCGTCGGTGCCCAAAGGCATCCTGCTCACCGGCCCTCCCGGGTGCGGCAAGACGCTGCTGGCCCGAGGTCTGGCCGGCGAGTCGAACGTGCCGTTCTTCTCCATCTCCGGCTCCGACTTCGTGGAGATCTTCGTCGGTGTGGGCCCGGCCCGCATCCGTGACTTCTTCAAGGTGGCCAAGGCGGCGGCTCCTTGCATCGTCTTCATCGACGAGCTCGACGCCGTGGGCCGCGGTCGCGGTGCGCACGCCATGGGCGGCACCGACGAGCGGGAAGCCACGCTGAATCAGTTGCTGGTGGAGATGGACGGCTTCGAGTCGGGCAGCGGCGTGGTGGTCCTGGCTGCCACCAACCGACCCGACATCCTCGACACCGCCCTCATGCGACCGGGCCGATTCGACCGGCGGGTGGCTATCGAGCGCCCCGACGTCAAGGGCCGAGAGGGCATCCTGCGTATTCACGCCCGGGGCAAGCCCTTCGACGAGGACGTCAACATCGACGAGGTGGCCAAGCGCACCGTGGGCTTCTCCGGTGCCGACCTGGCCAATGTGGTCAACGAGGCGGCCCTGCTCGCCGCCCGGCGAGCCGACACCTCGATCAAGCAGCGGCACTTCTTCGAGGCCATCGAGCGCCTTATGGCCGGGCCCGAGCGGCGGTCGCGTATCCTCTCGCCTCAGGACCGCCACCGCATCGCCTTCCACGAGGCCGGCCACGCCTTGGTGTCCACCGCCCTGCCCGGCACCGACAGGGTGGGCAAGCTGTCCATCGTGGCCCGGGGCCACGCCGGCGGCTTCACCTGGATGGTGCCCGAGGGCGACCAGTCCTCGGTCACCCGTTCCCAGCTGCTCGATCGCATCGCCGCCGCCTTGGGTGGCCGTGCCGCCGAGGAGGTGGTCACCGGCGACCTGTCCAGTGGCGCCATGGCCGATCTTGACCACGCTGTCTCCCTGGCCCGGCGCATGGTCACCGACTTCGGCATGAGCACCCGCCTGGGTCCCTTCACCGTGCGCCCGATCGTCAACGGTTCCCTCAAGGAGGGTCTGTTCGGCGGCGGCTATTCCGAGCGCATCGCCTCAGAGATCGACTCCGAGATCCAAGACGTCCTGGCCGCGGCCGACGCCCGGGCCAAGGCGATCCTGACCAGCCAGCGCCATGTGCTCGACAACCTGGCCCACGCCCTGATGGAGTCGGAGACGCTCGAGGGCGATGTCCTCGACGGTTTGTTGCTCGGCGTCAACCAGAGCGAGCCGGCCCGAGTCAGTAGTTGATGGCGGCGCCCCCCACCGCGTCCAAGTCAACGACGCCGACTGTCGCCTGCCGCTATCACCGGCGGCGGGAGGCGGTGGGGGTATGCGCCAGGTGCGAGAAACCTCTGTGTCGCGACTGCATGAACCCCACGGGCGTGGGGTTCAAGTGCGGGCCTTGTGCCGGGGGCAAGGTCGCATCTTCGAAGCGGAGGGAGTCCGAGGGTGGAACCCCGGGGTGGCAGCGTCCCGCCGCCGTGGCTGTGGCCGTCGCCGTGGCCATGGTCCTCGGTGTGATCGCTGTCAACCTGCTCGGCGGCGGCGAAGATGAGAGTACGGCGCCACTTGGGAACGAGGCCTCGGATCTGCTGGCCGCACCCGGATCGGTCGAGCGCCGGGTGGAGTTCGAGGGCGCTGACGAGCTCGCCATCGGGGCCACCCTCGCCCTTCCTTCATCCGACGCCGGCGCCGGAAGCGGGCTGACGGGGGTGATCGTCATCCCTGGCTTCGGGCCGACGACGCGTGACGGCGTGGGGGCGCCGGGCACACTCGCCGATCCCTTCTACGCCGATCTCAGCCGCAGCTTCACCGAGGCGGGGATGGCGAGCTTGCGCTACGACAAGCGGGGCACGGGCCAGAGCGTGCTCGATCCCGACGAGGCACTGACCTTCGACGACATGGTGACCGACGCCGCTGCCGCCGTGAGCTTTCTGGCTGAGCGAGCCGAGATCGATCCCGAGCGCATCGCCGTGGTCGGCCACGAAGAGGGCGGCCTCGTCGCCCTCGACCTGGCTGGGTCCGACCCCCGAGTGGGGAGCCTCGTCCTGATCTCGGTGCCCGGCCGGCCCCTGCTCGAGGTGCTCACCGACGACTTCAACAACTCGGGCCACGACGACGAGGTGGCCGGCCTGCAGACCGTGGTGAATGGTCTCCTGGCGGGCCAAGGTCTGCCCGACCAGGCCTCGTTGCCTCCCTTCCTCCGCAACTTCTTCCCCACCGCCGAGCAGCGGTACCTGGAGGCCCTCTTCGCCTTCGACCCGGTGGCCGAGGCCCGGGAGGTCGACGTGCCGGTGCTGTTGGTTCGAGGCGATGCGGCCACCGGGATCGGCGCCGCCGACGCTGACGCCCTGGCGGCTGCCCTCGGCCCCGAGACCGACGTGGTGGTGGCGCCGGACGCCGGCCCCACGCTCCAGGAGATCAGTCCGCTGGCCGGGGAGGCCAGCAGCGACCCGAACGCGGCCTCCCACATGCACGGCGGCGGAGCACCGGCCGTCGCCAGCGAGCGTGATCAGGGCGCCATGACCGCCATCACCGAGTTCCTCGTCACCTCGGTGGCCTGAGTTCGCCCCCCGGTAGATGCAGCAAGCAAATACTGAAGGAGCCGTGAGCTTGTGACATACTTCTGTAACCGGTCGGCCACACTGCGACGGAAGTTTGTCACGGCGTGAAGTCCATCGATCCAACAGAGGAGATTTTCGGTGCCAAGACGGAATGTTGTCATGCTTGCGGCCGTCGTGGCCTCGACTTCTCTGCTAGCGGTCCCCGGAGGAGCGGGAGCCCAGGGCGCCGGTTCCGACGGCTTCGTGGTGGAGGCACCGCGCCACGTGGGCACCGATGGGAGCCCGCTCCGTCTCTACGTCCAACCCCAGGTCGCCGTGCACCCCGACGATCCCTCCGTCTTGGCCCTCGCCGCCGGTGAGGCCCGCGATGGCGGCTGCCCGCTCAACGTCAGCCGCGACGGTGGGCTGTCCTGGGCGCTCGCCGCGCAGACCCTGATGCCCGACGAGCTTCCCTATTGTGTACAGCGGAACTACGGACCCGTGCTCGACATGGCCTTTGCGTCCAATGGCAGGCTCTACGTGGGCATGAGCGGCTCGTCCTACGACACCGAGCCGGTTCATCCCAACGGCCCCGTCACCGCTCTCATCGCCCGGACCGACGATCTCGGCGCCAGCCATGAGACCTTCGTGGTGGCGGACTCCGATCCCTTCACTTACATTCCGGAGGCCGCGGAGCCAGCTACGCCTCCAACGAGTGGCCCTGTGCCCGGCGACACCAGCACCACGGTCCCCGAGTCCTCGGCCACGACGGTCCCCGAGTCCTCGGCCACGACGGTCCCCGAGTCCTCGGCCACGACGGTGCCAGACGATGTTCCGGAGCCGGAGCCGGAGCCGGAGCCGGTGGAGCAGACCGGCTTCGAGCAGCACCGGCTGAACAGCGTGGCCGTCGATCCCAACAATCCGGACAAGGTCTACCGGGGTTGGCGTAAGGGGATCGGGGGCCTCGTCAACGTGCCGTTCGGCGCCACGCCACTGCGATCCATGATCGCCGTGTCCGACGACGGGGGAGAGACCTGGGCCGAGGCGGTCGACGTGGCCGAAAGCTTGCAGGGTGAGGAGGTCTTCGGATCCGATGTCCCCGTGGTGGTGGTGGATCCTGACGGAACCGCCTATGGCTTCGTCAAGGAGCGGCCGCGCCGGCCCGCCGAGGGCGCAGCCACGCCGGTGTCCCGGCTACTCATGTTCAAGTCGACCGACGGCGGCCAGACCTGGACCACCAGCGTGTTCAGCCCAGGTGCCGAGTCGCTCGACAACCCGGACGTCGCCGTCGACCCGAACAACGGCAACCTCTACGTGGTGTACTCGTCGCGAGGGGACGACACCGAGGACGACGAGCCGGCCCAGCCCTCGGAGGTCTACTTCTTGGCTTCCACCGACGGCGGGGACACCTGGAGCGAGCCGATCAACGTCACCGACGACGATCCCGCCGGGGGAGCGGACCAGTACCACCCGGGCATCAGCGTGGCCGACAACGGACGAATCGACATGGCGTGGCACGACTTCCGCAACGACCCGTTCTTCGTCCCCGGGGAGGTCGGGGACATGGGAAGCTCCGTCGGTCAGCGCTACTGGGACGTCTACTACGCCTCGTCCGCCAATGCCGGCGGGACGTGGTCGGCGAACACCCGAGTGACCGACACGTCCATCGACGGCTCGTTGGGGACCACCTTCAGCAACAACGACATCCGCGGCCCGCTCGGCATCGCTTCCAGCGACAACGCGGCGTACGTCACCTGGCCGGACTCGAGGGCTACTGACGCGGATACCACCGACGCCGAGGACGTCTACTTCTCCCGGATCCGCTACGCCGCCGTCCCGGCGTTGGGTGCCGGCGGTGGAGAGTCCAACAACCTCCTGTGGGCCCTGCTCGGGGGGGGTGTCGCCCTGGCGCTCGGGGGCGTGGCCCTCGTCGTGGGGACACGCCTCACCGGGGATCGCAGCAAGTCTGGGGCCGGCCGAGCGGCTCCGGCCTGAGCGGTACGCTGGCATCTACCTACGACAGGGAGGCAGCACTATGCGGAAACTGATCGGGATACTAGGTGTGGCCATGTCCATCGCGCTCGCCACGTCGGCGGCGGCATGGGCCTGCACCAACTTGTCCACCCTGAACCTCGGCACGTCGTCTGGTCAGCCGGGCGAGACCGTCGCCTTCACGGGCACGGCATTCGCCACCTCCAGCGGTTCCGATGTCGTGCTCCACTGGAACACCGTCGACGGCAACGTCATCGGTACGGTGACGCCCGACGCCGTGGGGACGATCCGGGGCAGCGTCGTCGTTCCCGCTGACGCCCAGCCGGGAAACAACGTGATCGTCGCCACCCAGGACTACACCGACGGTGACGGTGTCACCAGCTCGGCGTACGGCACCCCGGCGAGGGCGAGCTTCCTTGTGGGCACGCCGCTTTCCGACGTAGCGGCCCCGTTGGCTGACACTTCCACGCCCGTCGGTACCGCCGCTGAATCCGGCTCCGGTGGAGGCCTGATCCTCCTCAGCATCCTTCTCGCTGTGGGCGGCTTCGGCCTCTTCGGCGCAGGCCTTGCTGCGTACGGGCGCCAGTCGCGGCCGACCCCGGCCACTGCTCCGGTCGAGCGTAGCTAGAGTTCATTTCCCGAGGCCGGGCCGGTAGTTGCACGCGTCGCGGCCCACAGAGCGGATCTTCTCGAGGGGGAGGCGGGGGCTAATGCATAGCAGACGTTCTAGAACGGCCAGGATTGCGCTGGTAGTCCTGTTGACCTCAGCGACGTTCGCGCCCCACGCCTCGCTTGCGCAGAGTAACGAGATCGAGGTCGTCACTGCCGCCGTGCAGGTGACGACCAATCCAACGCCCGTGCGGGCGCACTCCTCTCCACAGATCACCCGTAACCCTCGTACCGACGAACTGGTCGTCGTCGAGTCCGACATCCAGGGAACCCGTAAGGACCCCGAGGGCACGCGTGGCTGCAACATCCATCTCTCGACCGATGGCGGGCGGAGTTGGTTCGCCGGCGGCGACCCCATGCTTGAGCCGTACACCGAGTGTTCGCGGGTGGTCATCAACGGTCCGTACGCAACCTTGGACTTCGACAGCAACGGGGTGCTCTTCGTGGCCTTCACCGCCAGTGACCCCAAGTACTCGAACCCTCATCCGCCGGCCTCGATCCCCCGCCATGTCTTCCTTGCTCGCTCCACCGACAGTGGACGCACGTTCGAAACCACCATGGTCTTCGAGGGACCCATCGAGGTCGCCGAGTCCGCCGGCGATCTCGCCCAGGAGGGCCGCAACGGGCGGGCCATGCTCGGCGTGGACCCCGAGAACGGCAGCCGGGTCTACGTGTCGTGGACGCAGGGAGGCAGTCGTGAGGAGAAGTCGCGAAGCCTCGTCGCCGTGTCGAACGACGGCGGTGCCACGTTCGGGGAGCCGACCGATTTGAGCGATGATCGTGGTGGCTCTCAGCCCCGCATCGACGTGGGTCAGGGCGGGGTCATTCACGCCGTCGTTCCCGCGGCATCGTTCGGTCTCCCGGTCTCCGAGCCCCCGACCCCAAGGGTGAGTCCGCTCCTGTACCGACGTTCCACCGACGCCGGTGTCACCTGGAGCGAGCCCCGCGAGATCGACCCCGGGGAAGGGAGCAACCGGAAGTGGGTGGTGGCCGCCGACCCGAACTCCGCGGCGGTGTACGTGTCGTGGTATGGAAATGCGGAGGACGCCGAGGCTGACATCGGCATGGACGACTACCTGGACATCTTCCTGCTGGCGTCGACCGACGGCGGCGAGACCTGGAGCGACCGGCGGATCGTGAACGACGGAGCTCGTAACTCCGAAGGCGTGAAGCGCTACGACCCGGGCCTTTCGATCGCACCCAACGGCCGGCTCGACATCGCCTGGTACGACTTCCGCAACAGTCCCGTACCGGAGGGTCAGGTGAACTACGGCTTCAACGGCGGAGGCATGCAGGACGTCTACTACACGTCCTCGAGCGACAACGGCGAAACCTTCGCCCGGCCGGACCAGCGGATCACCGACCGGATCATCGACCGGACGATCGGCGTGTGGTCGAACAACTATCACAGCCACACCAACATCGGAGTGACCTCTGACGACGGCGGTGTCTACTTCGCCTGGCAGGACTCCCGCAACGGTGATGCCGCAACTGACGCTGAGGATGTCTACTTCGCGTCGCTCCTATACGAAGGTGAGACGCTCCAGGGTGAACTGGCCGTCTCCGGCGAGGACGAGGACCCTCCCGTGTGGCCACTCCTCATCGGTGCGGTCGCCGTAGGGATGGCGCTCGCCACCATTGCCTTCCTCGTCCTCGCTCGAAAGCGGACGTCCTAAGCGGAGGAAGCATCAGCTTCCGGAGGGCAGGGGCGGAGGGGTCAGGCAGCCCGCCTCCCGACCGACCAGGCGCAGCCCGATCCGGTCGCCTACGCCGAACTGGACGGTGCTCGACGTGTGATCGGCCAGCTCGGCGTACATGAGTTGCGCCCGGCTGGCGGGATGGCCGAGGCCGACGACGTGGCCGAGCTCGTGCAGGATCACCCGACCGCGGGTGATCCCTTCGCCGAAGCCGCCGGGCAGGCGCTCTTGGGTGTCGCGGTTGAGGATGACGTCGGCGTTGAGCTCGAGCACCCCGCTCACCAGCACGTCGCCCACTCGCAGTGGTCGGCCCCGGCCGGCCACGATGATGTCGTCACCGGCGGCGTCGGGGCCCTGACCGGACCCGAGCTCGGACCAACCGATGAGGATGGGCGCCCAACGCATCCCGTAGCGATCAGGCTGGTAGGCCGGGCGCCCTTGATCGAGAGGCTCGTCGGTCCGGCCGGCGTCGACGAAGGTGATACCGGTGGCCTCAGCCAGACGGGCGATGGCCTCCTCGACGTCGGCCACCCCCCCGGGTGGGGCCAGGGCGTCGTTGATCACGTAGGGCACGGGCTCGCACGGGTTGAAGCGCACCGGGAGGCAGCCTTCGTCGTCGGCGAAGAGAAAGGCGTAGCCCGGGGCGGGAGGCCCCTCAGAGGCCGACCCGTGGACGGCACTGCCGATGTGCCCGTCGGCAGGGCACTGGACATCGACGGCATCAATGCCGGTGGCGACGTCGTCACCGACGCCCGTGATCTCGTCGTCGGGGCCGAGGACGGCCGCTCCGGCCAGCCCGGCCGCCGCCAGCGCCACCGCTCCGGCCACGGCCGCCCGCGGCACCCAGGTGGGCATGGTGGCGTGTTGGGAGAAGGTGGCGCCGATGCTGACCGGCCTCGCCCCCTCGGGGGAGGCCACCACGCGGAAGGGACGCGGCTGTGGCCGCCCTCGCCGGAAGCTCGCCAGACCCCGGGCGGTGACGCCGCCAACGGCTCGTCCGCCGGACTCGATCTGGACCGTCGCAGGCTCGACGTCGACCTCGAGGTCGTCGTCGCCCTCACCGACGAGCTGTGCTTGCACGGGAGCGTTGCCTCGGTTCTCGAGGACGAGGGTGTGGCGGCCCGACCGTGAGCCGGTCGACGTCGAGGGCTCGATGGTGGCGAAGACGTCGCTGAACGCCGCGACCATCAACGTGCCCTGCACCGAGGCGCAAGGCTCACCCGCAGCTCCGGCGGCCACCTCCACGCCGAAGGCCAGGGGCCCGGCGGCGGGCAGGGTGGTGCGCGGCGCGCGGAACACGGCCTTGACCAGGCCCTCCCCGCCGGCGGCCACGGTAAGGATCCCCGGCGTCACCCATGACCACGCCGCCGCCTCCCCGGTGAGGCGGAGCTTGAGCTGGCGGGGCTCCGAGCCGTTGTTCATCACCCGAACGGCACAGCTCGCCAGCTCCTCCTGAATGACCGGGAGCTCCGCCGGATCCAGGGAGAGGGTGACGACCGGCGGAGTCGGGCTCATGACGCCAGTCTGGCTCCTCCTACCGACCGGCGGCGGCCAGCGAGGGAGAGCACCAGCCCTGCACCGGCGATTCCGAACCTACGTCCGATCTTCATGCGAGTCCCTCCATCACGTTTCGTCTCGCGACAGTCACCGCTACCGGTGCATTCTATGACAACCGTCCATGGCTGTACATGCAGCATCTCGGCCCTATGTCGTCCTGGTGGACGTCTCCCGCACCACCAGCTCGTCGTCCTCGACAGAGACGGCCACCGTGGCCCCTTCGCCGTAGCCGCCTTCGAGCAGGGCCAGGGCCAGGCGGTCGCCGATCTCGCGCTGGATCACCCGCTTGAGCGGGCGGGCCCCGTAGTCGGGGTCGTAGCCGCGACGGGCCAGCCAGGCCAGGGCGTCATCGCCGACCACGAGGTCGAGGCGGCGCTGGACCAGGCGCCGCCGCAGCGCGCCGAGTTGAATCTCCACCACCTGGGCGAGGTCGTCCTCGGTCAAGGTACGGAAGCGAATGATCTCGTCGATCCGGTTGACGAACTCGGGTTTGAAGAACTCGCGGGGGTCGACCGCCAGGTTGGAGGTCATGACCAATACGGCGTTGGTGAAGTCGACCGTGCGGCCCTGGCCGTCGGTGAGGCGGCCGTCGTCGAGCACCTGGAGCAACACGTTGAACACATCCGGATGAGCCTTCTCGATCTCGTCGAGGAGGATCACGGCATAGGGACGACGGCGCACCGCCTCGGTGAGCTGGCCTCCCTCGTCGTAGCCCACGTAGCCGGGGGGCGCCCCGATGAGACGAGCCACCGTGTGCTTCTCCTGGTACTCGCCCATGTCGATGCGCACCATGGCCCGCTGGTCGTCGAAGAGGAACTCGGCGAGGGCCCGGGCCAACTCGGTCTTGCCCACCCCGGTGGGCCCGAGGAACAGGAACGAGCCGATGGGGCGGTCGGGATCGGACAGGCCGGCGCGGCTGCGACGGATGGCGTTGGCCACTGCCGCCACCGCCGCCTCCTGGCCCACCACTCGGCCGTGAAGGACCTCTTCCATGCGTACCAACTTGGCTACTTCGCCCTCCATCAGGCGGCTCACCGGGACACCGGTCCACTTGCTCACGACGTCGGCCACGTCCTCCTCGTCCACCTCCTCCTTCAGCATCTGCTGGGTGGCCTGCAGCTGGTTCAGGTGGGCCGAGGCTTCCTCAACCTGGCTCTCGACGTCGGGGATCTCGCCGTAGCGGATCTCGGCTGCCTTGGTGAGGTCGCCTTCGCGCTCGAAGCGCTCGGCGTCGAGGCGGCGCCCCTCCAGCCCCTCCTTCAGCGAACGGATGGTGGCGATGGTGTCCCGCTCCGCCGTCCAGTGGGCCTTCATGGCCGCCGATTGCTCGCCCAGGTTGGCCAACTCCTCGTCGATGCGTTCCAGGCGTTCTCGGGAGGCGTGATCGCTCTCGCCGGCCAGGGCGACCCGCTCGATCTCGAGCTGGCGCCTGCGACGCTCGACCACATCGATCTCGGTGGGCATGGAATCGATCTCGATGCGGAGGCGGCTGGCGGCCTCGTCGATGAGGTCGATGGCCTTGTCGGGCAGGAATCGTCCGGTGATGTAGCGATCGGACAGCACGGCGGCGGCCACCACGGCAGCGTCTTGGATGCGCACCCCGTGGTGGACCTCGTAGCGCTCCTTCAGGCCGCGCAGGATAGCCACCGTGTTCTCCACCGAGGGCTGGCCCACCAGCACCTGCTGGAAGCGGCGCTCCAGCGCTGAGTCCTTCTCGATGTGCTTGCGGAACTCGTCGAGCGTGGTGGCGCCGATCATGCGCAGCTCGCCCCGGGCCAACATGGGCTTGATCATGTTGCCGGCGTCCATGGCTCCTTCGGCGGCGCCAGCGCCGACCATGGTATGCAGCTCGTCGATGAAGGTGATGACCTCCCCTTGGGCATCGGTGATCTCCTTGAGCACCGCCTTGAGACGCTCCTCGAACTCGCCCCGGTACTTGGCGCCAGCGACCATGGCCGACAGGTCGAGAGAAATCAGGCGCTTGCGCTCCAAGCCCACGGGGACATCGCCCTCCACGATGCGCCGGGCCAGACCCTCGACGATGGCTGTCTTGCCCACCCCCGGCTCGCCGATGAGCACCGGGTTGTTCTTGGTGCGCCGGGACAGCACCTGGATCACCCGGCGGATCTCCTCGTCGCGCCCGATCACCGGATCGAGCTCGCCCGCCCGGGCAGCATCGGTCAGGTTGCGGCCGTAGCGCTCCAGCGCCTGGTAGGACTCCTCGGGGTTCTCGCTGGTGACCCGGTGGCTGCCCCGCACGTCCCGCAGGGCCACCAAGAGGTCTTCACGGCCGATGCCGACCAGGTCGGCCATGGCCAGGAGCAGGTGCTCGGTGGAGAGGTAGTCGTCGCCCAGCTCACGACGGTCGGCGTCGGCCGCCTCCATGGTGTCACGCAGGCCCCGGCCCACCTGCGACTCGGCGCCGTAGGCATGGGGCAGGCGGGAAAGGGCGTCCTCCAAGCGGTTGCGCAGGGCGAGGGAGCCGACGCCGACCTTCTCCAGGATGGGCAGGACCACGCCGTCCGCCTGGCCGACGAGCGCAGCCAGGAGGTGTTCGGGCGTGACCTCGGGGTGGTGGGCGGCCCGCGCTCGGGTGCTGGCGGCCTCGAAGGCCTCTCGGGTCTTGATCGTCCAGCGGTTGGGGTCGAAGGCGACGGCCATGGACTGTGGTCCTCCTTCTGAGAAGCTAAGGAAACCTTAGTGCCAGATTATCAACCCTGAGGCGCGGCCCAGCCCCGGCTGACCTGCCTGAGGCCCCTACTTGCTCTGCAGGGACTTATAGAAGGGGATCCCCCCGCCGATGACCGTGATGAAGAGGGAAAGAACGAGGAGGAACCGCAACTCCTCCACCACGAACGCGATGACTCCCAACGCCACGCCCACGCCGACGATCGCCAGCGAGCCGTGTAGGCCCTTGGTCTCCATGATGTTCCTCCGTTGTTGTCATGCACCGCTCCCCAGCCCGAACGGCCGGAGCCGAAGCGATGCCCCTGATCTTGGTGCCCAGGAGGCCCGGTGCGCAAGCCCCGGACCCGGCGCCACGGCGGGAAGGTCCTCGATCGTAAAGGTCCAGCTAGATGGGCCTCTTTTGGATGCGACCCGCATAGAGGTGGGGTGAACCTAAGACGGCGGGGACTCGAAGCCAACAACAGTTATTGCATCGCCTGGACCACTTGATAGGCTGGCACCTACAGGAATCCGGCCCCCAGCCCGTCTTGGCGCTGGATGGCCGACGACTAGCGCAGGAGGAACTCAATGAGCTTGAACAAGAAGGGCACGGCGTTCTTCGGCACCGCAGTAGCAGCGATGGCGTTCACCGCCGTCGCCGCCTTCGCGTGCACGAACCTCGCCACGCTCAACCTCAGCACCGCCAGTGGTGGTGTCGGCGACACGGTCACCGTCACCGGATCCTCGTTCCGCACGGCCAGCGGGGACAACCCCGTGATGCCTGTCGTCCTCAACTGGAGCGGTGCCGACGGCCCCGTGCTGGCGGAGACCACCCCCGATGCCGCAGGCAACATCTCGGCCACCTTCAGCGTGCCCGAGGGTCAGCCCGGCTACTACGTCATCGTGGCCAGCCAGACCGACGCCGAGGGCGAAGCCGCCTTCGGCACCCCTGCCCGGATTTCGTTCCAGATCCTCGGCCCCAACGGTGAGTCCGTCGTGGCCCAGCCTGGTACCCAGGCTGCCGTTCCCGCTGAGGCCAGCTCCAGCGGCATCATCGCCCTGACCGTCGGCCTCGGTGTCCTCGGCTTGGCCCTGTTCGGC
>JBBSLT010000025.1:0-20158 GCA_038233555.1 Acidimicrobiales bacterium
AGGATCGTGGCCGCCGCCGGTGAGCTGCTCGCCTCCGACGCCGCTCACGCCGCCCTGCGACCTCGCTTCAACCCCTTCGGAGACGGCAAAGCCGCCCAGCGAATCGCCAACGCCCTCGCCGGATGCCAGTGACCGCCTGGCCGGTGGCGTGTCCTCGGAAGCGTCAGCTCCCGGGGCAACTGATACGCCCTCAGGGATCTCCCTTCGAGGGCAGCCAATGATGGCGGGCGGTGATGCTGCGGCGAATCCTCGGTCTTGGAACAGCCACTGCAACCGCACCGGGTGCGCTAGCCTGACCGCGCCGTGGACCAGTACCTCCCACTCGTCGTGATGTTCGCGCTGGCGATCGGCTTCGTCGTCCTCAGCCTCTTCACCTCCAAGCTGTTGGCGCCGGCCCGACCGACCCTGGCCAAGGAAGCGCCCTATGAGTGCGGCATCGTGCCCACCCGCGAGCCCGCCCGCCGCTTCCCGGTGCGCTTCTACCTCGTCGCCATGATCTTCATCGTCTTCGACATCGAGATCATCTTCTTGTTCCCGTGGGCCGTGATCCATCGGGAGCTCGGGCTCTTCGGCCTGTGGGCCATCGTGGTCTTCATCGTGCCCTTCTTCCTGTCGTTCCTGTGGGAGATCGCCCAGGGCGGCCTCGACTGGGGGCCGCGGGCGCAGGATCGACCGCTCGGCGTCCTCGGCGACGCCAACCTGGCCAGCATGGCCTCGGTACGGGTGGTGGGCCTCGAGGGCCGTGTCCCGGTGGGCGCCGGGGTGGCGGCCGGCGGACCGAGGAACGAGGAGGAACGATGACCACAGACGAGCACGGCCTGGGCGGCCTCCAGCACAACTTCCTGACCGGAAACCTCGAGTCGGTGGTCAAGTGGGCCCGGCGCAACAGCATGTGGCCGGCCACCTTCGGCCTGGCCTGCTGCGCCATCGAGATGATGGCGACCGGGGCATCGCACTTCGACCTCAGCCGCTTCGGCATGGAAGTGTTCCGGGCATCGCCCCGACAGGCCGACCTCATGATCGTGGCCGGGCGGGTGAGCCAGAAGATGGCCCCCGTGCTACGCCAGGTGTACGACCAGATGATGGAGCCCAAGTGGGTCATCTCCATGGGCGTGTGCGCCTCCAGCGGAGGCATGTTCAACAACTACGCCATTGTGCAGGGCGTCGACCAGGTCGTGCCCGTCGACGTCTACGCCCCGGGTTGTCCCCCCAACCCCCAGACCCTCCTGCACGCCATCCTGACGCTGCACGAGCAGGTCCGCACCGGCGAGATCACCCAGCGCCGAGCGGGCGGCAACGGCGCCGGCATCCAGGTCAGCGAGCAGCGGGGTGGCGACCAGCGCATCACCGTGGTCCGGCCTCCCGTCCACGTCGGTACCCCCCGGTAGCGAGTGTGAATGAGCCAGAACGAATGAGCAACATCGGGACCACCCACGGGGCCCCGTCCACCTTCACCCTCGGCCAGATCGTGCTCCATCCCTCCCGCGCTGGCTACCGGACCCTGATCGCCGACCTGCGCCGGGATGGCTTCACCGTCTGCCTCGACGTCACCGCCGCCGACTACCTCACCCACCCGGGCCGCTCCGGCCTGCCCCCCGACGTTGTCGCCGAGCGCTTCGAGGTGGTGACCATCCTGTTGTCGTTCGAGCGCCGGGAGCGGGTGCGCATCCGGGTCCAGGTGCCAGAATCGGATCCTGTGGTCGACTCGTTGTACGACCTACACCCGGGTTCTGAGGCCATGGAGCGGGAGGTCTTCGACATGTACGGCATCGACTTCAGCGATCACCCCGACCTGACCCGCATCCTCATGCCCGAGGACTGGGAAGGCCACCCCCTGCGCAAGGACTACGCCGTGGGCCGCATCCCGGTGCAGTTCAAGGGTGCACCGGGGGCGCGCTGATGACCACCACCGAGCGCTTCTACCCGGGGGCGGCTACCTCCGAGGGGGCTCAGGAGCTGGCCGACCGGGGCGGGTCGACGGCGGCCGAGCTGTTGCGGGAGTCGGGTTCAGTGCTGCGCCTGTCGGAGGCAGCGGCCAACGAGCTGGCCAACCGGGCCGGTCCCGAGGACGAGACCATGATCATCAACATGGGGCCCCAGCACCCCAGCACCCACGGGGTTTTGCGCCTCATGCTCGAGCTCGAGGGTGAGACCGTGCTGCGCACCAAGCCCATCGTGGGCTACCTCCACACCGGGATGGAGAAGACGGGCGAGGACCTCACCTACCTCCAGGGCCCCACCAACGTCACCCGCATGGACTACGCCGCCCCGCTGTTCAACGAGCTGGTGTTCTCGCTGGCCACCGAGGCCCTCCTCGGGGTGGAGATCCCCGCCCGGGCCACGTGGATCCGCATGCTCATGTGCGAGCTCAACCGGATCTCGTCGCACTTCCTGTTCCTCGCCACCAACGGCATGGACCTCGGCGCCATCTCCATGATCCTCTACGGCTGGCGCGAACGCGACCTCGTGCTTCAGTTCCTGGAGAAGACGAGCGGGCTGCGGATGAACCACAACTACATCCGCCCTGGCGGGGTGGCGGCCGACCTGCCCGACGGCTGGCGCGACGACCTTTTGCGCCTCCTCGACGCCCTTCCCTCGCGCCTCACCGAGTACGACAACCTCATGACCGGCCAGCCCATCTGGCAGGGCCGCACTCACGGCGTGGGCGTCATCACCCCCGAGGAGGCGCTGGCGTTGGGCACCACCGGCCCCGTCCTGCGCTCCACCGGCACCCCCTGGGACCTGCGCAAGGACATGCCCTACCTGGCTTATGACCAGGTCGAATTCGACGTGGTGGTGGGCAGCTACGGCGACGTCTTCGACCGCTACGCCATCCGCCTCAACGAGATCCGCGAGTCGATGGGCATCGTGCGCCAGATCATCGACGCCATGCCGCCCGGCGATTTCCGCGTCCAGGACAAGAAGGTCACCCCGCCCCCCCGGGCCCGTATCGACGAGTCCATGGAGGCGCTCATTCACCACTTCAAGATCTTCACCGAGGGCTTCCGGGTGCCCGAGGGGGAGGTTTACGTGGCGGTGGAGTCGCCCCGGGGTGAGCTCGGTTGCTACCTGGTGTCCGACGGCAGTGCCAAGCCCTACCGCATGCACATCCGGGGGCCGTCGTTCGTCAACCTCCAGACCCTGCCCCACATGCTGCGGGGCGGCCTCATCGCTGACGCCGTGGCGATCATCTCCTCGGTCGACCCCATCATGGGCGAGGTCGACCGGTGAGCAGGCTGTCGGCAGAGAATGTGGAGCTGGCCCGCACCATCATCAGCCGCTACCCCCGGAGCCGCTCAGCGCTCATCCCCTTGCTGCACGTGGCCCAGGAGCAGGAAGGGTGGGTGAGCCCCGAGGCCATGGAGCACATCGCCGAGCTGCTCGACCTCACCCCCTCCGAGGTGCTCGGCACGGCCAGCTTCTACGGCATGTTCAAGCGCGAGCCCGTGGGCCGCTATGTGGTCAGCGTGTGCACCAACATCTCCTGTCTGCTGCTCGGGGGTGAGGAGCTGCTCGAGCACTGCGAGGAGCGCCTCGGGGTCAAGGCCGGGGCCACCACGCCCGACGGTACCTTCACCCTGGAGGACGTCGAGTGCATCGCCGCCTGCACCGACGCTCCCTGCCTGCAGGTCAACTACCGCTACTTCCTCAACGTCACCCACGACGAGGTCGACGCCCTCTTCGACGACCTGGCCGCCGGCCGGCGCGCCGACGAGGTCCCCGACCACGGCACCCTGACCCGGGTACGACAGAAGGTGGCGGCCGAGCGTTGGTCGGGCCACGGTGGCGACGATCTCCTCGTGCCCCCGGGCCAGGTGCGCTGATGGCCGTCAGCGACGCCGCCCCCATCATCTCCACCCGCTTCACCCAGGCCGATTCCCATACCCTCGAGGGCTACCGGGCCAGTCGCGGCTACACCGCCTTGGAGAAGGCCCTGGCCATGACTCCCGATGCGGTGGTCGACGAGGTCAAGGCGGCCAGCCTTCAGGGCCGGGGCGGGGCCGGCTTCCCTGCCGGGTTGAAATGGTCGTTCCTGCCCAAGGAGGTCTTCCCCCGCTACTTCGTGGTCAACGGCGACGAGAGCGAACCGGGTACCTGCAAGGACCGCCCCCTCATGGAGCACGACCCCCACCAACTCCTCGAGGGCCTGCTCATCTCCTGCTACGCAGTGCGCGCCGCCCAGGCCTTCGTCTACGTGCGGGGGGAGATGGCCCTGGCCCAAGAGCGCATGGCCGTCGCCCTCAACGAGGCCTACGCCGCCGGCTACGTGGGCCGCGACATCCTCGGCTCGGGCTGGTCGCTCGACATCGTGTTGCACTGGGGGGCCGGCGCCTACATCGTGGGGGAGGAGACTGCGCTGATCGAGAGCCTGGAGGGCCAGCGGGGCATGCCCCGGCTCAAGCCTCCCTACTTCCCGGCGGCCAAGGGCCTGTACCTCCAGCCCACCGTGGTCAACAACGTGGAGACGCTCTCCAACATCCCGTGGATCATCAACCACGGCGGGGCCGCCTTCGCTGCGCTGGGTACCGAGAAGGCGGCGGGCATGCGCCTCTTCGCCCTGTCGGGCCACGTACGCCGCCCTGGTGTCTACGAGGTGGAGATGGGCACCACCACCTTCCGCAACCTGGTGGAGGCGCCGGTCTACGGCGGGGGCATGCGCCACGGCAACGCCCTCAAGGCCTTCATCCCCGGTGGGGCGTCGGCGCCGTGGTTCTACCCCGAACAGCTCGACCTGGCGCTGGAAGCCGGCGTGGTGGGTGCGGCCGGGTCCATGCTCGGCTCGGGGGCGGTGGTCATCATGGACGAGACCACCTGCGCGGTGCGAGCGGCGTGGCGCCTCGTGCGCTTCTTCGCCCACGAGTCGTGCGGGAAGTGCACGCCGTGTCGGGAGGGCGGGGCGTGGCTGGAGAAGATCCTGCACCGCATCCTCGACGGTTACGGCCGGGAGGACGATCTCGACCTGCTGCTCGACGTGGGCGACAACATCAGCCCGGGCCCCTTTCCCCACCCGTCTCGCAACGGCGAGGAGGCTGTCCCCTTCCCGTTCAAGCAGACCACCATCTGCCCTCTCGGGCCCTCCGCCGTCTCTCCGGTCTACTCCTCGATCTGGCGCTTCCGCGACGAGTACCTCCGCCACATCAAAGACGGTGGCTGTGCTCATCATCTGCATGAGAAGGTCGGTTCCGCATGAGTCAGCAGACTGAGGAGGAGAAGACCACGGTCACGGTCACGCTCGACGGGCGGGCCATCGAGGCGGAGCCCGGGGAGCTGGTGATCGCCGCCGCCGAGCGTCATGGCGTCTACATCCCCCGGTTCTGCTACCACCCCCGGATGCGCCCGGTGGGAATGTGCCGGATGTGCATCGTGGAGATCGATTCCGGGCGGGGCCCGGCGCTGCAACCGGCGTGCATGGCACCGGTGGCCGAGGGGATGAAGGTCGACACCGAGTCGGCGCTGACCAAGAAGGCCCAGGACGGCGTGCTCGAGTTCCTGCTCATCAACCACCCTCTCGACTGCCCAGTGTGCGACAAGGGCGGGGAGTGCCCGCTGCAGGACCAGACGTTGGCCTTCGGTCCCGGCGAGAGCCGCTTCGTCGAGGAGAAGCGCCACTTCGAGAAGCCCATCCCCATCAGCGATCTCGTCTACCTCGACCGCGAGCGCTGCATCCTGTGCGATCGATGCACCCGCTTCGCCGCCGAGGTGGCCGGCGACCCCCTCATCTCCTTCATCGACCGCGGCAACGAGACGCAGGTCAACACCTTCCCTGACGACCCCTTCGCCTCCTACTTCAGTGGCAACACCGTGCAAATCTGCCCGGTGGGTGCCTTGTTGGCCCGGCCCTACCGCTTCCGGGCCCGCCCCTGGGACCTCGATCAGGTCGAGTCCACCTGCACTGCCTGCTCGGTGGGCTGTCGCATCGCTCTGCAGTCGTCGTCCGACCGCCTGGTGCGCAAGCTCGGCGTCGATGTCGACCCCGTCAACTGGGGTTGGATGTGCGACAAGGGACGCTTCGACTTCGAGGCGGTGGGCAGTGACGACCGCCTGGGTGAGCCCCTCGTGCGCGAGGCCGGCAAAGAAGAGCTGGTAGCGGCGTCGTGGGCCGATGCCCTGGCCAACGCCACCGACGGCATCACTCGGGCCCGGATGCGCCGGGGACCGGAGTCCATCGCCGTGCTCGGTGGGGCGCGGGGCACCAACGAAGACGCCTATGCCTGGTCGAAGTTCGCCCGCACCGTCCTTGGCACCGACTCCGTCGATGCCCAACTCGGCGACGGCCTTCCCGCCGAGGCGGTGCTCGGCCTGCCCCGGGCCACCATCGATGAGGCGTGCAACGCCGACACCGTCGTGCTCCTCGGACCCGACCTCAAAGAGGAGCTACCGGTGCTGTACCTACGGCTGCGCCAAGCCGTGATCGAGCGGGGCACCGCGCTGGTGGAGCTGAGCCCGGTGGAGACGGGCATGACCCGCTACGCCAGCGTCTCCCTGCGCTACCGGCCCGGCGAGGCGGCAGATCTGGTGCGCTCCCTGCTAGGAGAGCGCCATGGTGATGACGACGCGCGCCCGGACGGCCACCGCCAGGCAGCCGAGCTGCTGGGCCGGGGATCGCTGGTCTGCGTGCTCGGCCGGCCGTCGTTGGCCGAGCCGGCCGCAGGTGTCCTCGACGCCGTCGCCGAGCTGACACAGGCGCTGCCGGAGACCACCTTCTTGCCCGCCCTGCGCCGGGCCAACGTGATGGGGGCGCTCGACATGGGCCTGGCGCCTGGGGTGCTGCCCGGTCGTGTGTCCCTCGAGGCGGGGCGGCGGTGGTTCGCCCAGGCCTGGGAGGCCATGCCCGCCGACGCCGGCCTCGACGCCCGGGGCATCCTCACCGCCGCCGCCGAGGGCCGGGTGGGCTGTCTGGTCCTGCTCGGGGCCGACCCTCTCAACGACTTCCCGGACCGCGATCTCGCCCGGCGCGCCATGACCGGCGCCGGCTTCGTCCTCGCCGTCGACTGCTTCCTCACCGACTCCACCCGTCGGGCCGACGTGGTCCTACCCGCCGCCGCCTTCGGGGAGAAGTCCGGGACCACCACCAACATCGAGGGACGGGTCAGCCGTCTGCATCAGAAGGTCACGGCGCCGGGCACGGCCCGAGCCGACTGGATGATCGCCGCCGAGCTGGCCTTCCGTCTCGGCGGCGACCTCGGCCTCGACTCCGTGGAGGCGATCTGGGACGAGATCGAGCAGCTGGCCCCCTCGCACCGGGGTCTCACCCGGGCCCGGCTGGCGTCGGCCGAGGGGCTTGACGGGGTCCTGGCCGGCGGCGTGGCCGAGACCTCGGACCGCATTGCACCGCCCCGCATGTCCCAGATCGACTCGCCGGGGATCAGCGGCGTCTCCGGTCACCTGAAGGCCGACACCCTGGCGTCGGCAACCATGGGCGACGAGGCGGAGGGCGAGGCAGGGGGCGAGGCACCGTCGCCGGTGGAGGCACAGTCGCCGGTGGAGGCACCGCCGGCCAAGGCGACCGGGCCGGAGCGCCCAGCCGTGCTCGCGTGGTCGCGTTCCCCGAATCCGGCCGATGCGCCACCGCCCCTCGACCGCTATTCGCTGCGGCTGGTTTCGGGCCGGCGCCTCTACGACAACGCCACCTCGGTCCACCACTCGCCGTCGCTGGCGCCCTTGGCACCGGGCTCCCGCCTGCGGGTCAACCCCGCCGACCTCCAGCCGCTCGGCGTGCAGAGCGGCACCCGCCTGCAGGTGACGAGCAGCCAGGGGCGGGTGGTGCTCGAAGCGGTGGCCGACCCCGGTGTTACGCCGGGCAGCGTGGCCTTGGCCTTCAACCAGCCCGGGCCAGGAGCGGCTGACCTCATCGACGCTGATCGCCCCGTCACCGAGGTCCGCCTCGAGACTCTGTCGGCCGCGGCGGCGGCACTACCACCGGGGTCGGCCGGATGAGCGGCGACCCGCTCTTCGCCGGCGGCTTCGACTGGGTGGTGCTCGTCTTCGTCTTGGTCAAGGCCCTGATCGGCTTCACCATCGTCATGGTCGGCGTCATCTTCATGATCTGGTTCGAGCGCAAGGTCGTGGCCGACATGCAGAACCGCATCGGCCCCAACCGGGCCGGCCGTTGGGGGCTGGCCCAGACCTTGGCCGACGGCATCAAGCTCATCTTCAAGGAGGATCTCAAGCCCGAGCGGTCTGACAAGTTGGTGTTCCGCCTCGCCCCGTACCTGTCGGTGGCTCCCGCCTTCTTGACCTTCACCATCGTGCCCATCGGCGGCGTCTTCACCGGCGGCAACGACGGCGCCATCGAGATCTTCGGGCGTCGGACCTGGATGCAGGTGGCCGACCCGCCCATCGGGGTGTTGTTCCTCCTCGCCATGTCGTCCATCGCCGTGTACGGGATCATGCTGGCCGGGTGGTCGTCGGGCTCGAAGTATCCGCTGTTGGGCTCGGTGCGGGCCACGGCCCAGATGGTGAGCTACGAGGCGGCGCTGGGCCTGTCGGTGGTGGCGGTGGTGCTAATCAGCGGTTCGCTGTCCACCCACGACATCGTCGCCGCCCAGGCCGGCAGCATCGCCAACTGGAACCTGATCGCCACCGCTGGGATCCCCTTCGCCATCTTCTGCGTGGCCGCCACCGCCGAGCTCAACCGGCCGCCCTTCGACCTCGTCGAGGCCGAACAGGAGCTGGTCGGCGGGTTCCACACCGAGTACTCCTCGATTCGCTTCGGCATGTTCTACCTGGCCGAGTTCATGAACACGATCACCATGGCGGCCATCATCGTCACCCTGTTCCTCGGAGGCCCGGCCGGGCCGGTGCTCTTCGGTCCTCCCATCATCTGGGGCACGCTGTGGTTCACCCTCAAGCTGTTGGTCTTCCTGTTCATCTTCGTGTGGCTGCGGGCCACCTTGCCCCGCTACCGCTACGACCAGCTCATGGACCTCGGCTGGAAGCGCCTCATCCCCCTGTCGCTCGGCTGGCTGCTGGTGATCGGCGCCATCAGCGTCGGTCGTGACGCCGGTTGGAGCCGGATCTACACCCTGGGCGGAGCCTTCGCCGTAGGGATCATCGCCTGGGCCGCCCTCGTCGGTGCCATGCGGGTGGCAAAACTCCGGGGCGAAGCAGCCGACGAATTTGGAGAGTTGACGACATGATCTTTCCTCGTTCCTTCGCCGCCGGCCACCCGAGCCGCCGAAGGCGGCCCCATTCTGGCTGGCGGCTCGGCGAGCGAAGCTCGCCCAGCAGGTGCTCAGTGCGGAGGGTGCCGGCTTTACCGGCGCCCGCAGCGCAAGCCAGCTCGCCAGAACGGAGTGAGCGAAGCGAACGAGTGAGGGCGAAGATCTGATGGGTTACGCCGAGGGGTTTTGGGTCACGCTCAAGCAGATCTTCCAGGAGCGGGTGACGTCGGAGTACCCCGCAGAGAAGCGGCCCAAGCCGGTACGTCACCACGGCCGCCACGTCCTCAACCGCTACGAGGACGGCATGGAGAAGTGCATCGGATGCGAGCTGTGCGCCGGCGTATGCCCGGCTCGGTGCATCTATGTCCGGGGGGCAGACAACCCGCCCGAGGCGCCGGTGTCGCCGGGGGAGCGCTGGGGCTTCATCTACGAGATCAACTATCTGCGTTGCATCCATTGCGATCTGTGCGTGGAGGCGTGTCCGACGGAGGCCATCACCGAGTCCAAGCTCTTCGAGTTCTCCTTCACCAACCGCTCCGACGCCATCTACACCCGCTCCGAGCTACTGGTGGGCGACGACGGCCGGCCCCAGAAGCTCCCCTGGGAGGACTGGCGTGAGGGCGACGACCAGCACACCTCGGCGTGGATGCGGGCCACCTCGCCCAGCGGCAGTGCCGCCTACGAGGGGCGGGTGTCGTGGTCGGGCGAGTTGGGCTATGGGGTGCGAGCCCCTGAGACCGGCCAGTCCGAGGATCCCGACCTGGCACCGCCGGTCGACTTGGGGGCGCACGCGGGACCGCTCTACGGCGGTGGCGACACCGCACCCGGCGAGCGGGCCAGCGACCACGACCCGCAGGGCCCCCGGGCCGCAGGACACGGCGATGAGGGGGGGCGGGCGTGATCGTCGACACCGTGGTCTTCATCGTCGCCGCCCTGGTCATCCTGGTGGGGGCGCTGGGCGTAATCTTCTCCCGCAACCCGGTCCACTCGGCCTTGATGCTGGTCATGACCCTCTTCGGCGTGGCCGTGCTGTTCGTGGCCCAGGAAGCCCATTTCCTGGCTGCCGTGCAGGTCATCGTCTACGCCGGAGCCATCGTGGTGCTGTTCTTGTTCGTGATCATGCTGTTGGGCGTCGACACCGCCGAGAACCTCTCCACCGATCCGCTCGGAGGTCAACGCCCGGCCGCCGGCGTGGTGGCGGTGGCCGCCGTGGGCCTGCTGGCCGTGCTGGCCGTCCGAGCCGTGCAGGTGAGCACGGGCGCCGAGTCGGTCACGCTGCCCCTCGACTCGGGCCGGTCCAACATCGCCGTGCTGGCCGAGGTTCTCTTCACCGACTACCTGTTCGCCTTCGAGGTCACCTCGGTATTGCTCGTCATCGCCGTGGTGGGGGCCGTGGTCATGGCCCGCCGCCCCCGGGACGAGGCGGGCGACGAGCTTTCGGGTGATGCGTTGGTTGTCGAGCGCCACACCGAGACCGAGTCGGAGCGGACATGATCGTCGACGAGACCTGGTACCTGGTGCTGTCGGCCATGCTGTTCACCATCGGCGCCGCCGGGCTGTTGGTGCGGCGCAACCCGCTGGTGATGTTCATGTGCGTGGAGCTGATGCTCAACGCCGTGAACCTCACCTTCGTCACCTTCTCCAACATCTTGAACGACGTGGCCGGCCAGGTGGTGGTGTTCTTCGTGTTGGTGGTGGCGGCGGCCGAGGTGGTGGTCGGCCTCGGCATCATCGTGGCCATCCTGCGCCGGCGACCCAACGCCACCGCCGACGACGTCTCCATGCTCCGAGGCTGACCCCAGCTTCAGGACAGCCACCAGAGGAATGACTCGGGCAAGGGGCCCGGCGGCGACGAAAGGAAGTCGTCCAAAGCTGCTGCCATGTGGCCGACGTCGCGTCCGCCGCGAGGAAATGGCCGGGAGGGGACCAACACGATCCCCGGATGGCGAAGTCCGGTGTCCAGGAGTTGACCGTGGAGCCGGGCGAAGTCACCCACGTTTCCGGTCACCACGATGCGCTGCTCCCGCTCGGCAAGGAGGAGCACGCCGCGGTCGTCCATACCTCGAAGGCGAGGTTCCTCGGCGATGGCCAAGGTGGCGTGGCCTCGATCTCGCAACGCCGACGCCAGCGCGGGGCCGTACATCTCGTCCAGCAGCAACCTCACCCGGTGAGAAGACGACGCTCACGCTCTTGGGCGGCGAGGCCCTCCTCGGCCTCGCGATCGTTGGCCTTGATACGGGTGTCGATCTCTTCGGTGAACTCGGCGTAATAACGCACCGCGATCTGGACCCACTCGATGGGGAGATCGAGGAGCTTGGCCGCCTCAGCCATTCGCTCTTCGGGGGTGCCCCCCTGGGCCTGTACCCAGGCGATGATCTCCCAGATGTCGAGCCCGGCGGCCAGCCCGGCCCGGCGACCGGTGGGACCGTCGCGAAACACGATGCGGGGATGGGCGTTCATCCGCAGGCCCTCATCGATGAGACGCTCGGCGAAAGCCGACAGCGATGAACCGTCCGCCCGCCGTTGCAGGCGGCGGTAGACGTCGGGATTCTTGAACCGTACAGACAGCGTTGCCATGCCGACAGTGTAATCAGTTGTGGTCAAGCGGCGGGCAGAAGCTTCGCTACGCCTCCCCCCCCGCTCTCGGGCCATGGCCAGAGCGATCGAGTGGCCAGCGCGGTAGCGTGCCGTGGTGAGCCGCACCTTCGTCATCTGCAAGCCTGACGCCGTCGAGCGGGGGTTGGCCGGAGAGATCCTGGCCCGTCTTGAACGCAAGTCGCTTCGTCTCGTCGCTGTCGAGCTGCGCACGATCGACGGAGCGACCGCCCGTCGTCACTACGCCGAGCACGAGGGCAAGCCCTTCTTCGCCGACCTGGTCGCCTTCATCACCCGGGGCCCGTCGCTCCTCGTGGTGGCCGAGGGCACGGTCGAAAGCACCTGGAAGGTGGTGCGAACGATGATCGGAAGCACCGATCCGGCCGAGTCGTCTCCGGGAACGATCCGGGGCGACTACGCCATCCGCATCACCGACAACCTGGTGCACGGCTCCGACAGCGAGACGTCGGCCCAGCGCGAGATCGGCATCTTCTTCCCCGGGTTGAGCTGATCGCCGCCCCCGCCGGCTTGTGGCCATCGAGTCAGGCCCATAGCCTGGACCAAATCGCCCTCCCGGTACGGAGGCCAGTCCGCATGTCCGAAAACCCATTCTCCAACATCAGGGGCCGCGACATGGCGGTCGACCTCGGCACGGCCAACACCCTGATCTACGTGCGGGGCCGGGGTATCGTCCTCGACGAGCCCTCGGTGGTGGCCATCAACGTCAAGGACGGCCGTCCGGTGGCCGTAGGCACCGAGGCCAAGCGCATGCTCGGGCGTACGCCCAGCCACATCCAGGCCATTCGCCCGCTGAAGGACGGCGTCATCGCCGACTTCGAGATTTGCGAGAAGATGCTGCGGTACTTCATCCACAAGGTGCACCAGCGCCGATGGGCCCGCCCTCGTATGGTCATCTGTGTCCCTTCGGGAATCACCGGTGTCGAGCAGCGGGCGGTGCAGGAGGCGGCGGAGTACGCCGGGGCCCGCAAGCCGGCGTACATCATCGAGGAGCCGATGGCTGCGGCCATCGGGGCTGGGTTGCCCGTCCAGGAGCCCACCGGCAACATGATCGTGGACATCGGCGGTGGCACCACGGAGGTGGCGGTGATCTCGCTCGGGGGCATCGTCACCAGCCAGTCGGTGCGCGTCGGCGGTGACGAGCTCGACGACGCCATCTTGCAGTTCATCAAGAAGGAGTACAGCGTCGCCCTCGGCGAGCGCACGGCCGAGGAGGTCAAGATCACCCTCGGCTCGGCGTGGCCGCTCGAGGAGGAGCTGACGGCGGAGATCCGGGGCCGCGACCTCGTCACCGGACTGCCCAAGACCATCCTCACCTCCACGAGCGAGATCCGAGAGGCGCTGGCAGAGCCGGTCTCGTCGGTGGTCGACGCGGTGAAGGTCACCCTCGACAAGACCCCACCGGAGCTGGCGGCCGACATCATGGAGCAGGGCATCGTCCTCACCGGCGGTGGCGCCCTGCTGCTGGGCCTCACCGAGCGCCTCCAGGCGGAGACGGGCATGCCGATCTCGGTGGCGAAGAACCCCCTGCAGTCCGTAGCCATGGGCTCGGGCCAGTCCCTGGAGGAGTTCGAGGCGCTCAAGGGCGTCCTCTTTTCGTCAAGCCAGCACTGACCTCCAGTAGTGGCACTTTCCCGGCACGCTGGCCGCTCTCGCTTGACCTTGGTCTTCCTCATCCTCACCTCGATCACCGTCATCACCTTGGACTTCCGGGGCGGCGGCGAAGGCCTCATCGCCTCGGTGCGCGATGGTGCCGCCGACGTCTTGGCGCCGGTGCGTGACGCCGGCGCCGGCGTTCTCGAGCCGGTTGGTGACGCGCTATCCGGCGTCACCGGTTACGGCGAGTTGGAGGACGAGAACGCGGTGCTGCGGGCCCGCATCGCCGAGCTCGAGGGTTCGGTCCTTCGAGACGAGGGGGCCGAAGGCGAGTTGGCCGAGGCGCGAGCCCTCCTCGACCTCGACTTCGGAAGTGACCTGCCCCGGGTGGACGCCCGCGTGATATCCACCCCCGTCTCCAACTTCGAGCAGACGATCGAGCTTGACCAGGGCCGCGATGATGGTGTGGACATCGACATGCCGGTGGTCAGCGGGGCCGGCTTGGTCGGCCAGGTGGTCCACGTCTCGGCCAGTCGCTCCACCGTCCGTCTCGTCACTGACCCCGCCTCCGCCGTGGGGGTTCGCCTCGCCCGCTCGTCGGAGGTGGCGGTGGCCGAGGGCGAAGGGCCCCAACGGTTGCTGTCGTTGAGCTTCGTCGACCCCGCCGCCGACGTGAGCGTCCTCGAGCTGGTGGTCACCAGCGGGTTGAACGACAGCGTGTTCCCTCCCGGGATCCCGGTGGGCAGGGTGGCTCTGGCCGACCCCGCGCCCGGGCGCCTGGAGCAGCGCGTCGAGGTCCGCCCTGTCGCCGACCTGGCCCAGCTCCGGTTGGTCTCCGTGCTTCAGACCTCAAACCGGACCTTGAGGCGCCCGTGACCGCCGCCACCCGACTCCCTCCCGTGCTGCTCGGGGCGGTGCTGATCCACACCGCGGTGGCGCCCCAGCTCCGCCTCTTCGGTGTCGCCGCCGACGTGATGCTGTTGCTCGCCATCGCCGCCGGCATCGCGGCCGGGGCTGAACGCGGTGCGGCGTTGGGCTTCGCCGCCGGATTGCTGGCGGACTGCTTCCTCCAGACGCCTTTCGGCCTCTCCGCCCTGACCTACAGCCTGGTGGCCTATGGAGTGGGCGCCTTCCAGGCGACCATCCTGCACACCGGTCGGTGGATCCCGATGCTCACCGCGCTGGTGGCCAGCGTGCTCGGAGTGGTCCTCTTCGCCCTCCTCGGCCTGGTGTTGGGTCAAAACCACTTGGTCTCGGTGCGCTTGATCACCGTCGCCGGGTTGGTCGGGCTGCTCAACGCCCTGCTGAGCCCCATAGCCATCCGCGTCATGCGTTGGGCCATCGCCCCGCCCCTCGTCTCCGGCGTGGTGCTGCGTTGACGGCCGACAGCCCTCGCCTGCGCCTTGGCATCATCGCCGTGGTGGCGCTCTCGCTCTTCGCTGCCCTGTTCGCCCGTCTGTGGTTCCTCCAGGTCCTCACCGCCGGCGAGCACGAGCTGGCGGCCCAGGCCAACCAGCAGCGGGTGGTGCCCCTGCCCGCCCCGAGGGGCCGGATCCTCGATCGCGACGGCGAGATCCTCGTCGCCAACCGGGCCTCCAACGTGGTCACCGTCGACCGCTCGACACTCGGTCAGATGGACGATGGCGAGGCGGACGACGTGATCGAGCGGCTGGCTGGCGTGGTCGACAAGCCGCCCTTCATGCTGCAAGACCGACTCGTCGACCAGCGTCTAGGTCCCTTCACCCCGGTGCCGGTGGCCGAGGACGTGGCGGAGGAGGTGCTCATCGAGCTCCGGGAGCGTCAGGACGAGTTTCCCGGGGTCACCGCCGAGCAGAGCGCTGTGCGCACCTACCCCCATGCCTCGCTGGCCGCCCATGTGCTCGGCTACGTGGGCGCCATCAACACCGATGAGCTGGCAGCGGCGGGGGGAGTGGAGGGGTCGGGGGGCTACCGGCTGTCCTCGCGCATCGGCAAGGAAGGCATCGAGCGCACCTTCGAGGAGGATCTGCGAGGCGTGGAGGGTGAAGTCGTGCTGGAGGTAACTGCCTTGGGTGTGCCCATCCGCGAGCTCAGTCGGCGAGAGCCGGTGCAGGGCCGCGACGTGGTGCTGTCGATCGATCTGGACGCCCAGCGGGTGGCCGAGGAGGCCCTGGCCGAGGGCATGGTCCAGACCCAAAGGCACCGGGATCCCGAGACCGGCGAGCCGGTGATCTTCGGCGGCTCCACCGTGGTCCTCGACGTCAAGGAGGGATCGGTGACGGCCATGGCCTCGTGGCCCACGTTCGATCCGACCAGCTTCGTGTACCAGATCGCCCCCCAGCAGTTCGCCGATCTGACCGATCCGGCCCGGGGCACCCCCTTCGTCAACCGGGCGGTGCTCGGTCAATACGCGCCGGGTTCGACCTGGAAGCTGGTGACCGCCCTGGCCGGGCTCGAGACCGGCCTCATCACCCCGGAGACCACCATCTTCGACCCCGGCACCTACACCATCCCCGACTGTGGCCGGGGATGCGGTCGCCAGAATGCCGGCCGGGCGGCCTACGGGGAGGTGGCCCTGCGCAAGGCCCTCACCGTCTCCAGCGACACCTACTTTTACGACCTCGGGGCCCGGGCCTGGCAGCAACGGGAGCGGCTGGGGGAGACTCCCATCCAGGACATGGCTGGCCTGCTCGGCTTCGGTGAGCGCACAGGCGTGGCGCTGCCCACCGAAGCGGCCGGACGCCTGGCCAGCCCAGCGCTGCGGGCCGAGGCTTACGAGGCCAACCCGGATCTCTTCGCCACTGGCGACTGGTTCATCGGCGACAACGTCAACATCGCCATCGGCCAGGGCGACATCGCCGTGACTCCCATCCAACTGGCCAACGCCTACGCCACCTTTGCCACCGGTGGCACCCGCTACCAGCCCAACCTGGCCCTGCGGGTGCAGGACCAGGACGGCACCGTCATCCGGGAGATCCAGCCCAGAGTGGACGAGCGGGTAGATCTGCCCGCGGGCGCCAGGGGCCCGATCCTGGACGGGCTGGTGGGCGCCACCCAGTCGGAGGATCCCCGCGGCACGGCCTACAACGCCTTCAGGGACTTTCCCCATGACCTGTACCCGGTGGCGGGCAAGACGGGGACGGCCCAGACCGGTGGCGGCCGGGTTGACGACGCCCTCTTCGCCGCCTTCGCCCCCGCCGGCGACCCGCGTTACTCCATCAGCGTGGTCATGGAGCGGGCCGGCTTCGGCTCAACGTGGGCAGCGCCGGTGGCTCGCACCATCCTGGGCTCGTTGTCCGGACTGGAAGAGCCCGAAGCGGTGGCGCCTGTCCCAGGGAGCAGCGCCTGATGGAGACCACGGCCGCACCTCGGGGCATCGGCGCAGTTCTGCGGCGAGACCCGGCCGCCCCCTGGCGCCACCTCGACTGGCCTCTGGTGGGCGCCGTGCTCGCCATCGCCGGCCTGGGCTGCCTCATGGTTTACTCCGCCACCCGCACGAGCATGGGCGATGCCGGCCTCGACCCCTACCTCTATCTCAAGCGCCAGGCCGCCTTTCTCGCCGTTGGCTTGGCGGTGACGGCGGTGGTGGTGGCGATCGACTACCGCAGCTACCGCGAGCTTGCCGCAGTGTTCTATCTCGCCTGCCTCGGATTGTTGGTGTTGGTACTCACCCCGCTCGGCACCGAGGTCAACAGCGCCCAGTCTTGGTTCCGACTGGGATCGTTCCAACTTCAACCCGCTGAGTTGGTCAAGCTGGCCCTGATCCTCCTTCTGGCGACCACCTGCTCGGCCGGCCGGGGCTTGCTCAGTCGCCACCGTTTCCTCGTGAGCGTCAGCGCGGCCGCCGTGCCCGCCTTCTTGATCCTCTTGCAGCCCGACATGGGCAGCATGTTGGTGTTGGTAGCCATCTTCCTCGGTGTGGTGGTGGTGGCCGGAGCCCGACCGCTACACCTCGCCGTCCTGGTCGTGCTCGGGGTGCTCGGCGTGTGGGCCATGTTCCACTTCGAGAAGGTCGACAACTACCAGCGCGACCGCCTCACCGACTTCGCCCGATCTGGGGAAGCAATTACGACGGCATCGGGCTTCCAGGCGGCACAGGCCGAGACGGCCATCGGCGCCGGCGGTCTCTTCGGCGCCGGCCTCTACGAGGGCACCCAGACCAAGCTTGGCTTCGTGCCCGAGCAGCAGACCGACTTCATCTTCACGGTGGTGGGCGAGGAGCTTGGTTTCGCTGGCTCGGCCACGCTCCTAGCGCTCTACGGCGTCATCCTGTGGCGGGTCTGGCGCACCGCCCAGCTGGCCAAGGACCTTTTCGGCACACTGGTCTGCGCCGGCATCTTCGCCATGCTCTTGTTCCAGATCTTCGAGAACCTAGGCATGAGCATGGGGATCATGCCCATCACCGGCCTGCCCCTGCCTCTGCTGTCCTACGGTGGTTCGTCCATGCTGACGACCTGTGCGGGGCTGGGCCTGGTGCTCAACATCCACATGCGCAGGTTTTCCTGATCGCCTTCGCAACCGGGGTGAGGCCACCTGCGGGGTCAGGCTTGGGATCGGGATTCGAGGACGGCGACCTGGTGGGCGAGTTGGTCGACCATGTCGATGGCGTGGCCGAGGCCCACGGCCAGGGCATCGCCGCGGTCGGATGACTCGTCGGGCATCTCGGCCGTGGCCCGCTCCAGCGCTTCGACCCGTTGGGGCAGCTCTTTGACCGACGCCGCTGCGGTCGAGAGCCGGTCGACCCGCTTGGCCAGGCTGGCCACCACCTTCTCCGACGGTGACGATGCCTGCTCCAACTCCTCCACCCGCTTGGGCACCTCGTCGAGCCCGGCCAGCTTGGAAGAGAGCTGGCCTAGGCTCTGAACCAGGTCGGCGACGACAGCATCGAGGGCTTCCAGGCGCGGCGTTGTCCGGGCGGACTGGCTCACCAGCCGCTCCATCTGCTTGGCCAGGCCCGCCGGGATGCGGGGCTCGACCGGCGATGCGCTCTCCAACTTGGCGACACGGTCGGCCAGCATCTTCACCTTGGCCGGGTCGAACACCGGCCCTGGTGCGGCGACCGGAGGCGCAGGGGCGGCTTCGAGGGCCTCGATCCGGACCATCAACTGCTCCCGGCCCTGCACCAGGCCGGCCAGCACCTTGTCGAGCGCAGCCAGGCGGCCCCGATCCTGGGCGAGAGCCTCGACCTTCTTGGACGCCTCTTCCAGCGACGACATGCGGCCTTGCAGGGCCCTGACGCCTGCCGTCATGGCCGCGAGCTCGTCGGTGGCAGGCGCTGGAGCCGAGCGGGCAATCCCTTCGAGGCTCTCCAGCCGGGCGGGCAGCTTCTCCAGCGGTGCTAGCCGGGCGGAAAGCTCATCCAGACGGCGACCGATGGCGGTGACCGCTTCGGAGGTCGTGCGGAAATCGTTCTGGGTCTGGGCCAGCACATCCACCTTGGCGGCATGGGCCTCGAGCCCATCGCAGCGCAGGGCGAGCTGGTCGAGGAGGACGCGTAGGGCGTCGTCGACCTCGTCGTCGTCGACCTCGCCGCCGTCGGCGTCTGCGGATTCACCCGGCGACTCGGCCTTCGGCCGGCGCATCTCGGCGCGGTCGGTGGCGACCTGTCGGTCATCGAGATGTCGGGCCGTGGTGGCTCGCACCGCCACCTGGCGTGGGCCCCGAGACCAGACGTCGACGCAGCCCGCGAACTTGCCCTTGCACGCCGCCCCACATTGCGCACAGGTACACGAAGTCTCTCCCGCCACCATCGGGTGGTCGCACCCCTCAGTGATCTGCGGACCGAACTCGTGGCACCAACCCATGCCCGGATGATAGTGCCGGTGCCGGGAGGCCCCGGCCAACGGCCTCGCCGGACCCGGCGGACGCCTCCGGTACCATCGACGTGACCATGTCTGATCTCTGGCCTCAGCTCGAGCCCCTCTTGGCCCAGGTGCAGAAGCCGGCCCGCTACATCGGTAGCGAGGACGGCGCCCAAACGCCGGTGCACGCCCCCCACAAGGTGGCGTGGCTGCTCGCCTATCCCGACACCTACGAGATCGGGTTGCCCAACCAGGGCCTGCAGATCCTCTACGAGATCCTCAACGAGCGTGCCGACGCCGTGGCCGAGCGCACCTACGCCCCCTGGGTCGACTTGGAGGTGCTGCTGCGCCGGCACGGGCTTCCCCTCTTCTCGGTCGACACCCACCGCCCGGCGGCCGACTTCGACATCGTGGCCTTCAACCTGTCGGCCGAGCTCGTCTACACCAACGTGTTGAACTGCATCGATCTGGCCGGCGTGCCGGTGCGGGCGAGCGAGCGAACGCCTGAGCACCCCCTGATCGGTGCCGGAGGCCATTGCACCTACAACCCCGAGCCGCTGGCTGACTTCGTCGACTTCTTCGTGTTGGGCGACGGCGAAGAGGTGGTCTCGGAGATCACCGAGCGGGTGGGGGAGTGGAAGGTAGGTGGTCGGACCCCCGGCTCGCGGGAGCGCCTCCTGCACGACCTGGCCACCGTGGCCGGCGTCTACGTCCCCTCGATGTACGACGTGGCCTACGACGGCGCCCGGATGGTGTCTGTCACCCCCCGCCACCCTGACGTGCCGGAGCGGGTGGAGAAGCGCACCATCGCCGACCTGGCCGAGTGGCCCTATCCCAAGCGCCAGCTCGTGCCTCTCACCGAGGTGGTCCACGATCGCCTCAACGTCGAGGTGTTCCGGGGATGCACCCGGGGCTGTCGCTTCTGCCAGGCCGGCATGATCACCCGTCCCGTGCGGGAGCGCCCCGCCGCCCAGGTCCGGCGCATGGTGGGCGAAGGCCTGGCCC
>JBBSLT010000026.1:0-19569 GCA_038233555.1 Acidimicrobiales bacterium
CACCTCGCCGGCACCGACGAGCACCTCGTCGACCACCTCCACCACCTCGCCGGCACCGACGAGCACCTCGTCGACCACCTCCACCACCTCGCCGGCACCGACGAGCACCTCGTCGACCAGCACCACGCTGCCGTCGACCACGACCACGACCACCGCTACTGGCGGCGGCGGGGGAGCGGGTACGACCACGACCACGACCACCGCTACTGGCGGTGGCGGGGGAGCGGGTACGACCACGACCACGACCACCGCTACTGGCGGTGGCGGGGGAGCGGCTACGACCACCACTACGACTGGCGCAGGCGGCGGCGGGGGAGCGGGTACGACGACCACAACCGCTGTCGGCGCTGGAGGCAGGCAGGGTTCAGACGGCCCGGCCGCTTCCGCCACGGCCGAGCAAGGCCGGACCCTGCCGAAAACTGGCTCGCCAGTACGGGGACAAACGGTTGCTGGTGTGCTGGCGATCGTGTTGGGAAGCCTCGTGCTCCTGGTGAATGATCGCCGCCGAGGAACCGATCGCTCCTGATAGCATGACAGCGTCGTAATTCGACGCCAGGCGAGAGGATGCTTCCCATGGGTGACGAAGGCTTCCGAGGACCACAGGTCTGTGCGGTGGTGGGCATCACCTACCGCCAGCTCGACTACTGGGCCCGGACCGACCTTCTCCGTCCGTCCATCGCGGACGCCAAGGGCAGCGGCTCGCAGCGGCGCTATTCGTACAACGACCTGCTCGAGCTGAAGGTGATCAAGAACCTGCTCGACGCCGGCGTCTCACTGCGCTCGGCCCGCATCGCCATCGATTACCTGCGCCAGCATGTGGGCGGGGATGTGGCCAGCGCCAACCTCGTGCTCAACGGCACTCGGTCCGTGCTGGTGCGCACGGGTGAGGAGATCATCGACCTGTTGCGCAACGGCCAGGGAGTGTTGAACATCGTGCCGTTGGCCGGGGTCAAGGACGAGGTCGACAGCGGGATTCGCCAACTTCGGCCCCGTCCCGAGGCCGAAGGCGACGAGGGTTCGGCGGCCATCGCTCTGTAGCTCGTCGGTAGCATCGGCTCGGTGACCCTGACCGTCTCGCCTCTCGACGCCGTCCACCGCCAGGCGAGGGCCAAGATGGTGCCCTTCGGCGGTTGGCAGATGCCTCTGGCCTACGGGTCGGGAACCCTCGCCGAGCACCGGGCCTGTCGCTCGGCGGCTGCGGTGTTCGACGTCAGCCACCTGGGCACCGTGCGCATCGGTGGGCCGGAAGGCTACGACACGCTGCAGCGGGCGCTCACCAACGACCTCTCCCGCATCGGCCCCGGGCGCACGCAGTATTCCCAGTTGCTCGATCCTGACGACGGTTCGGTCCTCGATGACGTGGTGGTGTGGTGGATACAGCCCGGACGCTTCGACGTGCTGCCCAACGCCACCAACACGGCTCGGGTGGCCGAAGCGCTCGGAGGCGACGACGTCACCGCCGAGCGGGCCCTGGTGGCCGTCCAGGGCCCCCAGGCCCGGGCCTTGCTAGCCCGGGTGTGGTCCGATGCCGCCAGCGTGGCCCGTCATCACGTGGCTGAGCTGGCGTGGGAGGACACGCCGTGCACGGTCTCTGGCACCGGCTACACCGGTGAGGACGGGGTGGAGATCGCTGTCCCCGCCGCCGCCGCCGCCAGCCTGTGGGATGCGCTCGTCACTTCTGGCATGACCCCTGCCGGCCTCGGCGCCCGTGACACGCTGCGCCTGGAGGCGGGGCTACCCCTGTTCGGCCACGAGTTGGGTCCTGGGATCACCCCGCTGCAGGCCGGATTGGGATGGTCGGTGGGTTGGGACAAGGGCGACTTTCGCGGTCGCAAGGCCCTGGAGGCAGAGCGGGCAGCGGGCGTGTCCCGACGCTTGCGGGGAGTGCTGCTCGACGGGCGACGCCCTCCCCGAGGCGGACATGTCGTGCGTAGTGGAGGTCGGGAGGTGGGTCAGGTCACCAGCGGCAACTTCTCGCCGGTGCTGGAGCGGGGGATCGCCCTGGCCTTCGTCGAGCCCGACCTGGCGCCACCCGAAGCGGTCGAGATCGACCTGACGTCGGGCCCCGCAGCCGGGCACCTGGCGCCGCTGCCCTTCGTCGCCGCCTCGGCGGCGCGGTAGCGGAAGGTGGCCGACTACATCCCCCACACCCCCGCAGAGATCGACGACATGTTGGTCTTCCTCGGGCTTTCCTCGCTCGACGACCTGTTCTCGGTGGTGCCCGAGGCCCTGCGCCTGGTCGTTGCGCCCACCGAGGAGCCTGGCCACCGACGCTTTCTCGACCTCGCCGACGGGCTAGGCGAGCCTGACGTGATGGCCGAGATGGAGCGCCTGGGCGCCGCCAACGTCGCCTGTTGCGGCAGGGGGGTGGGCCCGGGCCAGGGGCTGGTGTGCTTCGCCGGGGCCGGCGCCTACGACCACGAGCTACCGGAGGCGGTGCGGAGCCTCTCGTCCCGTTCGGAGTACGTCACCGCCTATACGCCCTACCAGCCCGAGGTGGCCCAGGGCGTGCTTCAGGCGCTGTTCGAGTACCAGACGCTCATCGCCCGCCTCAGCGGCCTCGACGTTGCCAATGCCTCCCTCTACGACGGTGCCAGCGCCTGCGTGGAGGCCGCCAACCTGGCCGCGGGGGCGACCGGCCGCCACGAGGTATGGCTGAGTGAGGGGGTCCACCCCCATTGGCGCGCCACCATGGCCACCTTCGCCGCCGGCAGCGGTCTGGACCTCGTCGACATGCCCCTGGCCGACGGCCGAACTCAGTGGTCGCCGCCGCCGGGCGGGAAGGCCGGTGCGCTGGTGGTGCAGCATCCCAACTACCTCGGGTGCCTGGAGGATCTGGCCGCCGCCCGTCGGGTCGCCGACGAGGCCGGAGCACTCTTGGTGGTGGCCTTTGATCCGGTGGCCGCCGGCCTGCTGCGCTCTCCGGGATCGTGGGGGGCCGACGTGGTGGTGGGGGAGGGTCAGCCCTTCGGCACCCCGCTCTCCTTCGGCGGCCCCTATCTCGGGCTGTTCAGCTGTCGGGTCGAATACGTCAGGCGCCTCCCCGGGCGCCTGGTGGGCGAGACGATCGACGTCGAGGGCCGGCGGGCCTACGTCTCGACGCTGCGCACGAGGGAGCAGGACATCCGTCGGGAGAAGGCGTCGTCCAACGTTTGCACCAACCAGACCCTGATCGCCGTGGCTTGTGCCATCCAGCTCGCCTGGCTGGGGACGACGGGCCTGCGTGAGCTGGCGCTGCGCTGTGCTCGGGCCACCCGCTACACGAGGGAGTCCCTCCTGGCCGTCGACGGCATCGAAGCGCTGTGCTCGGCGCCCGTGCTCCGCGAGTTCGCCGTACGCCTACCGATCGATCCCGCCACCGTCGTCGAGCGGATGGTCGAAGAGGGGTTCCTGGCCGGCGTGGTGCTTGACGGTCCCGACCCGGGGCTGTTGGTGGCCGCCACCGAACGCCGGACCCGGGCCGAGATCGACGCCTACGCCGCGGCCATGACCAAGGCGGTCAGGTGAGCGCGGTCGAGGGCGCCCCCGGAGGACGGGCCGCCAGCGCCCCCCTCCTCGGCCGGGCTGAGGAACCGACCGTCTTCGAGCTTTCGTCGCCCGGGCGCCGGGCATGGTCCTTCGCCGCCACCGGCCTGCCCGAGTGGACGCCGTCCGAGCTGGTCCCGGCCGAGCACCTGGCGACTGAGCCGGTGGTGTTGGCAGAGGTGTCCGAGCGCGACCTGGTGGCTCATCACACCCGCCTCACCCACCGCCAGTACTCGGTCGACCTGGGCGCCTACCCGCTCGGGTCGTGCACCATGAAGTACAATCCCAAGCTGGCCGACGCCGCCGCCGCCGTGCCCGGCCTGGCCCGGGTCCATCCCGGTGCTCCGGCATCGTGCTGCCAGGGCTGGCTCGAGCTCCTGGTGCACCTGAGCGAGGCCCTCCTCGAGGTCACCGGGATGCACGCCTTGACCCTGGCGCCCCCCGCTGGTGCTGCCGGCGAGCTCACGGGTCTGCTCGTCATGCGGGCCCACCACGCCGCCCTCGGCGGTTCCCCCCGCACCAAGGTGATCATCCCCGACTCCGCCCATGGCACCAATGCCGCCTCGGTCACCCTGGGTGGCTACCAGGTCGTCACCGTGGCGAGCGACGAACGGGGGCTGGTCGACGTGGCCGCCTTGCGGGCCGTCCTGGACGACGAGGTGGCCGGCATCATGCTCACCAACCCCAACACCCTCGGACTGTTCGAGGAGGACATCGTCGAGATCGCCGCCGCCGTGCACGAGGTGGGCGGGCTTTTGTACTACGACGGTGCCAACCTCAACGCCATCCTCGGCGTCACCCGACCCGGCGACATGGGCTTCGACATCGTGCACCTGAACTTGCACAAGACCTTCGCCGTGCCCCACGGTGGGGGAGGGCCAGGGGCGGGACCGCTGGCGGTCACCGAGGCCCTAGCCCCCTTCCTGCCTGGCCCGTTGCCCACCGCAGGCCCCGACGGCAGCTACTGCTGGGCCATGCCAGAGCGATCCATCGGCCGGGTGCATGGCTGGTACGGCAACGCCCTGGCCCTGGCCCGGGCCTACGCCTACGTCCTAGCCCTCGGCGGAGATGGGTTGCGCCGGGTGGCGGAGACGGCGGTGCTCAACGCCAACTGGCTGCGGCGGCGGCTGGCCGGTCATTACCTCGTCCCCTACGACCGCTCCTGCATGCACGAGTGCGTGGTATCGGCCGCCGACCTACGCCGGGAGCGCGGGGTGCGGGCCCAGGACGTGGCCAAGCGCTTGTTGGAGGAAGGGTTCCACGCTCCCACCGTGTCGTTCCCCCTGGTGGTAGAAGAAGCGCTCATGATCGAGCCGACGGAGACCGAGAGCCCCCAGACGCTGGTCGCCCTGGCCGACGCCCTGGTGCGCATCGCCGAGGGTGCGTCGGCCGACGACCACCTGGCTCCTCGCACCACCCCGGTGGGCCGGGTGGACGAGGCCCGGGCCGCCCGCCGCCTGATCGCCACCTTCGACGCTCGCCCGCCGATGCCCTGACCCGTCCCCTGCATTCTTTGTCGCGTTCTCGACCCGGGAGGAGCTGAATGCGACGAAGAAGGTCAGGTGGGCGGCTCGGGTGGCGGCTCGGAGGCAGGCCGGCGCGGTCGTAGCGGTGTCTGGCGGCGGGGCCGCAGACGTGGCGGTGGGGCGTCCCGTGGGGTGGCATCCTCGGCGGGCAGCTCGACCTCAGCGGTCGGCGGCGAGGGCGGCAATTCGACGTCGGCCATCGAGGGAGGCGGCGGAGGCGGCGGCTCGTCGTCGTCGGCCATCGAGGGAGGCGGTGCCTCGTCGTCGATCGCCTTGTCGTCGATCGCCTTGTCGGACACTGGCGGAGGCGGTCCGGCGGAAGCAGGCGGCAGCGGTGCCGAGAGGTTGGTGCCCTGGCCGGCGAGGATCGAGGTGTTCTCGGCGATGCGGAAGATGGCCACCACCAGCTCCAGGTAGACCCGGGCGATGATGACATAGAAGAAGAACAGCACCGGGGCGACGATGAGCAGCATGAACAAGCCGAAGAGCGCCGAGACCCGAAAAGCGCTGGCCACAAAGGCCAGGGCGAACAGGGCGCTGCCGGCGATGAACAGGGCGTAGATCACCTTGATGAGGCGGACGGTGATGAACGACGAGAAGCTGAAGTCGAACAGTGATTGGAAGAACCCTCGTTCCATCCCGCCATGGTAGTCCCGCTCGACGTCGTGGTTCTAAGATTGTCATGTGAGCCTCACACTGGACGACCTGCGCCAGCCTGGCTTCGGCGCCCGGGTGTGGGGCTATGACCGCGACGAGGTCGACCAGCTCCTGGCGTCGGTGGTGGTCTCCATCGAGCGCCTCCAGCGTCGTCGACAGCGCGACGGCGAGGCCATCGAGCGGGCGACCAGCGAGGCGGCGCGAGCCAGCGAACGGGCAAAGCGGGCCGAGCACCAACGTGACGAGTTGGCCAACCGGATCGAGCTGGCCGACCAGGCGGTGGCCGAGGCCAACCGTAGAGCCGAGCGGTTGGTCGCCCAAGCCGAAGAACGGGCCGCGCAGGCCGAGCGGGCCCGCCTCGCCCTAGAGGGTGCATCTTCGGCGTGGGACCGTGACGCAGCGCTGCCATCGGACGTCGCTCCCGGAGCCTCGATCCCTCCGGGAGAGGATGCGGACTCGTCCTTGCGGCTCCCGCTCGCGGTGCGGGCGGCCCGCATGCTGTTGGCAGAGGCGCGGGCGCGGGCCGCGGCCATCGAGGCCGAGGCGGTGGACGCCAAGGCCGAAGCCCAGCAGCGGACGGCGGCCATAGCTCCTGGGGGCCCAGATCACTCCAGGAGCTCGGGCTCCTCGGCCACGATCCACTCGTAGAGCGACTGGAAGGCGAGCCAGCCGGCCCGGTGACCTCCGACCTGGCCGGCGGCCAGGCGGGCGGTGGCGGGATCGATCGACACCGGGGCCCCGGCCGCTTCGGCCAGAAGCTGGGCGTGGCAGCTGCGGTCCATGGTGATGAACCACCATGCCGCCTCGTCCACCGTCTGGCCGACGGTGAGCAGCCCGTGGTTGCGCAGGATGACCGCCTTGTCGTCTCCGAGGGCGTGGGCGAGGCGCTTGCCCTCGTCGGCTTCGAGGACGACACCGGTGTAGTCGTCGAACAGGGCATGGTCGTCGTAGAACGCGCAGGCGTCTTGGGTGAGGGGATCGAGGAGGCGACCGAGGCTCGACCACGCCTTGCCGAACAGGGAATGGGCGTGGGCTGCGGCCACGCAGTCGGGGCGGGCGGCGTGGACCTGGGAGTGGATGGCGAAGGCGGCGGTGTTGACCCGGGCGTCACCTTGGACCACTCGTCCGGTCGCGTCCACCAGCACGAGGTCAGACGCCCGCAGGTGACCGAACCACCGGGCGTAGGGGTTCACCCAGAAGCAATCAGGGTCGGCCGGATCTCGGGCGCTGATGTGGCCCGCCACCCCTTCGTCGTAGCCGAAGCGGGCGAAGATGCGAAAGGCGGCGGCCAAGCGCTGGCGACGATGGAGACGTTCGTCGTCGACCGAGGCGAAGATGGGCGGCTGAACCAGGTCGGGCGCACTCACCGTTCCAAGGCTATCGCCGAGCTGGCCGTGCCTTCAGGGCCGGACCACGGCCGAGAGGACCGTCTGGAGCTTCGCCCTGGTCTCGGCCAGCTCGGTGGCCGGGTCGGAGTCAGCGACGATCCCACTGCCCGCCCACAGTCGCGCCTGGTGCCCGGCCAGCTCCATCCCCCGCAGCGCGACGGCGAAGCTTCCGTTGCCGTTGGCATCGACCCATCCCACGGCGCCGGCATAGCGTCCCCGGTCGCCGCCTTCCAAGCGCTCGATGAGGGCCAGAGCCTCCGCTCGTGGCCATCCGCACACGGCGGGCGTCGGGTGAAGGGCTGCCGCCAAGGTCAGCACCGAGGCGGGAGGCGACGACAGCCGGCCTTCCACCAGGCTGGCCAGGTGCTGGACGTTGGCCGCAGCCACGATCGACGGCTCAGGCTCGGAGTCGACGTAGGAGCAGAAGGGCAAGACGGTGTTGAGCACCATGTCGATGGTGATCTGGTGCTCGATGCGGTCCTTGGCCGACGCCAACAGCCTGGCGGCCAGGGAGGCGTCGAGGCTGGGGTCACCGGTGCGGACGGTGGTGCCGGCCATGGGATGCGACCGTACGATGTCGCCCCGGCGGGACACGAGGAGCTCAGGACTGGCTCCCACCAGGCCGTCCACCGCGTAGAGCATCGAGGCCGGAGCGGCGGCGGCCAGGCGGCCGAGGATGGCGCTCCGGTCGAAGGGTGCGTCGGCCTCCACCAGCACCTGGCGGGCCAACACCACCTTGGTGGGGCTGCCGGCCCGAATGGCGGCGACGGCCGCCGCCACCGTCTCGCACCACTCCGCGGGGGTGCGAGAAGCGTTGATCCGGTAGGCGGTGGGATCATCGAGCTTCGGACGGCTGGGCGCCGCCATTGCCTCGGCCGCCATTGCCTCGGACGCCACCGTGGTGACCCACCCGGTGCCGTCCTCGGCCCGGCCGACGACGAGTGACGGGATCACCACCGAAGCCGGCGTGGCGTCGGCGAAGGGCAGGGCCGCGAAGGCCACCGCTCCGGTGCCGGGCAGGTTGACCTCGTCCTCGTGGCGAATGGCGGCCAGGACGGCGGCCACCTCCCCGGCGGCGGCGCCCAGGCGTCCGGGACCGATGGGCAGGTCCAGGCGAAGGGCCTCGCCCCGCCCGGCCAACCCGCAGGAGCCTCGGGCGAAGACCACTCCCTCGGTACCAGCGACCGCCAGCAGATCGACGTCACCGCGGGCCCGAACCGTGCGAGCGACGAGAAGGGCGCAAGCGTCAGGGCTCGGGATGCGATCGAGGTGCGCTGCGGTCAATCTCGCCCGTCTCGGGTGGCGACCAGGAGCTGGCTGATCCCGCCGCTCAGGAGCAACCGGGAAGCGTCGGCGAAGCCGGCCTCGACCAGCATGGCGAGCATGGCGTGGGGCTCAGGCAGGTAGGCGACCGAGCGGGGGAGGTAGCGGTAGGCGGCGGGGTCCGAAAGCAGGCCACCGATGCGGGGGACCACGTGACCGAAGTACACGGCGTGGCCCCGGCGCATGAGCGGGTTGGGGGGCACGGCCACCTCGAGCAAGGCGATACGCCCTCCCGGGCGCACCACCCGGGCCAGCTCCACGAAGAAGGCGCCGAGGTCGACCAGGTTGCGCAGGGCGAAGCCGCACGTGGCGCCGTCGACGCCACCGTCGGCCACGGGAAGGTGGAGGATGTCGGCCTGGACCAAGGGGGCGTCGGTCTCGGCCGCGTCGAGCATCCCGGCCGAGAAGTCGACGGCCACCGGAAGGTAGCCCACGCCGTCCAGCAGCCGGCAGAAGTCGCCGGTGCCGGCGGCGAGGTCGAGGACCACCGATCCCTTGGCCAGCCCGAGGGCACCCACCGAACGCCGGCGCCAGCGGGTGTCGAGCCCGAAGGTCATCACCCCGTTGACCATGTCGTAGCGGGGGGCGATGGCGTCGAACATGCGCCGGACGGCGGCCGCCTTCTCCTCGCCCTGAGGCAGTGCGCTGGGGTTCACCGGGGCAATTCTACGGTCAGAGCGCGTCGGGCTGGTCGATCCCGCAGTGCCGGCACCGGGGGTAGCCGCGGGAGGTCGGCCGAGCACAGGCGGCGCAGCGGTAGACCCTCACCTCGCCCCGGCGCAGCCGGCGAGCAGCGCTCCAGAGCATCCCGCCTACGGCGACGACCATGGCGACCTCGAGGATGGCCCGCACCGCTTCGTCCACGGCGCCAGTGTGGCGGAGCGAGCGACCAGACTGGCGGGGATGCTCAGGGCCGCTCTCGTCGTGCTCGCCCCCGTGGCCGTCCTCCTCGCCGGCTGCGCGCCGGCGCCGGAGTCGCCCCAGTCGCTTGGTCGCCCCGGCACCACGGCCACGCCCACGCCCACGCCCACGCCCCCTCCTCCCGTCGAAGTTCGCTACCGCATCGAACGGCGCACCACCGACGCCGCCACCGCCGGCTTCGGCGACGTGGTGCGAGCGACCCTCGATGATCCCCGAGGCTGGACCGGGGCCGACTTCCGCTTGGTCGAAGATTTCGGCGCCGAGTACCGGGTGGTGCTGGCAGAAGGGGACGAGGTCGACGCCCTGTGTGCGCCCTACCGCACCGGCGGGCGGTTCTCGTGCCAGAACGGCCCGGTCGTGGCCCTCAACGCCGACCGGTGGCGCCACGCCGCGGAGCGCTGGACGGGCAGCCTCGTCGACTACCGCCAGATGCTGGTCAACCACGAGGTCGGCCACCTGCTCGGCCGCCACCACCCGGACGACCCGCAGTGCCCCGCCCCCGGCCGGCCCGCCCCGATCATGGCCCAGCAGAGCACCGAGCTCGACGGCTGCCTTCCCAACCCGTGGCCACTTCCCGAGGAACTCTGGGCCGCCGCCCGCCACGACGAACCGCTAGCGCCTCCCTACGAGGCCGACCCGTGATCCGCATTGGCGGCGCGGCTTACTTGAACCAGATCTTTTGGTAGTTGCGGCTCTGGGGGTGGAGCAGGAGGACGAGGAGGGCGACGTCGAACATCAGGTTGATGATCCCGAGGAGAGCGATGCCACGCAAGATCGTCGCCACCACCACCAGAGCGGCCACGCCGACGCCGACGAAGTACCCCCAGTTGCGGTCGTTGGCCACTCCGAAGCCACCAGCGGCGTAGGCCACGATGACGAGAACCCCGATGATCGAGGGAAAGAGTCGGAAGGGTTCCTGGAACAAGAGGCCGAACACGGCATTTGCGTAGAGCAGGAACACGGCGATCTGCATCGTCTGCGGATGGCGAGGGTTGGTCCACTGGCGGGTCTCCATGGCTGACAGTCTGGCAGCCCTCGTGCTGGCCGCGGGTGAGGGCCGGCGCCTACGACCCCTCAGCCGACTGATGCCCAAGGCGCTGTGCCCCGTGGCTGGTGTTGCTCTCGTCGACCAGGCCATCGCCCGGGTGGCCAACGTGGTCCCCGCCGAGGCGGTCGCCGTCAACGTCCACCACGGCCGGGAGCAGCTCGAGCGTCACCTCGTCGGACGGGTGCATCTCTCGGTGGAGGAGCCGGTGGCGCTCGGCACCGCCGGGGCGCTGTCGTGCCTGCGCCCGTGGCTGGATGGCCGGCCCGTCCTGGTGGTCAACGCCGACACCTGGCACACCGCGGCGCTGGCTCCCCTCGTCGCCGACTGGGACGGGACGCGAGTCCGGGTGCTGGTCTGTGGGCGTCCCGGCATGGGGCTGGGGCCGACCAGTCGAATCCTCGGCTCGATCCTGCCGTGGTCGGCGGTGCTTAGGCTGCCGGCGGCGCCTTCGGGGCTCTGGGAGGCCAGTTGGCGAGACAGCCTGGCCGAGGGAACCCTGGAAGTTGTTGCCGCCGAGGCCGCCTTCGTCGACTGTGCCACGCCGGCCGACTACCTGGCGGCCAACCTCTCGGCATCCGGAGGGGCATCGGTGGTGGGCGAAGGGGCCGTCGTGTCGGGCTCGTTGGTGCGCTCGGTGGTGTGGCCCGGAGGGGTGGTGCGGACGGGCGAGACGCTGGTCGACGCCATCCGGGTGGGCGAGCGCCTCACCGTGGCGACCCGCTGAACGCCGGCGTTGCTGCGCAGCTGACCGCAGGCGGCATCGATGCCCGTACCCCGGTTGCGACGCACGGTGGCGTTGACCCCAAGGGCCAGCAACCGGCGGCGAAAGGCATCCACCCCCGCCAGCGTGGTGCCGGGCGTGGCGTAGCCCGGGGTGGGGTTGAGGGGGATGAGGTTGACGTGGGCTCGCAGGGGCACGGCGATGTCGGCCAGCTCGCCGGCATGAACCGGTTGATCGTTGACGCCGTCGATGAGGGCCCACTCGAACGACAGCCTCCTGGCGCTGGCGGCCACGTAGCGCTCGCAGGCGGCCACCACCGCGGCCAGCGGGTAACGGCGGTTGAGGGGCACGAGGCCGTCGCGGTCGTGGTCGTTGGCGGCATGCAGCGAGACGGCCAGGTTGACGGGTAGGTCCTCGCCGGCCAGGCGGTCGATGCCCGGCACCACCCCGATGGTGGAGACGGTGAGGTGGCGGGCGGAGAGGCCGAGGTCGTGGTGGAGGCGGCGCACGGCGCCCCACATCCGGTCGTAGTTGGCCAGCGGCTCGCCCATCCCCATGAACACCACGTTGGACAGTCGCCGGGGCGAGGCCGCTCGGGCGGCCACCACCACCTGCTCCACGATCTCACCGACGCTCAGGTTGCGCTCGAACCCTCCCTGGCCGGTGGCGCAGAAGCTGCACGCCATGGCACAGCCCGCCTGGGATGACACGCACACGGTGCTGCGGTCGCGGTAGTGCATGAGCACGGTCTCGATCTGGGCCCCGTCGTGCAGGCGCCACAGCCACTTGCGGGTCTCGCCACCGTCACTCTCCTGCTCGGTCACCGCCACCAGGGCCGGGGAAAGCTCGGCGTCGAGGCGCCGGCGCAGGTGCAGGGGAAGGTCGGTCATCTCCTGGGGAGAGAGCAGGCGCCGGTACAGGCCGTCCCAGACCTGGCCGACCCGGTACCCAGGCTCATCGACCAACAGGCGGCCGAGGGCCTCGGCGTCGACCTGGTAATGGTGCTCCACGACCTCCAGGTTAGAAGGCGCAGTCCGGCGAGCCCCGTTCGGGATGGGTAGCTTGGGCGGGGTGACCAGCTCGCCCGGTTCGCCGCCTCAGCACCAGGAGCACGACGAACACCACCATCGCGACGTGCAGGGCGGGTCGGCGCGCGCCGCCGTCTTCGGGGTCAGCGACGGGTTGGTCTCCAACGTCGGGCTCATCCTCGGTGTGGCCGGGGCCGATCCCGCTCCCAGCATCGTCCGCCTGGCCGGCTTGGCCGGGCTCATTGCCGGCGCCATCTCCATGGGCGCCGGCGAGTACAACTCCATGCGTGTGCAGAGCGAGCTGCTGGAGCGCGAGCTCGAGCAGGAGCGCCTGGAGATCAAGCGCAACCCGGAGCACGAGACGGCGGAGCTGGCCGAGCTCTACGAGTCTCGGGGCATGGGCGCCGACCAGGCTCGAGAGATGGCCGAAACGGTGATGCTCGACCCCGAGGTGGCGCTGGAGACCCATGCCCGCGAGGAGCTCGGCCTCGATCCATCACAGCTCGGCTCGCCGGCGGGAGCGGCGGTCTCGTCCTTCGTCGCCTTCACCGTCGGCGCCCTGGTGCCGCTGGTTCCCTGGTTTCTCGGGTCGGGCACGGCGGCCATCGTCGCCTCATTGACCGTCGCCGTGCTCGCCGCCATGTTGGTGGGGGTGGCCATCGGGCGCTTCACCGGCCGTTCTCTCGTGCGCACCGTGGGCCGACAGATCCTCTTCACCCTGGTACCTGCCGTCCTCACCTTTGCCGTGGGGTCGGCCGTAGGCGTGTCCGGCGTCTGAGCGGGCGGCGACGTCACCCACGTAGGCCCGGTCGAGGTGGTCGACCGAAAAGCCGAGGCTCTGGTAGAGGCCGACCGCCCGCTGGTGGGCGGCGTCGACGTAGAGCATGGTGGCGTCGAGGCCCCGCTGGCTCTTCAGCCAGTGCAGCCCGGCGACGACCAAGGCCCGACCGAGGCCGAGACCCTGGAAGTCGGGGTCGACGGCCACCACGTAGAGCTCGCCCAGCGGTGGGTGGTGATCGGGATGGACCTTCATCCAACAAAAGCCGGCGAGGCGGCCGTCGCGCTCGTGCAGGAGGAAGCCCTCCGGATCGAACCAGGGCTCCCGTAGACGCTCCCCCAGCGTGGCGGAGTCCCAGCCGCCCTGCTCGGGATGCCACTCGAAGGCCCGGTTGTTGACCTCGAGCCAGCGCTGCTCGTCCTCGCCGGGCCGAAAGGGGCGCAGGGCGAGGTCGGGAGCATCGGCCTCGATGGGCAGCGACCGGCGCATCTGAAGGAGATCGCGGCCCTGGCGCAAGCCGATGGCGGCGGCCATCTCGTCGTGGATCGGGGTGGGTTGGAAAACCCAGAGATGCACGTGGCCACCCCCTTCGACGGCGATGACCTCGATGGCTGCCCGCAGCATCTCCGGGCCGATCGACGCAGCGTGAAGGCGGTGGTGGGGGTCGATCACCATGTCGAGGGCCCAGCTGCGGTGACCCCGGCTCACCTGGGTGTAGCCCACCGGGTGGTGATGACCGCTCTCCCACGCCACCAGGCCGGCGAAGCTCTTCCGGCCGCCCTGGGCCATGTCGAGCCATCGGTGCTCATCGACCGCCTGGTGGCCGTCGGCCCGTTCCGCCACCTCCAGGAGCTTGCGCACGGCCTCGAGATCGTCGGAGTCGAGCTGGCGTTTGACCTCGAGGGTGCGCAAGGCCCGCAGGCTAGGGCCGTTGGGCCCCTACCCTCGTCACCGGTGGAGCGACGTCGACCCCGAAGTCCCGGCGGACGGGCCCGCGAGACGGCGATGCGGCTGGCCGAGGAGTACCCCGGGGATGCCGCCGACCTGTGCGCGCTGCGCTTCGACGACGCCTTCCAGCTCCTCGTCGCCACCATCCTGTCGGCCCAGACCACCGACGAACGGGTCAACTCGGTGACGCCTGGCCTCTTCGCCCGCTACCCCACGTCGTCCGCCCTCGCCGCCGCCGACCCGGCCGAGGTGGAGCGACTCATCTACCCGACCGGGTTCTTCCGCCAGAAGACCAAGAGCCTCCTCGGCATGGCCCTGGACCTCACCGAGCACCACGGCGGCCAGGTTCCGACGTCAGTCGCCGAGCTCACCGCCCTGCCCGGCGTGGGCCGCAAGACGGCCAACGTGGTGCGCAGCGTCGGGCTAGGGCGACCGGGTCTACCTGTCGACACCCACGTGGGCCGCCTGGCCCGGCGCCTGGGCCTGACCACCGAGGTCGATCCGGTCAAGGTCGAGCACGCCCTGAACCCCATGGTCCTGGCCACGGAGCGAGGGGCCCTCAGCCTCCGGCTCATCCTCCACGGGCGGGCGGTGTGCATCTCGCGCCGTCCCCGCTGCGATCGCTGCGTGCTGGCCGACTACTGCCCGTCGGCCTTCGCCGCTGGCGGATAGTTTCTCGGAAGCTCAGGCGCCCAGGCGAGCGGCGGCGAAGGCCAGCCCGGCCAAGGCTCCCGAGGTGACGACGTTGGCAGTGATGAGCTTGGCCAGCTGCGCATCGAGCCGGGAGCCCAGCGCCGCAACTTCGCCCGTGAGGCGGGCCTCCAGACCACGGACCTCACCCCGCAATTCGCCGATCTGGCCGGTGAGACGGCCATCCAGGAGACCGAACTCGCCCCGCAGCTCACCGAACTCGCCCCGCAGCTCGGCCAGGTCGGCTCGGCGGGCAAGATCGTCCCAGCCGCCTTGAGGGAGCATCTCCATCAGCGAGACCGCCGCGCCTTCACCGAGCTCCTTCACCAGCGCATCGAATAGTTGGCGCCGTTGTGCTTCGTCGATCATGTCCTTCTCCTTCATGCCGTGCTGAAGAGAGGGGGAAGCTCACAGCAATCAGTGTAGGGCCACCCTGGGACAGGAGGCTCCACTCAGAGGCTCAGCGGATAGCCACGCTGCGCCCGGCTCGGCGGCTCCGCCGCCGAGAGCGAAGGCGTTCCTTGTCCGCTCTTGCCGGCTTCGCCGGCGGGCCGCTCGGGCCACGGGCCCGCCCAATCGGCGGACCCTCTCAGCTCCTGTCGAGAGCGTCGACCACCCGGGCCAGACGCCGGCCGGCACCGAGCAGCGCCCGCTCCGCCTCGAACAGCTCCTTGGCCAGGTCGTCGCGATCGGTCCGCTCCAGCCCCTCGGCGATGGCCGTCACCTGGCGGGTGAGGTCGTCCAGGGCGGTGGTGATCGAGGAAAGCTCTGGTCCGGCGCTCATGGCCCCGTTCTACCCGCAATCCCTACGGGCGGCGTGAACCCTCCCGGTAGGCTCGCCGTCCCTATGCTCACTCGACTCGACCTGCGCGGCGCCGGCGACGGCCTGGCCGCTGGCCTCCCTCGTCCCCAGGCGGCCTCGACGCCACCGGTGGCCGAGGTGCAGGCGCTGTTGGACGAGGTCCGAACGGGCGGCGACGAAGCCCTCCGCGAGCTCACCCGTCGCTTCGACGGCGTGGCCATCGACGACATCGCCGTTCCCGCCGAGGAGCTCGCCGCCGCCCTCAAGTCGATCGAGCCCGAGCTCCGGGCGGCGTTGGAGGTGGCCCACGCCAACATCCTCGACTACCACCAGGCCCTGGTCGGGCCCGAGGTCGTGCACAAGCGCAACGGCATCTCGGTGTCGGAGCTGCGCCGTCCCGTCGACCGGGTGGGCCTGTACGTGCCCAGCGCCGGGGCTCCGCTGATCTCCACCGTGTTGATGACCGCGGTGCCGGCCAAGGTGGCGGGCGTGGCCGGCCTGGCCCTGTGCTCGGCCCCCGGGCCCGACGGCCACGTCCCTCCGGGGATCCTCGCCGCCGCCGCCCTGGCCGGGGTCGACGAGGTGTACCGGGTGGGTGGCGCCCAGGCCATCGCCGCCCTGGCCTACGGGACTGCCAGCATCCCCGCCGTCGACGTCATCGTGGGCCCCGGTGGCAACCGGGTGGCCCAGGCCAAGCGGGAGGTTGCCAGCACTGGCGCGGTGGGCGTGCCGTCGTCGTTCGCCGGACCATCGGAGGTGGTGGTGGTGGCCGACGCCTCCACTCCCGTCGAGTGGGCGGCGGTCGACGTGGTCGTCCAGGCCGAGCATGGGCCCGACGGCCTGGCCTGGCTGGTGACCTGGGACGCCGACATTGCCGATGCCGTGAGCGCCGCCGTCGCCCGCATCGTCGAGGCTTCCCCCCGCCGGGCCCAGATCGAGTCGACCCTGGCCGGGGGGGGCTACGCCGTGGTGGTCGACGGCCCCGAGCAGGCCATGGCCGTGGCCAACGCCATCGCTCCCGAGCACCTGGAGCTGATGTGCGCCGACCCCGAGGCGCTCCTTCCCTTGGTGCGCAGCGCCGGAGCGGTGTTCTGCGGACCGTGGGCACCGGCGTCGGTAGGCGACTACCTGGCTGGTCCCAGCCACGTCCTGCCCACCTACGGCTCGGCCCGCTTCGCCAGCGCCCTGCGGGTGGACGACTTCGTCAAGCACATCCACGTCATCTCCCTCGACGCCGACGCCTTGGCCGAGGCTGGCCCCCATGTGGCCGCCCTGGCCCGGGCCGAGGGCCTGGCCGCTCACGCCCTGTCGGTCGACCTGCGCATGGGTACGGTCGACCCTGCTGCGCCGGCAGGATCACCGTGACGGGACCGCTGGCCGCCGTAGCCCGCCGGCCCCGCCGGCGAAGCGATCTGGCCGCCCTCGAGGGCTACCACTCACCCCAGGTGGAGGTGGCGGTGCGGCTCAACACCAACGAGTCGCCCTTCCCGCCGCCGGCGGCGTGGACCGAAGCCCTGGCCACAGCGGTGGCCGACATCGAGTGGCAGCGCTACCCCGACCGCCAGGCCGCCGCCCTGCGCCAGGTCATCGCCGAGCTCCACCACGTAGCCCCCGAGCAGGTCTACGCCGCCAACGGGTCCAACGAGGTGATCCAGGCCCTGTGCCTGGCCTACGGTGGCCCCGACCGATGCGCCGCCGTCTTCGAGCCCACCTACCGGCTGCACTCCCACATCCCTTCCATCACCGGCACCCGGGTGACGGTGGGCCACCGTGGGCCCGACCTGTCTCTCGACCTGGCCGAGGTCCGGCGGGTGGTGGAGGCGTCGTCGCCGTCGCTCGTCTTCTTGTGCTCACCCAACAACCCGACGGGGATGATCGAGGCGCCCGATGCGGTGGCCGCCGTGGTCGATCTGGTCGAGGGCATCGTCGTCATCGACGAGGCCTACGGCCAGTTCAGCCCGTGGTCGGCGCTGGAGCTGGTCGACGACGAGCGCTCCGTGGTGGTCACCCGCACCCTGTCCAAGACTTGGTCGATGGCGGCGGCCCGCCTCGGCTACCTGGTCGGCCCGTCGTGGCTGGTGGCCGACCTCGACTCCGTCACCCTTCCCTACCACCTCGATGCCGTGAAGCAGGTCGCCGGGCGCCTCGCCCTGGCCTACGAGGCGGAGATGGAGGCCCGGGTGGAGGCGGTGGTGGCCGAGCGCCGGCGGCTGGTGGCCGCCCTCGCCGACCTGGCGGTGCAACAATGGCCCTCGCACGCCAACTTCGTGCTGTTCCGTCCTCTGGACCGGGCCGGCATCGACGTGTGGCAGGGGCTGGTGGAGCGAGGCGTGCTGGTACGCGACTGCTCGTCCTGGCCGGGGTTGGAGGGGTGCCTGCGGGTGACGGTGGGCACGCCCGAGGAGGACGACGCCTTCCTGGCCGCCCTGGCCGAGGCACTCGACTGATGACGCGCCGGGCGGTGCGCTCCCGGGCTACGCGTGAGACCAGTATCACCCTCGACCTCGATCTCGATGGCGGCCCGGACGGCGACGCCGAGGTCGTGGTCGACACCGGCCTGCCCTTCTTCGATCACCTGCTGGCTCAGCTCGGGCGTCACGGCGGCTTCGCCCTCGACCTGCGGGCCAAGGGCGACCTGGAGGTCGACGGCCACCACACCGTGGAGGACGTCGGCATCGCCTTGGGCGAGGCCTTCGCCGAGGCGCTGGGCGACAAGGCCGGCATCCGCCGCTTCGCCAGCGGCCTGTACCCCCTCGATGAGGCTCTGATCGAGGTGGCCGTCGACCTGTCGGGACGGCCCTTCGTCGCCTACGAGGTCGACATCGGCGAGGTGCTCGCCTTGGGCACGCCTCCCTTCGACCCGCAGCTGGCCGAGCACTTCTGGGAGTCCTTCGCCGTCAACGCCGGCATCACCCTGCACGTGCACATGCGCAGCGGGCGCAACACTCATCACATCCTCGAAGCCACGGCCAAGGGGGTGGCCCGGTGTCTGCGCGACGCCGTGCGCATCGAGGGAGGTGGCGTCCCCTCCACCAAGGGGAGCCTGTGATCGGCGACGACCGTCCCCTCGTGGCCGTGCTCGACTACGGCATCGGCAACCTGCGCTCGGCCCAAAAGGCCCTGCAGCGGGTGGGCGCCGACGCCCGCCTCACCGCCGATGCGTCACTGGTGGCCGACGCCGCCGGGGTGGTCCTGCCCGGGGTGGGTGCCTTCGGCCGATGCATGGAGGCGCTGCGAGCCACAGGCCTCGACGAAGTGGCGCAGCAGGCCATCGCCGCCGACGTCCCTTTCCTCGGCATCTGCGTGGGCATGCAGCTGCTGTACGAAGGTTCGGAGGAAAGTCCGGAGATTGCGGGTCTGGGCGTGCTAGCGGGCACCGTGGGGCGCCTGGCCGAGGGCGTCAAGCATCCCCAGATGCAGTGGAACGTGGTCGACCTGGTGGGCGAACCCGCGCTCGCCGCCGGCCTCGACCGGCCGCTGTGGGCCTACTTCGTCCACTCCTTCGCCCCGCCGGCGGGAGACCACGTGGTGGCCACCTGCGACTACGGCGGCCCGGTGGTGGCCGCCGTCGAGCGGGGGCCGCTGTGGGCCACCCAGTTCCACCCCGAGAAGTCCGGCCGGGCCGGTCTGGCCCTCCTCGCCAACTTCGTCACCTCCCTCGGACACTGATGGAGCTGTACCCGGCCATCGACCTGCGAGGCGGGCGCTGCGTGCGCCTGCACCAGGGCGACTACAGGGCCGAGACCGTCTACGGCGACGACCCGCTGGCCCTGGCCGAGGGCTTCGCCACTGCCGGCGCCCGATGGATCCACATGGTCGACCTCGACGCCGCCCGCACCGGCGCACCCACCAATCGGGCCGCCATCGCCGCTGTGGCTGGCGCCGTCGACGCCCGGGTGCAGGCCGGTGGCGGAGTGCGCGACGAAGCCGCCGCCGCCGCCCTGCTCGACGCCGGCGTGGCCCGGGTGGTGCTGGGTACCGCGGCCATGGCCGATCCCGCCTTGGTGGCACGGCTGGCGTCGCGTCACCCCGACCAGGTGGCCGTCGGCCTCGATGCCCGGGGAGGGGCGGTGGCGGTGCGGGGATGGACCGAGGGGGCGGGCGTGGACGTGCTCGACGCCGTCCGCCGCTTCGAGGGGATGGGCGTGGCCGCCTTGGTGGTGACGGAGATCGAGCGCGACGGCACCCTGGCCGGTCCCGATCTCGAGGGGCTG
>JBBSLT010000027.1:0-19062 GCA_038233555.1 Acidimicrobiales bacterium
CCCGTATGGGACCTGCGTGAGAGCCACACCCTCGACGACGTCTGGAGAGCGACACCTTCATCGAAGGCCCGGCTGACATGGTGGCCATACTTTTCCGAGATGGCCGATCTTCCCCAGGTCAACTCCTACCGCCAGAACCTGTTCGAGGTCACGGGCACATCACCAGACCGTGATCTCCCTCGGGTGGGGGTGGTCACGTAGCCGTCGATCCTTGGTGACACACTGCCAGCCGTACTCGACGGCGGTCGCGTAGATCAGCCGGTCGGCCGGATCGCCGGGGAAGGACGAGGGCAGTGACGCTGCCGTGCGCGCCAGTGCCGGCGTGATCCCGACCGTGCGGACATCCGCAGCCAACGTCGCCAGCCAGGTCGCCAGCGGGACGGCGATCGTGATCCGTTCGTGGGTCGCGAGCCACGCCAGCTCGTACCAGGTGACTCCGGCAACGGCGAGCTCGTCGGCGCTGGTGACGGCAGCCGCGGCGACGGTGCTCAGCCGTTCCGGCTCGGCGGACCACCAGTGCACGACGTGGCTGTCGAGCAAGATCGTCACCCTGCGTTCCATGACTCGCCGGTCGAGAACAGCTCCTCATCGGCCGCGGCGCTGCACGCCATCCCGGCTGCCCGGCCACGCAGCGCATGGGGACCGGTGGCGGGCACGAGCCGCGCCACCACCCGGCCGTGCTTGGTGATCTCGATCTCCTCCCCGCCGGCAACGGCGTCGAGCAGGGCGAGGATACGAGCCTTCACCTCCGTAGCGGTCAGTATGATGGCCACCCGGTCAGTTTACTAGTCTGTAGAGCCCTCGGCTCGTCCCTCGTGCTCAGCCTCATCGAGGCCCGTGACGAGGAGCTCGGCGGCCGGCACCACTGCGATGCGCTCGGCCAGGGGGAAGAGGGCGGTCCCGGCGTGGGCGACGACGATACGGTCGAGCTCGAGGTCGTCGACGGCGATGCGCATCGACGGGGTCGGTGACGGTCGGTCGGTCCGCTTGACCTCGACCCCCACTCGCTGCCCGCCCGTCGTCACCACGAGGCCGATCTCGGCGCCGCCGTGGGTGGTCGATGGTGGTGACCCGTCCGGCCAGAGACTCCGCCGACAACCCGACCAGGTCGGGTGAGGAGTGCTGTTCAATCTTCTAGGTGGCGATACGGCAACGGACGACGCTGCGCACACCGGCCGCGGATCGCCTGGTTGGATGAAAGTGAGTACTATTCTGCGAACCAGTACCAAGATCGATTTGACAGGAGGTCCGATGCATCGCCTCGTTGCGCTCCTAGCCCCCATGCCCTTGCTCATCGCCGCCTGTGGTGAGAGCGGGACCGCAGCCTCTGAAGATGTCTCGGCGGTGGCGGCGGTCTATCCGCTCGCCTGGATCGCCGAACAGGTGGCGCCCGACGCCGAGGTAGCCTTGCTGAGCGCCGGAGGTCTCGAGGCTCACGATCTCGAGATCACCCCCGATCAGCGCAAGCGCATCGAGACCTCCGAGGTCGTGCTGTTCGTCGGCGACATCGGGTATCAGCCGCAGGTCGAGGACGCCGTGGTTGTCGCCGATGGCGAGGTGGTGTCGCTGGCTGAGGTGGCCGGGGCCAACCGGCTGCTGGAGCCCACCGAGGATGCTCACGAAGATGAGGAGGCCGAGGCCGAGATCACCGAGGGGGAGGTCGAGGATGATGACGCCGGCGAGGAGGAGGCGACCGTCGATGCCCACATATGGTTCGATCCGGCGGTCATGGCCGACGCTGCCTCTCGCACCGGTGACGCCTTCGCCGCCGCTGACCCCGACAACGCCGAGATCTACCAGGGCAACGCCGAGGAGCTTCGCAGCCAATTCACCGCCTTGGAGGGCGAGCTGGGCGAGATCCTGGGTGGGGACTGTCGTCACGACGAGGCCATCGTCAGCCACCAGGCCTACGGGTACCTGCTGGCGCCCTTCGGCGTCGCTCAGCACGGGGTGACCGGCATCAACCCTGAGGCCGGCGCTTCCAGCAGGGAGCTGGGGGAGCTGGTGAACGAGATCCGTGCCGATGGCGTCGAGCATGTGCTCACCGAGCCTGTTGAGGGCCGGGAGGGAGCCGAGACCGTGGCCCGGGAGGCCGGCGTCGAGCTGTTGGAAATCTTTCCCCTCGATGCGGTGACCGATGACCAGGCCGAGGCGGGGTTCATCGCTCTGGTCAGCGAGCAGGCCGAGCAGTTCGCCGTTGCCCTGGGCTGCTGAGGCGAAGGTGACGAGTTCTGGGCTGACCCCGCTCGACTTCGATGCGGTGAGCTTTGCCTACGGCCGGGCCCCGGTGCTCAGCGACGTGTCGCTTTCGGTGCACCAGGGTGAGTTCGTGGCGGTGGTCGGCTCCAACGGCTCGGGGAAGACCACACTCATGAAGCTGGGCTTGGGATTGCTCGAGCCCTCCGCTGGCCGTGTTCGGTTGTTCGGCCACGATGTGGCCTCGTTCCGCCAGTGGTGGCAGCTGGGCTACGTCCCCCAGCGGGCGGCGGCCTCGTCGGCGTTGCCGGTCAGCGTCGAGGAGGTGGTGGTCTCCGGCCTGGCGGCCCGTAGTCGCCTCTTCCGCCGACGCCCGCCCGAGGTGGTGGCCCGCATCGACCATGTCGTCGACCTGCTGGGACTCGATCGCGTCCGACGCACCCGCATGTCGGAGCTGTCCGGGGGCCAGCAACAGCGGGCGCTCATTGCCCGGGCGTTGGTGAGCGGCCCGAAGCTCCTCGTGCTCGACGAGCCCACCACCGGGGTCGACGGCGAGGCCCGCTCGGTATTGCGGGAGTCGCTTCAGCATCTGGTCGAGGTGGAGGGAATGGCGGTGGTCTACGTCAGCCATGACCCGGAAGGGTTCTCGGGACTGGCTCAGCGGGTGGTCGAAGTCGTCGACGGGCGGATCGTGACGCAAGATGAACGGCCAACATCGCATCAGGTAGCGGCCGGTTGAACCCCTTCGAGTTCGAGTTCATGCAGCGGGCCTTCGTGGCCTGCGTCGCCATCGCTGCCGTCGCCCCGTTGGTGGGTAGCTTCATCGTGCAGCGAGGCCAGTCGTTGGTGGGCGACGGCATGGGCCACGTCGCCTTCGCTGGCGTCGGCCTCGCCTTCCTGGTGGGGGCCGAGCCGGTCTTGGGAGCGCTCGCCTTCACCGCGTTGGCCGGGTTGCTCCTCGTGCGCATGGGTCGGGCCGGACTGGCCGGAGACCTGGCCATTGCGCTGATATTCTACGGAGGCATCGCCGTGGGCTACCTGTTCTCGTCGCAGGCCAATGCCGGCCAGACACAGCTCGTCGGCCTGCTCTTTGGCAGTCCGCTCAACCTCACCTGGCCCGAGGTCTGGGTGATCGTGGGCTTGGCCGTCGTCGTGTTGCTGCTCACCGTGGTCCTGTACCCGAAGCTGGTGGCCATGGCCTTCGACGAGCAGGCCGCCCGGGTGGCCGGTGTCCCCACCGACCGCATGGTGATGGCCCTCACCCTGATGGTGGCACTGGTGGTGGTGGGAGGCATGTCGTCGATCGGGCTGTTGCTGATCTCGGCCATGATGGTGGTGCCCGTGGCGGCGGCCGCCCAACTGGCGTCGAGCTATCGAGGAGCGCTGGTGCTGGCGTCGGCCATCGGTGGCGCCAGCGCCGTCGTGGGCCTGCTGGCTTCCTACTACCTCAACTATGCCCCGGGCTCGGCCATCGTGTTGGTGGCTATCGCCGGCTACATAGCGACCACGGCATGGCGGGCCCTGGCCCACACGGCGGCAGCGTCATCTGGGTGAGCAACCTTGCTGACGGCGAACGTGCTCAGCGGTGCGGGAGCTTCCCCGCATCAGGATCCCACTCGTCCCAGGGCGTGGGTTCGACACCGTCGATCTGGGCTACGAACTCGCCCAGGAACCAACGCCGCAGGGCAACTATGTCGGGACGGGTGGCCAGGGTGAGCAGTTGGTCGCCACGCCGGCAGTACTCGTCGGCTTCGTCGAGGAGCGCTCCGAGGGAGATGCACCCTGCCTTGGCGGTCGGCGGGATCTGGTACTGGAGGTCGATGGTGGTGTCGTTGCGCTCGAGGGCGGCGACGAGGTTGTCTTGAGGCTCTGCGCTGAAGGCGGCGAAGACAGCGTTGAGCTGGTCCACGAGGCGGAGCAGGCGAACGGGGACAGCGGTATCGTCGAGCGACAAGCTGTTCTGGATAAGGGCGAACTCTCGCTGCAGCTCGTCTTGGTGCTCGGAGGCTTCTCGGTAAAGTCCGAGAGGCAGGCGCAGCAGCCGCACGGTGACCACCTCGGTCGACGGCGTCATGGCCGACTAGTCAGGGCCAGTGGACGGCCGGCTCCGTCTGAACCGGGCCTCGAGACGTCGTCCGGAGCGTCGGTTCCCGTTGGCAACCGATCCGATTCACGGTCGGACAGGTCCTCAAGCTCGTCGATGGAGAGGTCGCTGCTGATCATCGGAGCGAAGGTCACCGACCGCTCGTCCAGCTCGAACCAGACGACCTTTCCGCCGGGCGTGGGTTCTGCACCCCAGGTCCGGGCGAGGTCCTCGAGCAGACCGAGGCCCCGGCCGGTGGTGGCAGTGACCGAGTAGTGCTTGCGAATCGGGAGCCGGTGGTCGCGATCGTGCACCTCGATGCGCACACGTCCCTTAGGCCGGCGAACGACGACGTCGAGATCGGTACCGGCATGAAGCACCACGTTGGCCACCAGCTCGCTGGCTAAGAGCGTGGCCGCGTCTTCGAGCGCCTCCACGCCCCACGCCGCCAATGTGGTCGAGACGAATCGGCGTGCTGCTCCCGCGCTGGACCCCTCGGCCCCAAAATGGGCCACCTCCACCTGGTCTCCACCGACGCTCACGCTCGTCTCGACCCCCGTATACGGATTCGTCACGTTCCCGGCGAGGGTACCCACGCGCGGCAGTTTCGGTTCAGTTGCTTCGTGTGCCAAGGCCGGCACGAGGGAAGGGTCCGCTCATGGGATACTTTGACAAGATCAGGGACAAGGCGACGGTAGTAGCCCGTACGCGGGGCGAGTCGATTGGGGCCACGGTCGACAAGGCCGCCACGGTGATCAATCGCCGGACGGGTGGCAAGCACACCGACAAGGTGTCGAAGTTCGCCGAGCAGGCCAAGCGCAAGGTCGACGAGTTCGGCGAGAAGCCGCCTGGCGACACCCGTGGACAAGATGACGGTTCCTCTCCGCGCGGGCCAGCACACTAGGCGCCACCATCGAGGTGATCGGCGGCTTCGAGTCGACCTATCTGCCCCGCCACGACGTGGATGTGGCCGAGACGTCGGGCCATGTCCAGCGGTGGCGGGAGGACCTCGACCTCCTTGCCGCGTGTGGCGTGCGACGCTTGCGCTACCCCGTGCGCTGGCACCGTATCGAGCGCCAGGCCGGGGTTTTCGATTGGGCGGCCACCGACGAAGTGCTCGGGCATCTGCGCGACAACGGGATGGTCCCGATCGTCGACCTGCTCCACCACACCAGCTATCCGAGGTGGCTGAAGCGGGGCTTCGCCGACCGGCGCTTCGGCGACGCCTACCGCCGCTACATCGAGGCCTTCTGCCGTCGGTACCCATGGGTAGAGGAGTACACGCTCTGCAACGAGCCCTTCACCACCCTCTTCCTCTGCGGCCACGAGGGAATCTGGCCCCCGTACCGTCGGGGGGTGAAGGGCTTTGTGGCCCTCGCCGCCAACCTCCTGCCCGCCGTCGCCGCCGCCAGCCGGGCCTGTCGCGACCTGCTCCCCGGCGCCCGCCACGTCTACGTGGACACCTGCGAGCATGCCGGTGCCGAGAGCTCCGCTGCTCAGCGTTTCGCCGACGTGGCCAACGACCGCCGCTTCTTCGTCCTCGACCTGTTCCTCGGAAGGCCGTTGGACCCCGACCGTCCCTTCGTCGCCCAAGTGCTGGCGGCGGGGGGGGAGGCGCTGCTCACCATGGAGGCCGGCCACGTCGACGTGGTGGGCCTCGACTACTACGCCCACAACCAGTGGCACTACCTCGACGGCACCGGCCGCGGCGTCCACCCCTCGCCCCAGCCGGTGGCGCTGGCCTCGCTCATGGCCGAGTACTGGGAGCGCTACCGCCGGCCGGTCCTACTGGGGGAGACGAACATCCGCGGCTTCGCACCCGATCGGGCCAGCTGGCTGAAGCACACCCTCGAGCAGTGTGAGCGGGCCGCCGCCGCCGGCGTACCCGTCGAGGGCTACTGCTGGTTCCCCTTCGTAGACTCCTGTGACTGGGACTCCACGTTGACCCGGGCTGCTGGCCATCTCGACCCGGTGGGGGTGTACTGGCTCGACGCCGCCCTCGACCGCCACGCTTCCTCCATGTCGGCCGCCTATTCCATGGCCGCTCGAGGCCACCCCGCCGCCGACCTCCCTGCCTACCGCTTCCAACCCCCGGTCAACACCCAGCTCCGAGGCTGGCTCCCCCACATGTCTCACTGGCAGTGGCAGGATCCTCCCGCTAACGAGGTGACCCCCAGGGGCGCGTTGTAGTCGGTCGCTTCTGCTCGACAAGGTCGCCTGACGGAGCGAAGCGAGTAAGGGCGAATTCAGTGTGGTGCGTACACGAGCAAGGGCTCGGGGCACTTGGTGATGGTGAACTCGGCCGACCCCTCGAAGGTCTCCCCGTCGTGGGCGAGGCGGCGGTTGCGGTCGAGTCGGCGGACCCGCAGCTCGCGGACCTGGATCTCCTCGTAGGCGCGGCAGCGGCCGAGGCGCCCGGTGAGAACGGCGGCCACAAGACGGAGCCGCCCTCCTGGCATCGAGGCGTCGATCATGCGGACGTCGAGACGGCCGTCATCCAGACGGGTGCGCCAGCTCGGGGCGAAGCCATGGGGATGGTAGGTGCAGTTGCCCACGAAGATCATCCACAGACGGCGGGTTCGCCCGTCGATCTCGACCTCGGTGGGACTGGAGCGACGGAGCACACCCACCAAGGCGATGATCATCGCCGGCCACTTGCCTATACGCCCCTCTAGGCGCTCCCGTGCGTCCACCAGCTCGACGTAGGCCCCGAAGCTGGCGGTGTTGAGGAAGGGCCGCCCGTCGATCTGGGCGAGGTCGACGGCGACGACCTCGCCGGCGGCCAGGGCGGCGATGGCGTCGTCCACCGAGGTGAGGCCGATGTCGCGAGCGAAGTGGTTCAGCGTGCCCGCGGGCACGGCGAACAGCGGCATGCTCTGAGCATGGGCGACGCCGGCAGCGGCGTTCAGCGACCCGTCGCCACCCACCATGCCCACGGCCCGGCCCTCCGAGGCGGCTTCGTGCAACGCCTCCATGAGATCGTCACATTCGTCCAGCTCGATTAGCCGGGCGTCGGGGAGTGCCTCCGCCAGGCGCTCACGCGGCCCGCGGCCGAGCGCTAAGCCGGCGCCGGCGTTGATGACCACCGTGAGGGCCTTGCCCTCGGGGGCCGGGAGATGGTGGCGGGTCGCCGTCGCCGGATGCAGGTTGGCCGAGGTGTGGGGAGCGACGGGCCAGAGCCGACGACTCCCGAGGGCCATCGCCGCACCGGCGCCAGCAGCGAGCAGCGAAGTCGGTGCTCGCTGCCTCGACGAGAGCTCGGGGACGAGGAGTGCGGCGGTGGCTGCGGCCAAGGGAGCGCTGGCCCGAGGTAGCTCGAGGGAGGCGCCGACGGCAAAGGCGATGGCGGTGGCGGCGACCGGAGCGCTTCGCCGGCGGTCGCGCACTGCACCGAGCAAGCCAGCCACTCCCGCCACGGCGAGGCTGGAGGTGGAGCCGCGCAGCACCGCCCGTCGACCGAATCGCCCGGTGGCGATCAGGGCGGCGGCGCTACAGGCCCACGCCACTGCGAGCGTGCGGCCATCGTCGGTGACGGGTGCTGATGCTCGTGCTCGTGGCGGGCGCATAACCCATGTCTACCCCCTGGACCGGAGGCCAGGACTACCCTCGGTCGTCGTGGGCGACGGGGAGGTGGAGTCCGACGGCGTGTTGGCCGGCGATACCTCCGGCGTGCTGCCCAGCCAGATGCTGGCGCAGGCCATCGCCGCCGGCTGGATCGACGGCGGCGCCTACAAGATCCCCGAGTCGAGCATCCAGCCGGCGAGCCTCGACCTGCGCCTGGGCGAGGTGGCCTACCGCATCCGCTGCAGCTTCCTTCCCGATCGCGACACCGTCGAGGGAAAGGTCAAGGACTACATCGTCGATGAGCTGGACCTGCGCCGGGACGGGGCCGTGCTCGAGACGAATCGTCCCTACCTGATCCCGCTGATCGAGCAGTTGGACTTACCCGTCGGGCTACGGGGTCGGACCAACCCCAAGAGCTCCACCGGTCGCCTCGACGTCTTCACCCGGGTCATCACCGACCACAGCTACCGCTTCGACGAGATCGCCGACGGCTACGGGGGCCAGCTCTACCTCGAGGTCGTCCCGCTATCGTTCACGGTCCGGGTGCGCCAGGGCCTGGCCCTCAACCAGCTGCGCCTCGTGCGTGGGCAGGCCCGACTGGGCGACGACCAGCTCCGGACCGTGCATGCCGAGGAGCCCCTGTTGTTCCGGGATGGGGTGCCCGTGGCCGACCATGACTTCGCTACCGCCAACGGACTGTTCGTCAGCCTCGACCTCCGAGGGGACGACGAAGGTCGGGTGGGACATCGGGCCAAGGGCTACGCCCCGCTCCTCGACCTCGGTCAGGTCGACGCCTATGAGGTGGACGACTTCTGGGAGCCGGTGCGCCGTGAGCATGGCGACCGCATCGTGCTGGCGCCGGAGCGGTTCTACCTGCTGCTGTCCGACGAGAGCGTCCGGTTGCCGCCTCATCTGGCGGCGGAGATGACGGCCTATGACCCCACCAGCGGCGAGCTGCGTACGCACTACGCCGGATTCTTCGATCCCGGTTTCGGGTACCACGCCGATGGCTCGCTGAATGGTTCACGAGCCGCCCTGGAGGTGCGAGCCCACGATGTGCCGTTCATGATCGAGCACCGCCAGCGGGTGTGCAAGCTCACCTTCGAGCACATGCTGGCCGCACCCGAGAAGCTCTATGGGAGCCAGATCGGGTCCAACTACCAGGGCCAGGAGGAGACGCTCGGCAAGCACTTCCGCCGCCGTCCTCCACCGGTAGCATCCGCGGATGACCGGGTGACGACGGGGGAGTGGCCGGGCCAGGACCCGCTGTTTCCATGACCGCTCCGGCGGGCGATGTGGTGGTGGTGGGAGCCGGCCACAACGGCCTGATCGCCGCCTGCTACCTGGCTCAGGCCGGACGCCAGGTGGTGGTGCTCGAACAGCTCGACCGCCCCGGAGGCGGCGCCCGCACCGAGGAGACCGTGCCCGGCTACCGCTTCGACCTCCACTCCGTCGCCCACAACATCATCAACATGACCGACATCCCCGCCGAGCTTGACCTCGCCGGCGCCGGCCTGGTCTACCAGGAGATGGACCCCTTCTCGGTCGCCGTCCATGCCGACGGGCGTAGGGTCCGCTTCTTGCGCTCGGTCGACGCCACCGTCGACTCCATCGCCGAGTCGAGCCTCTCGGAGGCACGGGCCTACCGGGCGTTCATGGACAAGGCCTTGCCTATCGTGGGCACGATCATGCCGGCCGTACGCGGTGACGTCTCGGTCCGTGAGCTGCCCGCCCGCCTGGCCAACTTGGCCCGTTCGCTGCGCCACCAGCCCCTGTCGACGGTACGCGACGTGCTCGGCCCCTACCAGTCGTTGCTGGTCCGCTGGCTGGAGTCGGACCTGACCCGCGGCCCGGTGGCCGCCTTCGCCGCCCATGCCGGGGTGGGCCCGTCCACGCCCGGTGGTGCGCTCTACGCCTTCTGGCAGGCGGCCTACCACCTCTACGGGCAGTGGCATGCCGAGGGTGGGGCCCAAGGCCTCACCGATGCGCTGATGCGACGGGCTGCGTCGCTCGGCGTCGAGGTGCGCTGCGCCGAACCGGTGGCTCGCATCGAGGCCGGAGGAGGTCGGGTCCGGGCGGTGGTGACCGAGAGCGACGAGCGGATCAGGTGCTCGGCGGTGGTGACGGCCCTCGATCCGAAGACCGCCTTGCTGGAGTTGCTCGATCCGCCCCTCGGCGGGAGTGCCGCCGCCGACCTGGCCGCCGCCCGGAGAAGCAACGTCGTCCAGGCGGTGGTGCACGTCGCCACCTCGGCCCTGCCTGCCTACCCCGACGCTCGACCCGGCGACTGGAATGGCCTCCAGAGCTTCGTGGACCGCCTCGACGACCTCACCGCCGCCTGGCATCGGTCAGAGGCAGGCCAGCTCCCCGACCCCCTCCCGCTCTATGCCTTCACCACCTCGGCGCTCGACGACACGCTGGCCCCGGCCGGTCACCACACCGTCTACCTGGCGTGCCCGGCGGCGCCGGCGGTGGTCGACGGAGGTTGGCCCGCCCGGCGTGAGCAGTTGGTCGAACAGTGCCTGGCCACCATGGAGGAGCGGGCCCCCGGCTTCGGGGCGACGGTGCAGGGCGTAGCCACCCACACCCCCGACGTCATGGAAGCGGTCGAGCGCTGGCCTGGGGGCCACCCCATGCACCTCGACATCGCCCTCGACCAACTTGGTCCATTGCGCCCCACCCGGGCGCTGGGCGACCACCGCACCCCCGTCGAAGGGCTTTACATCTCGGGGGCCGGCACCAACCCCGCCGGCGGCATCGCCGGCACCCCCGGTCGAGGTGCCGCACGAGCCTTGCTGCGCGACCAGCGATGACCAGACGGGCTGCTCAGGCTCAGGCCGGACCGGCGTCGTCGCCGAGGACCTGGGAGGGATCCCGGGCGTCCTTCATGGCTTCGTCGGTGGAACCTCCGGTGCCTTCGCTCATGTGGCCACTCTCGTCGTCGGCGAAGACGTGCTTGATGGGGTTTCCGGCGCCGTCCCAAGAGGTCATCTCAGTGGGTTCGAGGTCGTCTCGAGACATGGGGCCATGAGAATCAGCCTTCATCTCGTCGACAGTCAGGTCATGGGGCTTGTCTTGCTCGGTCATGGCCGATCCTCCTGGTTGGTGGTCAACGCCTGAGGTATACCCGTAAACCACCTGGGCCATCCGACATCTCCGACGGGCACCGCTACCCGAGGCTGCCTCTGGCCGCACGAGGCCCGGCCTGCAACGCCGGCGTCGAGGCGCCTGCACCCTCCCTAAGACCCGCCAACAGCTCGAGGAGGGCGGCGGTAGCGCTGACCTTTGGGTCCCAACCCAGCTCGCGGCGGGCCCGGCCGGCGTCAAGCACTGGGACACCGAGGGCGAGATCGAGCCAGCCGGGCGGTGAGGGTTGCAGGCGAAGGCGCCACGCGGCCGCGGCCATCCTGCGCAACACAGACTCGGGAAGGGGGACCAGGCGGGCCGACAACGCCCGGGCCATCGTGGCGGGATCGAGGACCGGGCCGGCCGCGATGTTGTATGCGCCCCTTGCATCGCCGAGCAGGGCCAGGCGGTAGGCCTGGGCGGCGTCTGAGGCATGAACCGCCTGGAAGACCAGTCCAGGAGTGTCGGGGAAGACGGGAATGAGCGACGGGCGCAGGACGAAGCCAGGCACCAAGGGGCCGAGGAAGAGGCGGCGGATGCGGGCGGCCGCCCGCCGCTGGAACACTAGGCCCTTACGCAGGCGCACCACGCGGATCTCGGGGTGTTCGCCGACGAAGCGGTCGAGCTGGCGTTCCACCGCGGCCTTGTGGCGGGCGTAGAAGCTGGAGTGGATCCCATCGGTGGGCCACGTCTCGTCGACCGGGTGGTCCTTGGGGCCGGCGGAGTAGGCCCCCACGGAGGAGGCGTAGACCAGGGTCGGCACCGACGCCTTGGCCACCGCGGCGAAGACCCGAGCGCTTCCGGCCACGTTGGTGGCGGCCATGGTGTCCAGGCGATGGGAGGGTTGGATGAGCCAGGCCAGATGGACGACCGCAGCGGCGCCCCTGAAGTGGGCCACGAGGTCAGAGCTGGTGACGTCGGCACTGGCCCAGTCGACCTTGGGCAGGGCCAGCTCCGTAGGTTCCCGGCGTGAGAGACCGAGGATCGAATCCACCGCCGCCTCGCTCGAGAGCGCTTCCACCACGCTGATACCGACGTTGCCGGTGGCGCCGGTGACCACGATGCGCATGACCCCGCCCTACCCGCTCGCAGGAACCCTCACCTCATCGACTCTGGCTCGCCTCTGGCGCCGACTCATCGGCGACGTTCGTGTCAGCCGGACAGCTCAGCACCGTCCTCGTGGCGCACGACCAGGCAATAGGAGCCGAGGCTGTGAAGGCGATCGGCGGCCACGGAACCCTCGGTGGTCTGCACCGCCTGAAGCTCGCCGGTAGCCTCGTCGAACTCGAGCTCCACGACCTTGCCAAGCTCGTTGCCGCGATCGGACAGGACGAGCTTGTTCTTCCAGTCGAAGGTGCCGGACATGGCCTGCTCCTCCCTGGCGTCGGCAGCGGTGCGTACGCGGCCCTCGTCCTCGACGACGACGGCGTCGTGGCCCACGCCGCTGACATCGGTCCAGGCAACGAGTTGGTCTCGACCAACCTGGAGGGCGACGATGCGGCGGGGTGGCACGTCGACGAGGATCCGTTCGACCTTGCCCATCTTCTGGGCGCTGGCCTTGCTCATCACCTTGGTGCCGGCCACCTCGCTGAGGCGCCTCATGCGCTCGGCTCCGAGGGGACGGTGCGCAGGTGCTCGCGGAAGCGCTCCACAGAGGCGCCGAAGCCGGCGAGGTCGTCAGAGACGAAGTCGCGCACCGCCGCCGGCACCATGAGCGCCTCGCCGGAGACGGCAAGCGTCTCGGGCAGGGGGATGAACACGTGGCCGCCCGATCGGGGCGTGAGGATCTCGCTGCCGCCGATCTCGTAGCCGACCACCTCGGGTTCGTCCTCGACGAGCAGGACGACGTCGGTGACCTCTCCCAGCCGCTCGCCGGCATCGGTGATGACCTCGCTGCCGATGACGTTGCGGCGTCGGGCGCCCTTGCGGTCCTCGACGAGGACGTCGGTGCGCTCGGCGAGGTCGCCGGCGGTAGCGATCATGACGGCATGGCGACCGAGGGCGGCCACCTGCGACCACTCCACGGCCTGCTTCAAGGGCCCTCCGAGGAACCCACGGTGGTTGAGGGTGAAGCCGAGCAGCGCAGCCTCGGCCGTGCCGTACACCACGTCTTTGACCTCGGCCACGGCCTCGCCGGCGTCGATGGTGACGACGGGATGGCCAATGATGTCGGTGGCCCGGAGCAAGAGCGAGGGGGAAGTGGTCATCGGCCCTTGCCCCCACGACCGCGATTCGCCGTCTTGGTATCGGCGGCGATGACACCACCGGCTCGTCGCTTGCGCTGGACGACCACGGCCAAGACCGCAAGCAGCACGAGGATCACGGCGATGGCGATGGCGATCTCCATCAGGCCTACTTTCGTCGACGGGGTGGGGGTGAGGCAAGCGTAGCGGCGGTTCCTGTCCGAGATGGTCGTAGCTCGGCCAACTGCGCTTCGAGGATCTCGAGCCGGGCTTCCGCCCGCACTGCCCGTTCGGTGGTGTCGGTGAGGCGCAGGATCAGCTCGGCCAACGATCGCTGGTGGATCTCCAGGGGCACCAGCACTCCAGAGTCCGACCGAGGCTTGTCGTTCCTGTCACCAGCCGACGGATCGCTCTCTACGGCCGCTTGGTCGTGATCGGCGGTCAGAAACACCTCGAAGGTGCTCGAGTCGTCGGGGGACCTACGTTCGGCGATGGTCCCCGCCTTACGCCATCGCCGGACCGTGGCGGGTGTCACTCCGGCCGCTTCGGCCGCTTCGGCCAGGGTCAGCCATTGCCCGTCGCTGTCGCGCAAGCCGGCTGGCACCGGTGGGCGCGGGGCCGACGTCGCTGAGGACGCGTTGGCCCGCGACGAGGCGGGGCGACGAGCCGCCAGCGGGGTGCGCCGGCGTTGGCTCTGGGGACCGTTGTTCGCCGAGCTGGCCGACACGTTGACCTCCTGGCCGGGTGCTGAGGAGTCTGTTGTAGCAGATCGCCCCGCCGCCGGTCCTCAGATGAGGGACCGGTCGTCCATGGGGACGTAGGCTCGCTCACCGGCGCCGATGTAGCGCTGACGAGGCCGGGCGATGCGCTGATCGGCGTCGCTCAGCAGCTCCACCCAGTGCGCTAGCCACCCGGCGGTGCGGGGGATGGCGAAGAGCACGGTGAACATCTCCAGGGGGAAGCCCATGGCCTGGTAGATCAGCCCGGAGTAGAAGTCGACGTTGGGGTAGAGCTTGCGTTCCACGAAGTAGTCGTCGGCCAGCGCTGCTTCTTCGAGGGCCAGGGCGACATCGAGGAGGGGGTTGCTCCCCACCACTGCGAACACCTCGTCGGCGGTGCGCTTGATGATCCGGGCCCGGGGGTCGTAGTTCTTGTAGACCCGGTGCCCGAAGCCCATGAGCCGGTTCTCCCCCCGCTTCACCCGCTCGACGAAGCCGGAAACGGCCGCTACCGACCCGATCTCCTCGAGCATCAGGATCACCGCCTCGTTGGCCCCGCCGTGGCGAGGCCCGTAGAGGGCGGCGGCGGCGGCGGCCGTGGCCGAGTAGGGATCGGCGTGGGCAGAGCCGACCGTGCGCATGGCGGTGGTCGAGCAGTTTTGCTCGTGGTCGGCGTGGAGGATGAACAACACGTCAAGGGCCCGGGCCAGCACCGGATGGGCGGCGTAGCGGGGCTCGGCCACCTTCCACATCATGGACAAGAAGTTGGTGGTGTAGCCGAGGTCGTTGTCGGGATACACGAAGGGCATGCCCACGCTGAAGCGATGGGCGAAGGCGGCGAGGGTGGGCATCTTGGCGATCAGGCGGACGATCTGCTTGAGGCGGACCTCCTCGTCGAAGATCTGCTTGGCATCGGGATAGAAGGTCGACAGGGCGGCCATGGTCGACACCAGCATCCCCATGGGGTGGGCGTCGTGGTGGAACTGCTGCATGAAGTGCTTGACGTTCTCATGAACATAGGTGTGTACCGTGATGTCGTGGCGCCACTCGTCCAGCGCCGCCTCAGCGGGTAGCTCGCCGGTGAGCAGGAGCAGGGCGACCTCGAGGAAGTCGGACTGCTCGGCGAGGGCCTCGATGGGGTAACCCCGGTAACGCAAGATGCCGGCGTCGCCGTCCACGTAGGACACTGCGCTGGCGCACGAGGCTGTCGAGAGGAAGGCGGGGTCATAGACCCGCAGCCCAGGATCGAGGCGCCGCAGCGCCGCCGACGGGATGGTGTTGTCCGCCTCGATCGGGACCGTGACCGTCTTGCCCGTCCGATCGTCAGTGATGGTGATCGAGTCGTCCATCCCCCCACCGTAGATCGAGACGACTGCATGCTGATCTGGTAAGCCTGGCAAGCGGCTGTCTGGCTCTCCCTGGTAGGATGCTCGATGACGCTTGCTCAGATTTTAGAGCGTGTCGTGGCGGCGCTTCGGGAGGCGCTCCTGCTTGGAGCGCAGGACATCGAGGGCGGCGATCACGGTGCGGCGGGTGTCGGCGGGATCGATGACGGCGTCGACGTAGCCCCGCTCGGCGGCCGTCCACGGGTTGAGCAGGGTGGCGACGTACTCCGCCTCATGGGCGGCACGCACCTCGGGCTCCTCGCGCCGGTACAAGATGCCGGCTGCCTGGCGGGCGCCCATCACCGCCATCTCGGCGCTGGGCCACGCCAGGCAGAGGTCGTTGCCCATGGTCTTGGAGTCCATGACGATGAAGGCCCCGCCGTAGGCCTTGCGCAGCACCACGCAGACCCGTGGCACCGTGGCCCGGGCATAGGCACCCACCAGCTGGGCGCCGTGGCGGATCATTCCTCGCCATTCCCGGTCCTTGCCGGGGAAGAACCCGGAGGTGTCCACCAGAGTCAGGAGCGGAAGGTTGAAGGCGTCGCACAGCCCGACGAAGCGGGCACCTTTCTGGCTGGCGGCGATGTCGATGCTGCCGGCGAGGGCCAGGGGTTGGTTGGCGACGATGCCCAGCGGTCGTCCTCCGAGCAGAGCCAGGGCCGTGACCAGGTTGGGTGCCCATCCGGCCCACAGCTCGAGCACCTCGCCATCGTCGGCCAAGGCCCGGGCCACGTCCACCACGTCGTAGCTACCGGTGCTGGAGGCCGGCAGCAGCGCCCCCGCCTCAGGGGTGGGGCGGTCGGAGGGGTCGTCGCTGGGCCAGAACGGGGCTTCGGCGTCACAGTGATCGGGCAGGTGGGCGAGGACGGCGACCAGGTACTCAAGCGCCGCCGCCTCGTCGTCGACCACCGTCGCCGCCACCCCGGTCTGGTGGGCATGGACGCCAACGCCGCCGAGGGCGTCGGGGGTCACGTCCTCGCCGGTGAAGGACGACACTGCCCGCGGCCCGACCACGTAGGCCGACGCCGCCCTGGTCATGACCACCACGTCAGCCATGCTGAGCAACAGGGCGGGGCCGGAGAGCGTCGGTCCGGTCACGGCCAAGAGGATGGGCACCACCCCGCTGCAACGGGAGAAGGCCAGGGCGGCGCCCCCCCATCCGTGGAGGGCGGCGACACCTCCGCCGACGTCGGCGCCGCTGGAGGCCACCACGCCGACCAAAGGGATCCGGGAGTCCAGCGCCATCTCGGCGGCGGTGGCGAGGGTGGCGCCACCGCCGGCGTCGAGGGCGCCGCGCCGATGGGCGGGGTCGATCCGGGCCAGCACGACCCGACGTCCGCCGAGGTCCTCCACCGCGACCGAGACCGTTCCCGGGACACCGGCGGACAGAGCGACGGAGGTCATCGGCCGCCCTCGATGCACAGGTGCACTCCCACCTGGTCACCGGCCCCGGCGGCCACCACGTCGGCCACGACCTGGCGCAGGGCTCGGGCCGGCGCCGAGGGCAGTCCAGCCCGGCGGCGGGCCACGCTCACCTGACGCCGGCCCACCCCGACGATGGGTACGAGCCGCCAGGCGCCGTCGAGCCAACTAGGGACGGCGGTGGCGGGCAGGACGGCGGCACCGAAACCTTCGAAGGCCAGGGAGGCGATGAGGCGCAGGCCGTCGAGCTCGGCCTTGGCCACGAGAGAGACACCGGCTTGGTGGGCGGCTCGGTCCAGCTCCACCCGAATGGAGGTGCCCGGTGGAGGGAGCAGGAGCTCGTGGTCGGCCAGCTCGACCAACCCCACCTGCTGGCGATCGGCCAAGGGGTGATCGAGGGGTGCGACCACCATGAGATCCTCCTCGAAGAGCGTGTCGAGCGCCACCTCGGGGTCGTCGACGGGGAGGTTGACCACCGCCAGGTCGAGGCTGCCCTCTCGCAGTTGAGGAAGCAGCGAGGTGGTGTTTCCCTCGAGAACAGCCATGCCGATGCGGGGATAACGGGCGTTCATGGCGGCCAGCAGGGGAGGGAGCAGCCAGCGGCCGGTCGTGCCGATGACGCCCATACGGACGTGGCCCGCCACCTCGTTACGCAAGGAGGCGACGTCGGAGACCAGGGCATCGAGCTCGGCATGGATACGTCGGGCCCGGGCCACCACCGCCTTGCCCTCATCGGTGAGCTGGCCGGCGGGCCGGTCGACCAGGACCGCCCCCAGCTCACGCTCCAGGCGAGCGACATGGGTGGAGATATTGGACTGGACCGTGTGCAGACGCTTGGCTGCGGCCGAGAAGGTGCCGACGTCGTCGATGGCCACGAGGGCGGCGAGCTGACGGAGGTCCATCGCTTCTAAGGATGGCACGTATCACCAATTACTGTTGGGAAGATGGCGACGCGACGCGTAGTCTGGTCAACAGCAGCAGCGAGAAAGCCAGCCCTCCCCCCCCGGGCTGGCTTTCTTCGCGTCTAACCCCAGATTGGAAGCCACCCGCCTCGATACGAGTGCCGACTCGGACAGGATGGTCGCCGTGCTCCGACGCTTCCTGGTGCTGATGGCCGGCTTGGTGGCAGCAGTCGCCGGCGTCGTGGCCTTGGCTGCCCCGGCGCTGGCCCATCCGCTCGGCAACTTCACGGTGAACCGCTATGCCCGCATCGAGGTCTCGGCCGACGCCGTGCGGGTGCTCTACGTCTTGGATCTGGCTGAGATTCCCGCCTTCCAGGACCGCCGGGAGGTCGAGGCCGATGCCCAGGCCTACGCCCGGACCCGGGCTGAAGAGATCAGCGCCGGCCTGGAGCTGGTGGTCGACGGCGAGCTCCGGGCGCTCACCCTCGTCGACCAGGCGCTGGAGGAGCCGCCGGGCCAGGGGGGCCTCACCACCCTGCGCCTGACCGCGCTCTACGAGTCGCCCCTTGACGAAGGGGAGCCTAATCGAGTCCGCCGGGCAAGCTTCGCCGACACCAACGACCCGGATCGGATCGGCTGGCGCGAAATCGTGGTCGTTGCCCGCGCCGATGCCGAGGTCGTGGCGTCGGATGCCCCGGCCGAGGACATCACCGACGAGCTGCGTACCTATCCTGAGGACCGACTCGAGTCGCCGCTCGACCGCCGCCAGATTTCGTTCTCCTTCACGCCCGGCTCGGTGGCCGCCGAGCCCCCGGCCCTCGATGGCTCCTCGGGTGCGGTGGCCGACGTAGACGGATTCGCCGCTCTCATCACCCGTAGCGACTTGACCCCGCTGGCCGTCGCCTCCCTCCTCGCTCTCGCCCTCGGCTTCGGAGCGGTCCACGCCGTGGGCCCCGGGCACGGTAAGACGATCATGGCTGCCTACCTGGTGAGCTCCCGGGGACGGCCCCGCGACGCCGTGCTGCTCGGTGGCGTGGTCTCGATCATGCACACCGCCAGCGTGCTCGTCCTCGGCTCGTGTTGGTCCAGGTCGACCGTTCGATCGCCGCCGAGTCGGTCTTTCCGATCCTCACGCTGGTCTCGGGAGTGGCCGTCACCGGCGTGGGCATCTGGCTCCTGGTCGCCCGCTGGCGCAAGCTGAGATCATCCGGTGCCGGTAGGGGTGGCCACAGCCACACCGACAGCGACAACGGCCACAGTCACGACGGCCACGACGGCCACGACGGCCACGGACACAGCCACGCCTTACCGGCAGGCGTGGCCCCGCTGTCCCGTCGGGGGTTGGTAGCGCTCGGAGCATCTGGAGGCCTGTTCCCCTCGCCGTCGGCCGTCCTGGTCATCGTGGCCGCCGTGGGCCTCGGCCGGGCGGGCCTGGGCCTGGCCCTTTTGGCCGCCTTCTCCATCGGTCTGGCCGCCACCCTC
>JBBSLT010000028.1:0-19021 GCA_038233555.1 Acidimicrobiales bacterium
AGCCAGGATGGTTCGCGGAACTCGAAGGCCCAGCGTTGCCCCTCGGGTGCCGCCGAGAGGAACTCGTCGAGTCGCCCCACATTGCGCCGCCAGCGAGGTGGGAGCTGCACCAAGGTGGGCCCGGCCGAGGGCCCGAGTCGGACCAGGCGGTCGAGGTGGTTCGGCAACCACGACGCTGCGTCCCGCAGCTTCATGCGGTGAGAACCGAACGCACCCAGCTTGCTGGCATAGACGAAGCCAGCGGGCGCCTGGTCGGCCCAGCCCGCAACCGCCGTCGGTGACGGCAGGCGGTAGAAGGTGTTGTTGATCTCCACGGTGTCGAAGAGGGTGGCGTAGTGCTCGAACCACCGTCGCTGAGGAAGCGACTTCGGGTACACCGCTCCCCGCCAGTGGCGGTAGACCCACCCAGAGCACCCGACCCGGGCGGTCCCGTGCCCAGGTCCGGCATCGCTCAAGTCGAAGGTCGGCGACGGGGCGTGGGGCGTGGCCGGGCGCGCACCACGGCCACGACGGCGGCGATGGCCGCTCCCGCCCAGGCCAGAGCCGGGTACGCCTCCAGCCCCTCCCCCGAGTCGATCCAGCCTCCCCACAGGATCCCGGCGGCGGCGAGGAGGGCGGATACGGCGGCGGGAACCCATCCCCGCCACTGACCGCCGAGGGCGACGGCCTCGGACACGAGCAGCCCCAGCACCAACCCGGCGAGGAGGGGAAGGAGCCCGTCAAACTCGTATTCCCCCACGATCAGCGCACCAAAGGCGGCCACAGCAGCACCCGCAGCGACGGGCAAGATTCGTCTCACCGGGCCAGGGTAGGCTCGCCGCCATGACAGCGACGGGTTCTGAGCCGGCGCGTCCGGGGGCGACTGCAGTCGGCCATAGTCGCGCCGGCCCCCCACTTTCCCCCGACGCTGCGCCTCCCGCTCTCCCGCCTCCCGCTCTCCCACCGCCCGCAACCTCAGCTCCACCGCCGGAACCGGCCAAGGACTGGGCTGCAGAGACGGCCGACGCCATTGAGCGTCTGGTGGGTAGCGTCCGGGGCAAGACGTCAGGTCCTCTGGAGACGCTGGCTCGGGCCCTGGTCTATGGGCTGGTGGCTCTCATCGTGGGTCTGGCCGCCGCCGTGTTGGGAGCCGTAGCACTGGTGCGGGGTCTCGACTTGGCCCTGCCCGGCGATGTGTGGGTGGCTCATGGCCTTACCGGGGGAATCTTCGCCCTCGCCGGGTTGTTCCTCTGGAGGAAGCGAACCGTCAAGACCGTGAAGGTGTGAGCTGATGACCCCAGTACGCAACGTGGTGATCGTCGGCTCCGGCCCCGCCGGCCTCACCGCCGCCATCTACACCGCCCGGGCCAACCTGGCCCCTCTGGTGTACGAAGGCGAGCCTTCGTCGACCACCGACCAGCCCGGTGGCCAGCTCATGTTGACGACCGAGGTGGAGAACTACCCCGGCTTCGTCGACGGCATCATGGGCCCCGAGCTCATGGGCGCCTTCCGCGACCAAGCGGCCCGCTTCGGTGCCGAACTGGTGGTCGACAAGGTCGCTCGAGTCGACTTCTCCTCTCGACCGTTCGGGCTCTGGGTGGGTGATCCGGCGGCCGAGGAGCCAACGGTCCGGGCCAACGCCGTAATCGTCAGCACCGGGGCACGCTCGATCCTGCTCGGCCTCGACGCCGAAACCCGGCTCATGGGTCGAGGCCTGTCCACCTGTGCCACCTGCGACGGCTTCTTTCACCAGGGTTCGAGCATCGCCGTGGTGGGCGGGGGAGACTCCGCACTAGAAGAGGCCCTGTTCCTGTCCAAGTTTGCCGACACCGTAACCGTCATCCATCGACGTAGCGAGCTTCGCGCCTCTAAGATCATGCAGGAGCGAGCTTTCAAGAACGAGAAGATTGTTTTCCTGTGGAACACGGTGGTCGAAGACCTCATCGGGGAAAGCGCCCTGGAGGGAGCCCGGGTCAAGAACGTCGTCACCGGTGAGACCTCGGTCCTGGACGTCACCGGGATGTTCGTGGCCATCGGCCACCGTCCCAACACCGACTTGTTCCGGGGCGTCCTCGACATCGACGACGCCGGCTACCTCCTCACCCAGGGGACAAGCACCGCCACCAACATTGCGGGCGTCTTTGCCGCCGGCGATGTCGCTGATCACACCTACCGCCAGGCGGTGACGGCGGCCGGTTCCGGCTGCAAGGCGGCCATCGACGCCGAACGCTGGCTCGAAGCCCGAGGCGACGCCCCCGAGGACATCGCCGAAACCTCTACCGAGTGGTAACCGACCCGAGGAGACCCCTGTTATGTCAACCCTGACCCTGTCTGCCACCACCTTCGACGAAGAGATCGCCGCCTCCTCTCAGGCGATAGTGGTCGACTTCTGGGCGGAATGGTGCGGCCCCTGCAAGACGATCGCTCCCGTCCTCGACGAGATTGCCACCGAACACCCTGATTCGCTCCGAGTGGCCAAGCTCAACGTCGACGACCACCCCGACGTCGGCCGACGCTTCCAGGTCATGAGCATCCCCACCCTGTTGGTCTTCAAGGATGGGGAACTGGTCAAGCGCTTGGTGGGGGCCAAGGCCAAGAACCAGCTCCTCACCGAGTTGGCCGAGTTTCTCTAAGCCAGGGCTTTCTCTCGGCGGCGAAGCCGCCGAGCCTTGAGCAAGCGTGCCTGATCCGCTGGACCTCTGGATTAGTTATCCACCGTTTGTGGATAACTAGCCGTCACGCTGGGGACAACTAGTGGAAAGTCAACTACCGCCAGCCGACGGCGTCGCTGGCTCGGTCATGGCCCGGTAGATCCGCTCTAGGTCGGCGAGGTCGGCAAAGTCGACGACGATCCGACCTCGGCGGCCGCCCTCCTCCACTCGCACGGTGGTAGCCAGGTGCTCGGACAGCAGCTCCTCCAACTCGTGCATGCCCGGGTGGCGGAGCTTGGCCACCTCCCCCGCCTCGGTGGCGTCACCATTCTTCCTCGTCGCCGGCATCGGCCCCGGCATCTGCTCTGGCTCGGAACGGGGGCGTACGGGCGCGTGTTGCGCCCGTACGGCTTCCTCCACGGCGCGCACCGGAAGGCCCTCGGCGATCACCCGGCGGGCCAGCGCCTCCTGGAAGGTCCGGTCCGGCGTGGCCAGCAGCGCTCGAGCGTGGCCAGCTGAGAGCTGGCCATCGGCCACGTAGCGCTGAATCGAGGGCGGAAGCTGGAACAACCGGAGGGTGTTGCTCACCGCGGCGCGGCTCTTACCCACCCGCACGGCGAGTTGATCGTGGGTGTAGCCGAAGTCTTCGACCAGCTGCTGGTAGGCAGCCGCCTCCTCCAGCGGGTTCAGGTCCTGGCGGTGCAGGTTCTCGACCACCGCCTGTTCCAGTGAGGCCGCTTCGTCGGCATCGCGCACCACGGCCGGAATCGTGGAGAGACCGGCCCGCTTGGCGGCTCGCCACCGGCGTTCTCCGGCGATGAGCTCGTAGGTGTCCTCGTCAACCGCTCGCACCAAGACCGGCTGAAGCACGCCGAGCGCACGAATCGAAGCGACCAGGGACGAAAGCGTCTCCTCGTCGAAATGCTGGCGGGGTTGGTTGGGGTTGGGACGGATGCTGCCCACCGCCACCTGCCGCAGCATCGAGGTCGACGCCTCGGTGCCCTCGGGAGGGATCAGGGCCCCGAGACCTCTACCCAGCCCGCTGCGGCGTGCCACCACTCACCTCCTTGGCCAGCTCCCGGTAGGCGATGGCGCCCCGAGAGGTCGGATCGAAGGCCACGATGGGTTGGCCGAAAGACGGGGCCTCGGACAACCGGACGGTGCGAGGCACCACGTTGTGGCAGACCTTGTCCCCGAAGTGGGAGCGCACCTCGCGGACCACCTGGCTCGAAAGCTTGGTGCGGGCGTCATACATGACGCAGATGATGGCGGTCAGCTCCAGCTTGGGATTCAGGTTCTTCTGCACCAGCGAGACGTTGCGGATGAGTTGGCTCAGACCTTCCAGCGCGTAGTACTCGCACTGGACGGGGACGACGACCTCGTTGGCGGCGGCGAGTCCGTTCACGGTCAACAGGCCCAAGGATGGGGGACAGTCGATGAGGATGAAGTCGTAGTCGTCCAAGACCTGCTCCACGGCCCGACGCAGGCGCATCTCGCGGCTGAAAGCAGGGACGAGCTCAATCTCGGCGCCGGCCAGATCGAGGTTGGCCGGAGCCACGAAGAGGTTGCGCACGGAAGATGGCTCCACGCAGTCTTCCAGCGGCAGATCGTTGAGCATGACGTCGTACATGGAGCCAGCCACGTTGCCCGGGTTGATCCCCAGCCCGGTGGAGGCATTGGCTTGGGGATCGAGATCACACACCAGCACCCGATAGCCCAGCTCGGCCAGACAAGCCCCCAGGTTGACCGCAGTGGTGGTCTTCCCCACGCCACCCTTCTGGTTAGCCAAGGCAATCACACGGGGCAAAGGCCGAGCGAACCGGTCCCATCGCCTTCTCCCGGCCAGCTCAGGAGACGGCGTCGAGCTTTCTACGTCCGGCCCCGGCGGCAACATCACTGGCAAGGAAGAACTCTCAACCACCACATCATCCTCGCCGCTTGCCATCCCAGAAGCAAGCACCCTCGACCGAAAGCCGGTGTTTCACGTGAAACACCGGCGATGAGCGCCGACGCAAGAGGTTTCACGTGAAACCTCAACTTCGGGCCGGAACCTCGCCAGCCTTGCCGCCGGCCCGGAGATCTTGGGGAAGATGGCTACCAGAGTGGCCGCTTGCCCGGGACCCCTACCCGGCGCGGAAAGCGATCTGGACAAAGTCCATCCTGATTCAGCGACACCAGGCGGGGGCCGGTCTCGGTCGGTGTGGCCGGGCTTAGTCCCAATTGGCTTAGACCTTCGTCGGACCAGCGATCGTCGCCCTGGGGCGGCTCGCTCACCACCAACCGCCCTCCGACGACCAAGAGGGGAGCGGCGCACTCGGCCACCACCGCGGGACGGGCGAAGCTGCGGACCACCACCGCCTGATAGCTCCCCCGGTGATCGGGCCGGCGGCCCACGTCCTCGGCCCGCCCGTGCACCACCTGCACCCGCTCTGCCAAGCCCAGCGACCCAACCGCTCGCTCCAGGAACGCCGTCCGCCGGAGGCTGGCATCGAGAAGGACCCAGTGCCATCCTGGCCGGGCCAAAGCCAGGATGAGGCCGGGTACCCCTCCCCCGCTTCCCAGATCCAGACCCCGACCGGCGGAAAGGTCGTCGAGGGCAACCAGAAACGCCCTGGCGTGGTGGAGGTGCCTAAGGACGGGTCCAGGTCCGAGAAAGCCGAGGCGCCGAGCCTCACCGAGGAATTCCAGTAGCTCCCCAGTAAGTGGGTCGGGGCTCAGCCCGTGACCGTCCGTGTCGTCGTTCAGTTGCCGCCGTCAGGAGCGATTACGACCCGACGTCGGGGATCTTCACCCTCGGACCGACTCACAACCCCATCCACGGTGTTCACCGTGTCGTGGACCACCTTACGGTCACTGGCAGGCATGGGCTCCATCGACACCGGAGTCCCACTCGACTGGACCTGGGTGGCGATCTCGGTAGTGAACCGGGCCAAAGCCTCCCGTCGTCGCTGCTGGTAGCCGCCGACGTCAACGCGCAGCCGCGCTCCTCGCCGGGGACCGTGCTGGACAGCCGCCCGGGTGAGATCTTGCACCGCCGCCAAGGTCTGGCCCTTGGGGCCGATCAGCAGCCCGAGGTCGTCACCAATCAAGCGAGCTTCCACGGTCGTCTCGTCGAGGAGCTCGAACTCGGCCTCGGCGTCGACGTCGAAGGCTTCAGCCAAGCCGTCGAGGAAGGTGGTGGCCTGTTCACCTAGCTCCTGGGCTGTGGGCCCGGGGGTGTCATCCTCTTCGTCCCGGCGGGAGGCTGGCGCACTAGCTGCGGGACCGGCGCTGCGCCCTTGTCCCCCCGTCGCCTCGGGCTTGGGTGCGACGCTCACCGGGGGTGTCGTCGCTTGGCTCGCCCGCTCATCGCGGTCTCCGCTCGCAGGCTCACTGCGCCGACGCCGGTCACGACGGTCGACCCGGGGCCGGGGCTGGTCCGGTCGCACGCGAGCCCGCACCCGAGCTTCTTGGCGCACGCGACCGAACAACCCGCTGCGGGCCTCCTCGACCACGTCGAACTCAGCGTCTCGCTCATCTACGCCCAGCCGATCAAGGGCGGCATCCTTGGCTTCCTCGACGGTACGACCGGTGGTCTCGACCCACTCCACAGCTCTCTCCTTTGGAACTTCAGCGGATAAGTGCGCTGGCCACGCTCGCCGGCTGCCGCCGTCGAGAGAACTCGGGCCACGGCTCGACTCTCAGCGAGACTTCTTGCGCTTACGCTTCCGGGGGCGGGGTGCGGCCACGGTGGCCTTGGCCGTAGCTTCCTTGCCCGGGCTGGACCCGTTACCATTGGAAGCTGCTGAGCCTTTGGTCACCGAGGCCCGGTTCGGCGAGCCCTTAGCCGGAGTCTTGGCGCCTCCCTTGGTGACGCCTCGGGTTGCACCCTTGTCCCGGCCCCGCCCGTTGGACCCCGTGCGGAGGCCCTTGGCGGCCTGCGCCCCCTTGAGCCCCTTGACCGGCTCGACCACACCATTTCGGCCACCGTTGCCGGACGACGAAGGCTTCGGCTTTGCCGGCGTCTTGGCATCCGGACCGGCTGGCGGAGGGTGATTCTTGAAATCCAGCTTGGTGACCAGGGCCTGTTGACCGATGCGAACCAGGTTGGACACGACGAAGTAGATCACCACGCCGGCGGGCAGGGAGATGGAGATGGGAAGGAAGATGAAGGGAATGACCTTGGCAATCATCTGCTGTTGGGGATTGACGGCGGCAGCAGGGTTACGGCCCTGGACCTGACGCTGCTGGACGACGGCCGTGAGCACCACCAGCCCCACCAGGACCACGAAGGGCAGGGCCACCAGGAGGTCCCCGGTGCGCAGCTCTGTCCACGCGCTCTGGGACAGGTCCATCCCGAACGACATCATCTCGTTGGTGGCCCGCAAGGCGACCGCGAGCGGCGTGTCCTCTCCCTCGAGATACTTGGGGTTGAACACCGAGGTCGGGTCGCCTGGGTCCAGCCGGCGGGTGAGGCCGATCAGCACCTGGTACAGGACGAAGAACACAGGAATCTGGAGCAGGAGCGGCAGGCAGGAGCTGAACGGGTTGATGTTGTGCTCTTGGTAGAACGCCATCATCTCCCGGTTGAGCGCCTCGCGATCGCCCTTGTACTTCTGCTGGAGCTTCTTGACCTCTGGACCAACCCGCTGCATGGCGATCATCGACCGTGTGCTCTTGATCGACAGCGGGCTGAGCGCCAGCATGATCAGGCCGGTGAACAAGATGATGGCGCCGCCGAAGGACGGCCACAGCTTGTAGAGCTCGGCTAGTAAGCCGGCGAGGAAGTCGAACATCGGCTAGGCCCCCGCGCGTTCGGAGGTGGAGCGTTCGGAGGTGGAGCGTTCGGAGGTGGAGCGTTCGGGGACAGGGTCCAAGCCCACCGCGCCCCACGGGTGGCACCGGCCCAGCCGACGAAGGGTGAAGGCTCCACCACGAACGGCGCCGAATCGCTCGACGGCCTCAATGCCGTACTGGGAGCACGACGGTTCGAAGCGACACGGGGACGGTCGCCCGCCCCGCACCAGCTGCCATCCCCGAAAGATGCTTCGCAGCATCCAGCTTAGAGGGTCGGCCGATCGGCGGACCCGTGGCCCGAGCGGCCCGCCGGCGAAGCCGGCAAGAGCGGGAGGCACAGGGCTTTCTCTCGGCGGCGAAGCCGCCGAGCCCTGAGGCGCTCGCCTCTCCGCTGAGGCTCTTGCGGGGTTCATCGGGTCCGGCCCCACATCTCGGCACAAGCCGTGGTCATTCCAGCGCGCAACGTGGCAAAGCTGGCGTTGGCGGCGGCGGGAGAGGCGGTGACGAGATAGTCCCCCGGGCCCAGTCTCCCGGTACCGGCCAGCTCTGCGGCCACCGCCCGCAGGCGCCGTCGCACCTTGTTGCGGACCACGGCCGACCCCACCCGGCGGCTGATGGCGAAGGCAACACGCGGCGGTCGGGTCGCCGGGCCGGCAACCCAAACCACGTTGAGCGGCCCCGACCGGCGTCGACGGCCATGACGGCGAAGCTCCATGAAGGCGGCGCGATCTTGCATGCGCCAGACTCGACCAGATGCGGGGCGAGATGCGAGCAGGAAACCGTCGGCGCTCGTCGGGGTCAAGCGGAAAGGACCTTACGGCCCTTGCGCCGACGAGCCTTGATGATGGCCCGACCCGCCTGGGTCGACATGCGGTGGCGAAAGCCGTGCTTCTTTGACCGCTTGCGGACATTCGGTTGGTAGGTACGTTTCACGGCAGATTCCTCCTCGGACCGTCGGTCCCGGCGCGCCGGGACGATGGCTGCCACGCCTCGTGACCGCACGGCGACGAGCGTCAGCGGTCAGGCTACGGCCTTGCCCCCTGAGGTGCCAACAAGTCGATCCCACCCTTGCGCGGGTCGGGCGTGCGGGTGCTACGGTCACAAGCCGTCGTTCCTTCGGCTGGGTCCCCGCAGCGCTCGGAACCCTGTCCCGCCCCGTCGCCACTTGTGAGCGTCGGGTGCGGGCCTCTCGCCCGGGGGGATCTGGGCTCGCGTTGTCCACATGCTGTGGATGTCCTTGTGGACCGTTGATGCAAGTGGGAGGCCAGCGAGGCTGTGGGTGATGCACAGCAAGTATGGGAGACATGCCTGGACCTGCTACGCCGTCAGGTTCCCGAAGCCACCTGGAATAGTTGCTTCCAACCGACCATTGCGCTCTCGCTGGACGGCACCAGCCTGGTGGTGGCCGTCCCTAGCTCCTTGGTGCGCGACCGCTTGGAGAGCCGTTGGCTGGCCCAGATCAAGAACTCCCTGGCCGCCGCCGGGGCGGCCGAGCTCCAGGTGCAGTTCGAGATCCGTCCCGATGCCGCGGTGGAGTCCGAACCGTCTCCGCCTCCCGAGCCCTCGGGCGACGCCAACGTCAGCCCCCGGCACGACGGCTCCCGTCCTCGACCCTCCCCGTCGGCGTCGTCATCGATCTCTGATCCCGCCCAGGCCTCGCTCAACCCCCGCTACACCTTCGAGGCCTTCGTCACCGGCACCTCCAACCGCTTCGCCCACGCCGCCGCTCTAGCCGTGGCCGAGACCCCGGCCCGCTCGTACAACCCCCTGTTCATCTACGGGGTGGCCGGCCTCGGCAAGACCCACCTCCTGCACGCCGTGGCCCAGTACGTGCACGAGAACTACCCCGCCTACAGCGTGCGCTACGTGTCCTGCGAGGCGTTCATGAACGACTTCGTCGACGCCATCCGCACCCAGACCACGGCGGCCTTCAAGCGCCATTATCGCGAGAACGACGTCCTGTTGATCGACGACATCCAATTCATGGAGAACAAAGAGGGTCTCCAGGAGGAGTTCTTCCATACCTTCAACCAACTGCACGGCGCCAACCGCCAGATCGTCATCAGCTCTGACCGACCGCCACGATCCATCGCCACCTTGGAGGACCGACTGCGCAGCCGCTTCGAGTGGGGCCTCATCACCGACATCCAGCCTCCCGATCTCGAGACCCGGCTCGCCATTCTGCGCAAGAAGGCCGAGCGGGAGGCCCACCACATCCCCGACGAGGTCCTCGAGTTCATCGCCAGCCACATCACCAACAACATCCGCGAGCTCGAAGGGGCCCTCATCCGGGTGTCGGCCTTCGCCAGCCTCAACCAGACCCCGATGTCGGCGGAGATGGCGGCTTCGGTGTTGGGCGACATCCTCACCGATGCTCGCCCTCGAGTCATCACCGCCCGCATCATCATCGACGCCACCGCCACCATGTACGACTTCACCGTCGAGGAGCTATGCGGTCGCAGCCGCCGCCGTCCGCTGGTGACGGCTCGCCAGGTCGGCATGTACGTCTGTCGGGAGATGACCGACCTCAGCTACCCGGCCATCGCCCGGGCCTTCGGGGGGCGTGACCACACCACCATCATCCATGCAGTGGAGAAGATCAGCGCCCTGTTGAAGGAGCGTCGACAGATCTACGACCAGGTCACCGAGCTCATGCAGACCATCCGGGGCACGAGGTAGCTGTGGGCAGGGTTGGGGACGAGGGGCGGCCAGGTTGTGGGCGCAGGCTGGTTGTCCACCTCCTCATGGCAGTCGAGGCATGGATCGGGCTGCGCCTGTGGGAAGCTGGGGATCCCCAGACCTCCGGTGCCACCGCTCCCCACCAGCGACGATGGCGAGTTATCCCCAATCCACAGCCCTTACTGTCATTACCGGAGATACGTTCCCTAATAGGAGGAGTAATAGCCGCATGAAGTTCCGCTGCGAGCGCGACGTCCTGGTCGATGCGCTGGGGAGCGCCACTCGTGCCGTGAGCAGCCGGGGCGGGGCCCTGCCGGTGCTCTCGGGGGTGCGGGCGGCACTGGCCGGCGACCGGCTGGTGCTTACCGGGAGCGACCTGGATCTCACCATCCAGGTCGCGGTCACCGTGGCCGGCGACGGCGACGGGGTGGCCGTGTTGCCCGCCCGCCTGGCCGCCGACATCATTCGGGCCCTTGAGCCGGGGGCTGTCCATGTCGAGGTCAGCGACACCGAGGCCTCCATCGCCTCGGGACGCTCGCACTTCAGCGTTCGGGTCCTGCCCGCCGACGACTTCCCCCGGGTCGCTGATGCCCCGCCCGAGCAGGTCACCCTCGATGCCGCGGCGCTGGTCGACGCCCTGCGCCAAGTGGTCCCCGCCGCTAGCCACGACGACGCCCGACCTATCCTCACCGGGGTGCTCATGGCCGCCGAGGGCGACGGCCTACGCCTGGTGGCCACGGATTCCTACCGCCTGGCCGTGCGTGACCTCGCCGGCGTGTCGGTGCTGCGGGAGGGCCAGTCGGTGCTGGTCCCGTCGCGGGCGCTGGGGGAGTTGGCCCGCCTCTTGGCCGGGGCCGACTCGGTGTCGCTGCGCCTGGGCGAGCGCGACGCCACCTTCGAGGTGGGTTCCTTCGATGCTTCGTCGGGAGGGGAGGGAGGCGATGTCAGCGCCACCGGGACCCGTTTGACCACCCGCCTTATCGAGGGCCAGTTCCCCAACTACCGCCAGCTCATCCCCGAGCATCACCCGAATCGCCTCACCGTAGGGCGCGAGCCACTGCTCGATGCCCTGCGCCGGGTCAAGCTCTTGGCCCGCGAGGCCATTCCCGTGCACCTGGAGCTGCGGGCCGGGACGGTGCAGCTCAGCGCCGTGACCCAGGATGTGGGCCAGGCCGAGGAGGAGCTCGACGCCAAGTACGAGGGCACGGAGATGGGGATCTCGTTCAACCCGGAGTACCTGGCCGACGGCATCGAGGTGGTGGCCGGCGATGAGGTGACGCTCGAAACCCTCGACGGGCTCAAGCCGGCCGTGGTGCGGGCGGTGGGTCGTGACGACTACCTGTACCTGCTCATGCCCATCCGGGTCTCCTAGAAGAGTCCGCTCGGAGGTGCGCCTGAGCCACCTGTGGCTGACCGACTTCCGCAGCTTCACGTCGGCCGAGCTGGAACCTGCGCCCGGCCTCACCGCCTTCGTCGGGGCCAACGGTGCGGGCAAGACCAACCTGCTCGAGGCCATCGCCTACCTGGCCGGCCTGTCCTCGTTCCGGGGAGCTCCGGGCGAAGCGCTGGTGCGCATCGGCGCCGAGCACGCCGTGGTGCGGGCCGAGATCGACCTCGAAGCGCCCGGTCAATCCTCGGTCGCCACTGTGGAGGCCGAGCTTCGCCCCTCGGGGCGAGACCGGGTGCTGGTCAATCGCCAGCCCCTGCGCCGGGTTGCGGACCTCCTCGGGACGGTGCGGGTCACCGTCTTTTCGCCCGACGACCTGGCTTTGGTCAAGGGCGGCCCGGCGCATCGCCGACGTCTGATCGACGACCTGGTGGTGGCCCGCTCGCCTCGGCTGGCCGCGGTGCGAGCCGACCTCGACCGGGTGCTGCGCCAGCGGGCGACGCTGCTGCGCCAAGCCGGTGGGCGCCTAGGCCCCGACATCGCCACCACCCTCGACGTGTGGGACGCCAAGCTGAGCGAGTTGGGCGACGCTCTCGGCCACGCCCGATCCGAGCTGGTGGACCAGCTCGAGCCGCTGGCGGCCAAGAGCTACGACCAGGTGGCGGCGTCAGCCGCCCGCCTGCGCCTCGCCTACCGCCCGTCGTGGCGCGAAACCGGCCTGGCCGCTGCCCTGGCCTCGGCTCGGGCCGACGACGTGCGCCGGGGAGCCTCCACCGTGGGTCCCCATCGCGACGATGTCGAGCTCACCATCGCTGGGTTGGTGGCCCGCACCCACGCCTCCCAAGGCGAGCAACGGTCGCTGGCTCTGGCCCTACGCCTGGCCGGTCACCAACTGGTGGCCGAGGCAGGAGGATCGGCGCCGGTGGTGCTGCTCGACGACGTCTTCTCCGAGCTCGACCCAGACCGCAGCGCCGCCCTGGTGACGCATCTGCCCCCGGCCCAAGCGTTGCTGACCACCACCGGGGCGTTGCCGGCGGGCACGATGCCCGAGCTGGTGGTCCAGGTCAGTGGCGGCCGGCTGGTCCGCTCATGAGCCCTGTGGCCCCCCTTCCCGGCGGCGCGGGGCCGGGGCCCCGCCGGGTGGGTGCCTCCCTCGACCGGCTCAGCGCCTCCTTCGGCGGCCCGCCGGCCGACGTCTTGACCGCCGTGTTCGCCTCGTGGGACGACGTGGTGGGGGAGGGGGTGGCTGCTCATGCCCGCCCCCGGTCACTGCGCCACGGCGTCTTGGTGGTCATGGTCGACGACCCGGCCTGGGCCACCCAGCTCCGGTGGCTCGAGTCCGACCTCCTGGCCCGCTTGGTTAGCGTCGCCGGGGAGGGCACCGTAAAGAAGATCGAAGTCAGAGTTCGTCGGGCCTGAGGCCTCCGTTCGGGCGCGCTGTCTCAGGGTCCTGGTAGACTCGCCATATCGCGTTTGATGCCTGTGACCAGCCCTTTACGGGCGCTGGCCGGGCTCGAACGCCCTCGGTTGTGACTTCGTGAAAGGCACGCGTGGCTGAGAACGTCGACTCCTACGGCTCCAAGGACATCCAGGTGCTCGAGGGCCTGGAGGCGGTCCGCAAGCGGCCGGGCATGTACATCGGCTCCACCGGGCTCAACGGCCTTCACCATCTCTTCGTCGAGGTGGTCGACAACGCCGTCGACGAGGCCATGGCCGGCCATTGCGACCAGATCGACATCACCCTGCTCGACGACGGGGGCTGTCGGGTGTCCGACAACGGGCGGGGCATTCCCGTCGATCCTCACCCCAAGTACAAGAACAAGTCCGGCGTCGAGGTCGTCCTCACCGTCCTGCACGCCGGGGGCAAGTTCGGCGGCAGCGGTTACAAGGTGTCCGGCGGCCTCCACGGGGTGGGGGTGTCGGTGGTCAACGCCCTGTCGCAGCGCCTGGTGGTCGAGGTCGACCGCAACGGCAAGCACCATCGCATGGAGTTCGCCAAGGGGGGCAGGCCTCAGGGCGGCCTGGAGGTCACCGGCAACGCCCCGCGGGGCCGCAGCGGCACCATCGTCACCTTCTGGCCCGACCCCCAGGTCTTCGCCTCCGAGGGCACCGACTTTCGGGCCCAGACCCTGCTGGAGAAGCTGCAGGTCTACGCCTTCCTCAACAAGGGCCTCGAGATCCGCTTCACCGACGAGCGGTCCGGTCACGACCACGAGCGCAAGGTGTTCCGCTACAGCGGTGGCATCGAGGACTTCGTCCGCCACCTCAACGCCTCCAAGGAGGCGCTGTTCAAGCGGGTGGGCTACTACAGCGCCAGCGAGGAGAGCCAGGAGGTCGAGGTCGCCTTCCAGTGGAACACCGCCTACTACGAGGGCATCCACTCCTTCGCCAACGGCATCGCCACCATTGAGGGGGGTATGCACGAGGAGGGCTTCAAGAAGGCGCTGACCAACGCCATCAACAACTACGCCAAGGCCCGCAACCAGCTCAAGGAGAAAGACGACCGGCTGTTGGGCGAGGACATTCGCGAGGGCCTTACCGCCATCCTCAGCGTCCGCCTCACCGATCCGCAGTTCGAGGGCCAGACCAAGGGCAAGTTGGGCAACGTCTCCATGCGCTCGCTCATGGAGCGGGCCACCAACGAGAAGTTGGGCGACTGGCTGGAGGAGCACCCCACCGAGGCCCGCCAGATCGTCCAGAAGGCCATCCAGGCAGCCCGGGCCCGCATGGCCGCTCGCAACGCTCGCGACGCAACCCGGCGCAAGTCCCCGCTCGAGGGTGCCGGCATGCCCGGCACCCTCACCGACTGCTCGTCGCGCGACGCGCGGGAGGCGGAGCTGTTCATCGTGGAGGGCAAGTCGGCCGGCGGCTCGGCCATCAAGGGCCGTGATCCTCGCACCCAGGCCATCCTGCCTATCCGCGGCAAGATCCTCAACGTGGAGCGGGCCCGCCCCGACCGGATGCTCAAGAACACCGAGGTGGAATCACTGGTGCGGGCCATCGGGGCCAGCGTCGGTGACGATTTCGACGGGGACAAGCTCCGCTACCACAAGGTCATCATCATGGCCGATGCCGATGTCGACGGCGGCCACATTCGCACGTTGTTGCTGACCTTCTTCTTCCGCCAGATGAAGTCGCTGGTGGAGTCCGGCCACGTCTACATCGCCCAGCCCCCCCTGTTCTCGGCGGTGGTGGGCAAGGAAAAGGTGTACCTCAAGGACGAGATGGCGAGGGAGCGCTTCTCAGCCGAGCGGGGGCCCAAGAAGTTCGAGTTTCAGCGGCTGAAGGGCCTGGGCGAGATGGACTTCGACGAGTTGGGCCGCACCACCATGGCCCCGGCCACCCGCACCTTGTTGCAGGTCACCGTCGAGGAGGCGGCCATCGCCGATCAGGTCATGAGCGTGCTCATGGGCGACGACGTGGAGCAGCGCAAGAACTTCATCACCTCCAACGCCACCGACGTGAGGTTTCTCGACATATGAGCGACACGTTGTTCCCTTCCGGCGAGCCCTCTTCCGGCGAGCCCTCTTCCGGCGGGCCCTCTTCCGGCGGGTCCTCCGCTGGCGGCGACGCCGCCCTGGCCGGCATCGAGCCCATCGAGATCCAAGAGGAGATGGAGCGCTCCTTCTTGGAGTACGCCATGTCCGTCATCATCAGCCGGGCCCTGCCCGACGCTCGGGACGGGCTCAAGCCGGTGCACCGCCGGATCCTCTACGGCATGCTCGACGTCGGGGCCCGAAGCGACCGGTCCCACATGAAGTGCGCCCGGGTCACCGGCGACGTGATGGGCAAGTACCACCCCCACGGCGACGGCGCCATCTACGACGCCCTGGTGCGCATGGCCCAGGACTTCAGCCTGCGTCATCCCTTGGTCGACGGCCACGGCAACTTCGGCTCCCCGGATCATCCCCCCGCCGCCTCCCGCTACACCGAATGTCGCCTGGCTCCCTTGGCCAACCGGATGCTGGCCGGCATCGACGAGGACACCGTCGACTTCGTCGACAATTACTCCGGTGAGTACACCGAGCCGTCGGTGTTGCCCAGCCGCTTCCCCAACCTCTTGGTAAACGGCAGCCAGGGCATCGCCGTGGGGATGGCCACCAACATCCCGCCCCACAACCTGGGCGAGGTGATCGACGCCACCGTGCACTTGCTCGACCACCCCGAGGCCACACCCGACGACCTGATGGCCTTCGTCAAGGGCCCCGACTTCCCCACCGGCGCGTTCATCCTCGGACGGGCGGGAATGATGGAGGCCTACCGGACCGGACGGGGATCGATCCGCATGCGGGCCCGGGCCGAGGTGGTGGAGAACAAGAAGGGCACGTTCATCGTGGTCACCGAGCTGCCCTACCAAGCCAGCCCGGCCGGGATCCTGCTCAAGATCAAGGGCCTGGTGGAGGCGAGGGAGCTTGACGGCATCGCCGACCTCAACGACGAGTCCTCCGGCAACGACACCAAGTTGGTGGTCAAGCTCAAGCGCGACGCCAACGCCAACGTCGTGCTCAACAACCTGTTCAAGCACACGGCGCTGCAGACCAGCTTCGGGGTGAACATGGTGGCCCTGGTCGACGGCGTGCCCCGCACCCTCAACCTGGTCCAGGCGCTGAGCGCCTACGTCGACCACCAGGTCGACGTCATCACCCGCCGCAGTCAGTTCCGTCTGCGCAAGGCCGAGGCCCGGGCCCACATCGTCGAGGGATTGCTGAAGGCCCTCGACCTCATCGAACAGATCATCGCCCTCATCCGGGGGTCCGACGACCGTGAGGCGGCCCGGACGGGCCTGATGGCCGAGCCCTTCGCCTTCAGCGAGATCCAGGCCAACCACATCCTCGATATGACGCTGGCCCGCCTCACCCGCCTGGGCCGTTCCCAGCTGGAGGAGGAGATGGGCCAGCTCCGGGCCACCATCGCCGAGCTGCAGGCCATCCTGGCCGACGAGGGCAGGTTGCGAGAGGTCATCAAGGAGGAGCTGGCCGAGGTGCGCCAGAGCTTCGCCACCCCTCGCCGGGCCGAGGTCATCCTCGACCCCGGGGCCATCGAGGACCTCGAGCTCATCGAGGACGAAGAGCTCGTCATCACCTTGTCGGCCACGGGCTACGTCAAGAGCGTGCATGCCGATGCCTTCCGTAGCCAGGGCCGGGGAGGTCGGGGGGTACAGGGCACCAAGCTGCGCGACGAGGACTACGTCACCCACATCGTCAACACCACGGCCCATGCCTACCTGCTGTTCTTCTCCAACCGAGGCCGGGTGTACCGCCTGCGGGCGCACGAGATCCCGGTGAAGGAGCGCACGGCCCGGGGAACGGCCATCGTGAACCTCCTGCCGCTGGCTCCCGACGAGCACATCCAGGCCGTCATCGACACCCGCGACTACGAGACCAAGCGCTACCTGTTCTTCGCCACCCGCAAGGGGCAGGTCAAAAAGACCCGCTTCACCGAGTACGACTCGTCGTTGCGGGCGGGCCTGATCGCGGTGAATCTGCGTGGCGACGATGAGTTGGTGCGGGTGATCCCCACCAACGGTAGCGACGACATCTTCATGGTGAGCCGGGCGGGCATGACCATCCGCTTCGCCGAGGACGAGGTCCGCTCCATGGGCCGTAGCGCCGGGGGAGTGCGGGGCATGCGCCTGCGCCCCGACGACGAGGTGGTGTCATGCGACGTGGCCCGCGACGACTGCGACATCCTGATGGTCACCGATGCCGGATACGGCAAGCGCACCAAGCTGGAGCGCTTCAACGCCCAGGCCCGGGGTGGCCAGGGCGTCAAAGGCATCAAGTTGACTGCCCGGCGGGGACGCATCGTGGCTGCCTTCATGGTGGGTCTCGACGACGAGATCATCCTCATCGCCAACGGCGGTGTGGTGATCCGCACCGCGGTGCGGGCCATTACCTCCCAGGGTCGTGACGCCACCGGGGTGCGCATCATGGCCCTGGCCGAGGGTCAGACCGTGGCCGCCGTAGCCCCTGTCCTAGCCATCGAGGACGCCTCGGACCCGCCCACCCTGGTGTAGGTTTTTTCTCTCTTCGACCGGCTTCCGGTCCTTCGCTTCCCCCGGCAACTCTCAGCGTCGAGGAGGAAGCATGTCTGCATTGATCCCGTTCTGGCCCCAGATACGTCCCCGCCCGTCGTTCTGGCCGCACCAGCGGTTGCCATTGCCACCGCTCAAGGGGCCAGAACGATTCGAGCCGGCGCAGCGGGGCTCGGTCTTGCCCCTGGTGGCCCTGCTGGTGGTGGCCGTCGGCGGCCTGTGCGTGGGGCTCGGCCGCCTCGGAGGTGATGCGGTGCAGGCGGCCCAGGCCCGTACCGCGGCCGACGCCGCGGCCCTGGCCGGAGCGGCCGAAGGAGAGGACGTCGCTCGGGATGTCGCCGACGACAACGGCGCCAAGATGGTGGGCTTCATCCAGGACGGGCTCGACGTTGAGGTCCGGGTTCGGGTGGGTGACGCCGAGGTGGTCGCCCGGGCCACCCGGACCGCTGGAGGTGCGGCGGTACGTGAGGAGCCCGCAGAGTCGTAGACTCCCCGGCGTGTCGTCCCGGACCGCTCGCTCATCGAGCAACTTGCAGGCAGCACGCTCGGCGGTGAGCGAGCGGGCTCGGCGCTATGGCGCCCAGACACGGAAGGCCCCGCCGGAGAAGTTGGCTCCAGGAAGGTCCGGTCAGCGTAAGTCTGGGCCGGCCAAGTCGTCTGGCCAAGGCAAGCCGGGTCAAGGTAAGCCGGGCCAAGGTAAGCCGGGCCAAGGTAAGCAGTCGTCGTTCGCCAAGAAGGCTGCACCCTCCACCGCAGCGGCAGCCACGACGGCGGGCAAGGCACCCCGCTCCACCGCGGTGGTGCTACGCCGTATCCATCCGGCCTCGGTCCTTCGGGTCTCGATGCTGTTCTACCTGAGCCTGTGCCTGGCTCTGTTCATCGCCAGCGTGCTGCTGTGGGCGGGGGCCAACGCCATCGGCCTAGTGGGCAACGTCGAGGGTTTCCTGGACGAGATCGGCTTCACCGACTTCCGTCTACGAGCCGGGCCGCTCCTGATCGCCTCGGCGCTGATCAGCGTGGTCCTGGTCTTTGTCGGCAGCCTCGCCAACGTCTTGATGGCCGTGCTCTACAACCTCATCGGCGACGTCGTCGGCGGCGTCAAGATCGTGCTTACCGAGGATCCGGAGACTCCCAGGAAGTAACGCCGAGCGTCGGGTACCCTCGGAACCTGCTGTGGGGGCTATAGCTCAGTCGGTTAGAGCGCATCCCTGATAAGGATGAGGTCGCAAGTTCGATTCTTGCTAGCCCCACCGCTGTGACCAGCACTTTTGTCCTCCTCGGGGGTGCTGGCGAGGTCCTCGGAAGGCCTCCAGGCCGCGGCCAGGCCGCGGGACTCTCGTAGAACGTCGTCGAGGCTCGTCGCTATCTGTCCGTCCAGGCCCTCATAGAGGTGGCCGTAGCGGTCGAGCGTCACCGTCACCGAGCTATGGCCCATGCGTTCCTGGAGGGCCTTGGGATGGGCCCCTTGTCCGATGGCGAGGGCAACGGCGGTATGGCGCAAGTCACCGTTGTGCC
>JBBSLT010000029.1:0-18749 GCA_038233555.1 Acidimicrobiales bacterium
AGGTGAGCCGGCACGACGAGCCGTGGCCCTCTACCCTCCCCGGGTGAGGATCGGCCTTGTCTGCCCCTACAGCCTGTCTTTGCCCGGCGGAGTCCAGGGCCAGGTCTTCGGCCTAGCCCGGGCGCTGCGGACCTTGGGGCACCCGACGAGGGTGCTGGGCCCGAGTGACGGGCCGCCGCCCGACGTCGGCGTCACCGCCCTCGACTCCAGCGTCGCCCTGGCGGCCAACGGCTCGATGGCGCCGATCGCCCCCGCTCCTGCCTGCGCCTGGCGAACGATCGCGGCCCTGGCCGACGAGGCTTTCGACGTGGTCCACCTGCACGAGCCCCTGGTCCCGGGACCGACTCTGACGACGCTGGTGGTATCCGACATCCCCTTGGTGGGGACCTTCCACGCTGCCGGAGTAAGCGCCGCCTACCGCTGGGCTGCCCGACCCCTGAGCTGGGCCGCCGGGCGCCTGGCTCTTCGCTGTGCCGTCTCCGAGGAGGCCGCCGCGCTGGCCCGCCGCTCGTTGGGCGGCAGCTACGACGTGTTGCCCAACGGAGTCGAGGTGGCCCGCTTTGCCGACGCCGAGCCGTGGCCGACGGAAGGGCCAACGATCCTGTTCCTCGGTCGCCACGAACCCCGAAAGGGCCTGGGCGTGCTGATCGAGGCGCTGGCGGAGCTGTCCGCCGACGTCCGACTGTGGGTGGCAGGCGTTGGCCCTGAGACGGCCAGGCTCCGGGCCGCCACCGCCGGCGATGCTCGGGTGCGCTGGCTGGGGCGGATCAGCGACGCCGAGAGGTCGGCGCGGCTGCGGGGCGCCGACGTGCTCTGCGCCCCGTCACTGCACGGCGAGTCCTTCGGCGTGGTGCTGCTCGAGGCCATGGCCGCCGGAGCCGCAGTGGTCGCCAGTGACCTCACCGGCTACTCAGCGGTGGCCAGGGCCGACCGGGAGGCGCTCCTGGTTGCCCCCGGCGACGCTGGGGCGCTGGCTCGTGCTCTCACCTTGGTGCTGGCCCAGCCCGATCGGGCAGTGGCGCTGGTGGAGGCGGGCAGGAACCGGGCGCGGGAGCTGTCGATGGACCGCCTGGCCGAGCGCTACCTCGAGAGGTATGCGGCTGTGGCCGCCTCACCGCCTCACCGCCTCGCCGCCTCGCCGTCTCACCGCCGAACCGGAGGTTCGGCGGTGAACTGAACGTGCTTCGGGCACCGGGCACTCCTCCGGATTCTCGGCGGTAATCCGCCGAAGCCGGCACCCTTCGCGCTGAACGCCTCCTGTACCGCCATCCAGAGCGGGGCCGCCTTCGGCGGCGGGAGTGGCCGGTGGCCACCTCGTCGCCGGACCGTGGGCCGGGATTAGGTCGTGGAGAGGAAGACGGTGAGCGAGCCCGTCGCCGGGTCGGTCTCGATGCGGTAGGGCACCTCGTCGTCGACGCCCACCACCCACGTGAGGTGCGCCTCGAAGTCGCCGGTGCGAACGACCTCGGTGACCACCTCGGTGTCACCCCGGACCTCGTTGGGCCCGGTGTAGGTGGGCTCGAGGGTGTTGAGGAGGTCGACGCCCGACGCCGGGGCGAAGCGGATCTCCAGGAAGGCGTCGCCCTCGATCTCGATCTCGTTGCCCGACCCGTCCTGGCGCACCGGGGGCTCGATGTAGGCCACGGCGTAGCCGGGGATCTGGCCATCTTGGAAGGTGAAGGTCACCTGGTCGACACCCTCGACGCCGCCTACTTGGAGGTCGGTAAGCAGGCCGACGCCCAAGTCGGCAGGGGGGGACACTGACGTCGGGGTGGTGGCGCCGTCGAAGCCGTTGCTCTCGGGTGTCGTGGTGGACGGCCCTGGCGCCGCCGAGGTGGAGGTCGAGGCGGTGGTTGATGTCGAGGCGGTGGTGGAGGTGGAGTCCCCGGCGGAGAGCTCACCGTCGTCGGGCCCGTCATCGCCGCAACCACTAAGACCGACGAGGATCAGGACGAAGGCGACGGAGGTGATGCGGCGATGGTTCGGCATGGGTCGGATGGTAGGTCATTGCACCCCGGACGCGGGAGGAGGGCCCTCGAGGGCCCTCCTCGCCTACATCACCACGGGCCCGATCAGATTTCGACCTTCTCGGTGCGCACCAGGTGGCGGACACCGAAGGCGGCCCCGAGGAGCAGGACCGCCATGGCGGCGGGCAGGGCGCTGTCGGCGCCCGTGCGGGGGAGCGTGCCGTCAGCCGGTGGGGTCACCGGCTGGGCCGCCGGGGGCACGATGCCGGGAGGCAGGGCCGCCACGGGGGTGAAGAACCCCTGGCTCTCCATGACACCCACCTCGATGCCGAGGCCCTCGGTGAGGATGGAGGTGACGCCACCCAGGGCGCCGCCGAGAAGATCCATGTCGCCACCGAGCACGGGCAGGCCGCTGCCGAGAATGCTGCTGGCGGTGGGCTCGCTGTCGGCCTGGAGGATCCCGACGCCGAGGATCTTGCTGGGGTCGAGTCTGACTCCCAATGCCGTGAGACCCGACAATGCGTTGGTGTAGTCGCCGTCGGGCTGAATCAGCTCGGTGATCTCCAGAACATCGATGTCGAGCAGGCCCTCGACGCCAAGACCGCTGTTGAGCAGCCCACTGACGGTGTCGCTGACGCCGGCCAGCACGTCGAGGCCTTGAGTGAGATCGAGGTTCTCCAACAAGTCGAGCTCGGCAACCTTGAGCGAGCTGATGTTGGCGACCACGTCGGCCACCGAGGTGTCGACCGAGTCGGTGGCGTTGGCCTGCATGCCGGCGGTGATCCCGCTCACCTCGAGCAGGTTGAGGTCGTCCAGCACGGGCAGTGCGCCGCCGAGGATGGGCTCGAGGAGGCCGACCACGTCTGCGACCAGCGTGCCGTCGACGGTGTTGGTGAGGTCACCGACCACGGGGAGTCCGCCGTCGTCGCAGTCGCCGCCGCCGAGGATGGGCCCGAGCAGGCTGCCGGCGACCGGAAGCAGATCCGCCGTGCAGTCCTCGGGACTCAACGCCACATCGCCGGGAAGCGCATCGAGCACACCGAGCGACTCCACCAGACCGGTCACCGTGGTGATGACGTCGTCGGTGGGCATCTCGCCGCCGCCCGACAGAGGGATGCTTTCGATGCCCAGGCCGTCGAGGAGGCCGACCAGGTTGGTCAGGGGCAGGTCCTCGAGGGGCAGGCCGATGCCGGCCAGCAGGTTGCCCAGGTTCAGCAGCTCCAGGGAGGGAATGTCGAGTCCGCGTACACCACCGGCGTTGCCGGGGGCGGCGGTGCTGGTGAAGGTCACTGCCTCGGGGTTGGCTCCCATGCCGAGCAGGCCTCCCACCAGGTCGAGGTCGCCGATGCCCGCCAGCAGGTTGGACCGGGCGCCGTCACCGTCGACGATGGACGACAGCGAACCTTCCAGTAGCCCGCTCGCGATGGGCAAGGGGATGGTGCTGGCTCCCACGTCGTGGTTGACCGACTTGGCGTCCTCGGCACCAGTGCTGCTGGTGGCCACGCCGCCGACCGACAGCGGGCCGAGGACCGAGGAGGCAACCTTGAGCGGGTTGAACACGGCCGAGGAGAGAGGTTCGCCGTTGGCCGGGTCGATGGTCGAGAGGCTCTCGTCATCGAGCAGGTCGAGGTTGAGGAGGTTGCCGATGTCGATCCCGAGCAAGGTGGAGCTGACGAGCCCCGATCCCACCCCGGTCTCGGCCTCGGCCTTGGTTTCTTGGGCTGGGGCGGTGGCCGCCAACGGCCCGGTCATCAAGAGGGCAGCGGCGGTAGCCGCGCCGAGGGCACGCTTCATGCGCATGGGTCTTCGTCCGTTTCTCCCCGCCCGGGGAAAACGACACGTGCCGAGGGGGCGCGCGTGACGTGGTGGATCGGTCACTGTTTGCGTCGATGACTATGACCGATCACTTCAGGTTTGACAAGTGTCGGTTGTGTGACGATTTCGGGGCGCCGGGAGCGACGGCCAAGAGCAGTCCTGGCGTCGGCCGGCGGATTACGATCGCCTCGGCATGGGCTGGATCCTCCTCGGGGTGGCGCTCATCCTGGGCCTGAGCGTGGTGGTGATCTCCAACGGCCTGGCCAAGGCGAGCAACCACATCCTGAGCGCCTGGGCCCAGATCGATGTCCAGCTCCGGCGGCGCCACGACCTCATCCCCGAACTGGTGGAGACGGTGCAGGGCTGCGCCACCCACGAAGGCGAGGCCCTGGAGGCGCTCACCCAAGCCCGTCGTGGCGCCCTCGCCAGCGTCGGGGTGGCTGAACAGGCCCGGGCCGAGAACGCGGTCACCTCTACTCTGAAGTCGCTCTTCGCCCGGTCCGAGGCCTCCCCCGAGCTTCGGGCCGACCAGGGCTTTCTCGCTCTCCAAGAGGAGCTCAGCGGCATCGAGGGGCGCATTGCCTTCGCCCGCCAGTTCTTCAACGACACGGTCTTGCGCTACAACACCAAGATCGAGTCATTCCCGTCCATGCTGGTCGCCCGTCCCCTGCGGTTGCGGGCCCGGGAGTACTTCGAGGCCGACCCCACGTCGCAGGGGCCGGTGCAGGTCGACCTCTGAGTCCGCCCGCCACCGCTTCCGCCATCTCCCGAGGCGCCACCCTGTCCGAACAGATCAACGCCAACAAGCGCCGCTGCATCTTCCTTGTGGCCGCCTTCGTAGCCTTGGTGGTCACCGTGGCTTGGGCCGCCAGCTTCGTGCTCGGCTACGGCATAACCGGGGTATCGGTGGCGCTCGGCTTCGCCGCCGCCGCAAGCTTCGGGGCGTGGTGGAAGAGCGCTGCCGCTGCTCTGGTGCTCAACCAAGCCCGCCCGGCGGCCGAGGCCCAACACCCCCGTCTGCACAACGTGGTCGAGGGCCTGTGCATCGCCGGCGGCCTGCCCAAGCCCCGCCTCTACGTGGTCGCCGACGACGCCCCCAACGCCTTCGCCACCGGGCGCAATCCCCGCCATGCCGCCATCGGCGTCACCACCGGACTGCTCGAGAAGCTGAACCGGGTGGAGCTCGAAGGGGTCTTGGCCCATGAGCTGAGCCACATCAAGAGCTACGACACCTTGGTCTCCACCCTGGCCGTGACCCTCGTGGGCGTGGTCACGGGGGGCCGGCTCGTGCCTCTCACCGTCAGCCGGCGCCGTGAGCTCCTCGCCGACGTGAGCAGCGTGGCCCTCACCCGTTACCCTCCGGGGCTCATCTCGGCCCTGAGGAAGCTCCGCGACGACGCCACCGTGGTCCGCTCCGGCTCCCGGGCCACGGCTCATCTCTGGATCGAACCCCCGGCGGCGCCGGTTGCGTCGGAGGGTCGGGGGCCATGGCTGAACCGGCTGTTCGAGACTCATCCGTCCCTCGACGAGCGCATCTCCGCCCTGGGGGAGCTATGACCCTTTTGCATCCCGCCGACTTCGCCTCGGCCTCTGCGCTTGCGATACTCAGCCGGTGAACGCTCGTCGCATCATCATTGCCGTCGGCGTCGCCATCGTGTTGTTGGGTGGGGTGGTGGCTGCCGTGGTGGCCTCCTCGGGTGGCGGCGAGGACGTGGCCCAGGGGCCGACCACCACGGCGGCCCCGCCCACGACCACCACCACGGCGGCCCCGCCTCCGACCTTTCCCTTGACCGGCCTGCCCGCTGTCGACCCCGCCGTGGCCGAGCGTCCCGCCCTGGTGGTCAAGATCGACAACGGCTCCAAGGCCAGGGGACGCCAGGCCGGGCTCAACGCCGCCGACCTCGTCTACGTGGAGATGGTGGAGGGTGGCGCCACCCGCCTAGCCGCCGTCTACCACTCCACCGATGCCGATCCCGTCGGCCCGGTGCGCTCGGCCCGCACCAGCGACATCGCCATCACCGCCAACCTTAACCGTCCCCTGTTCGCCTATTCGGGGGCCAACCAGGGCGTGCTCGACATGGTCCGGTCGGCCAACGTGGTCGACGTGGGCTTCGACGTCCGCCCCGGCGCCTACCAGGTCCGAGGAAGCGGGGTGCTGCGCTTCTTCATCGCCACCCCGACGTTCTTCGGCTTCGCCGCCCCCGAGGCGGGTCCCCCGACACCGCTGCTCAGCTACCGGGAGCCGGCCGCACCGGTGACGGCCGCCGGCGCCGAGGACATCGCCGGCGTGCGCCTTAGCTATGGCGGGTTGACCAATACCCAGGTCAGCTACGAGGCGACGCCCGCCGGGTGGGCTCGCAGCCAAGACGGGACGCCCTACGTGGAGGAGTCGGGGACCCGGGTGGAGCCGGCCAACGTGGTCGTGCAGTTCACCGACTACCGCAGCTCCGGCTTCGTCGACGTCACCGGGGCCGCATCACCCGAGGCTGTGCTGGTGGGCGAGGGCGAGGCATGGGTGCTCACCGGCGGAAAGCTGGTGCGAGGCCGGTGGTCGCGCCCGGATCTCGGTGCCGGCACCTCCTACCTCGACACCGCCGGTAACCCCATCGAGCTCGCCCCCGGCCGCACCTGGATCGAGCTGGCCCCCCCGGGCTCCGCCGCCCCCCTGTAGCCCCGGCGGAGCCTTGACACAGGGTTTACTGTCGAGGTGTGGCCGCGGTGACCGTCTTCGTCGATCGGGTGGTGCGGGGTGACCTGCCCTGGATCTGCGCCAAGACGGGGGGTACGGCGGCGGGCAAGGCAAGGGTGTCGTCAAAGACCAGGTCGCCGGGTCTGACCTGGTTGCTGGTGCTCTTTGGCCCGCCCGGGTGGGTCGCCCTGGTGGTCATTCTCTGGATCGGCGCTGAGCAACTTCAGGGCCGGATTCCGCTGAGCCAGGACACCTTCGACCGGATCCAGCGACGCACCCGGGGCGCGTGGATCGCTGCTGGTGTCGCCCTGCTCAGCTTCGTGCTCGCCTTCGTCCTGGGCACGCTGCCGGGGCTGGCCTGGTTGGGGCTGGCCGCACTGCTGACTGCCGCGGCACTGAGCTTGGGAGCCAACTGGGCCACGGTGGGGATCGACCTTGACGCCTCCCGGCGCTGGGTCACCCTCTCGGGCGTCCATCCCGACTTCGTAGCTGCCGTGCGGGCCGAAGGTGCCCGGGAGCGAGCCGACCTCCTGTACTGACCTTGTCCTTTGTCGCGTGGCGTACACCTGGTGTGGCTCACGCGACAAAGAACGAAAGGGGAGGCGTCTTGGCGCCGTAGACTCGGGGGCATGTCCGAGGCCAGTGAGCCCAACCGCCGTCCCCTGACAGGCACGTTCCGGGTCAAGCGGGGCCTGGCCGAGATGCTCGAGGGCGGCGTGATCATGGACGTCGTCGACGTCGAACAGGCCCGAGTGGCCGAGGACGCCGGTGCGGTGGCGGTGATGGCCCTGGAGCGAGTGCCAGCCGACATCCGCCGTGACGGCGGCGTGGCCCGCATGAGCGACCCAGCCATGATCGAGGCCATCAAGGCGGCGGTGACCATCCCGGTCATGGCCAAGGCCCGGATCGGCCACTTTGCCGAGGCCCAGGTGCTGCAGAGCCTAGGCGTCGACTTCATCGACGAGTCCGAGGTGCTGACCCCCGCCGACGTAGCCCACCACATCGACAAGTGGGCCTTCACCGTGCCCTTCGTCTGCGGCGCCACCAACCTCGGCGAAGCCCTGCGCCGCATCAGCGAGGGAGCGGCCATGATCCGCTCCAAGGGCGAGGCCGGGACCGGAAACATCGTGGAGGCCGTCAGCCACCTGCGCTCCATCACCGGCGACATCCGCCGCCTGGGCGTGGCCGACGCGGCCGAGCGCTACGACTGGGCCAAACGCCTCGGGGCTCCCATCGGGCTGGTCCAGGAGGTGGCCGAGGCCGGTGCCCTGCCCGTCCCTCTGTTCAGCGCCGGCGGCATCGCCACCCCCTCCGACGCCTCTCTCGTCATGCAACTGGGGGCTGGCGCCGTCTTCGTCGGGTCGGGGATATTCAAGAGTGGCGACCCGGCCCGGATGGCCCGAGCCGTGGTCGAAGCCACCACCCACTTCGCCGATGCCGACCTGGTGGCCAAGGTCAGCCGGGGCCTGGGAACGGCCATGCCCGGCCTGGAGGTCGGCTCCCTTGACACTCGCATGGCCGAGCGGGGTTGGTGACGTGAGCAGCGCCACCGCGGCGGGGAAACCGCCAGGTGCGGCCTCCCGACGGTTTTGCCACGGGAGCCAAGGTCGGGGTATTGGCCCTGCAGGGCTCCACCCGGCTCCACGCCGGCGCCCTAGCTGAACTGGGCGCCCAACCCGTCGCCGTCCGCACGCCCGCCGACCTGGCCGGCGTCGACGGCCTGGTCATCCCCGGCGGGGAGTCCACCACCCTGTCGCTCCTGGTCGACTCCTCCGGCCTTCGTCCGGCCCTGGTGGAGCGCTTGGCCGGCGACTTCCCGGTGCTCGGAACCTGCGCAGGGATGATTCTCTGCGCGGCCGAGGTGCTCGGAGGCCGGGCCGACCAGCACAGCCTCGGCGCCATCGACCTCACCGTTCGCCGTAACGCCTTCGGGCGCCAGCGGGAGTCCTTCGAGGCCGACCTCGACATCGACGGAGTGGCGGGTGGGGCCTTCCTCGCCGTGTTCGTGCGGGCGCCGGTGGTGGAGCGCGTCGGCGCCGGCGTCGAGGTGTTGGCCCGCCTGGGCGAGGCCCCGGTGCTGTGCCGGGCCGGGCGGGTGCTGGTCAGCTCGTTCCACCCGGAGTTGGGTGCCGATCTCCGGATTCACCAATCGTTCCTGGAAAGGATGTAGCCATGTCGGGACATTCCAAGTGGGCCAGCATCAAGCACCAAAAGGGGGCCAAGGACAAGGCCCGGGGCAAGCTGTTCGCCAAGCTCATCCGTCAGGTGGAGGTGACGGCCCGGGCCGGCGGTAGCGACATGGACTCCAACGCCACTCTGCGCACCATGTACCAAAAGGCCAGGGACGCCTCGGTGCCCCTCGACACCATCGAGCGGGCCATCAAGCGGGGCAGCGGCGAACTCGAGGGCGTGCGCTACGAGCCGGCGTCCTATGAGGGCTACGCCGCCTGCGGGGTGGCCGTCTACGTCGAGGCGCTCACCGACAACCGCAACCGGACCGGTCCCGACATCCGGTCGCTCTTCAGCCGCAACGGGGGCTCGCTGGCCGAACCGGGGGCGGTGGTCTGGCAGTTCGAGCGCAAGGGCGTCGTCGAGGTCCCCAAGGCGTCGGCCCCGGCGGAGGATGACCTTTTGTTGATGGCGCTCGACGCCGGGGCCGAAGACGTGGCCGACGACGGGGACACCTGGCGGGTGACGTGCGATCCCTCGACCCTCTCAGCGGTGCGAGCGGCGCTGGACGAAGCGTCGGTGGCGGTGGCCTCCGCCGACGTCACCATGGTGCCTTCGGCGACCGTGGCTCTCGACAACGCCGACGACGCCCGGCGGGTGCTGCGCCTCATCGACGCCCTAGACGACCAAGATGACGTGCAGGACGTCTACGCCAACTTCGACATCCCCGATGAGGTGCTCCAGACCCTGGAGTGAATCGCCGTCGCAACTAGAGGTTGCTCGGCGAACTGATAGCGCTCCGACCGTTGGGCAAAGCCCGCCGGTCTCCGCACGGAGCACCTCCTGGCCTCTATCCTTGGCTTTCGAGACGGGTATGGTTCCCGGCTCTTAGAGGAGGCCTTCCGTTGCGTTCCAGCAGCAATCCCGCCCTCACCCGCAGCCCGGCCTTCGCCGGTGCCCAGCAGGGGCTGACCTCTGCCGACCCGCTTGAGGAGGCCTACCAGGCGCCGAGCGCTGGCTCGAGGCACACCGGTCGTATGACCGTCGAGGACGTGATCGGCCGCACTGCGCTGCTCCTCGCCGTGGCCGCCTTCACCGGGACTGCCACCTGGGTGTTCGGCCTCGGCGGCTTGGCCTTTCCCGCCGCCATCGTCGGCTTGGTGCTCGCCCTGGTCATCATCTTCAAGCAGGTGACCAACCCGGCCGTCATCGTCACCTACGCCGCGGTCGAAGGTGTGTTCCTTGGTGGCATCAGCCAGTTCTTCAACAGCATGTACCCGGGCATCGTGGTCCAGGCGGTGCTGGGCACCGCCGGGGTGACGGGCGTGATGCTGGCGCTGTACCGCAGCGGCAAGATCCGAGTCACTCCCAAGTTCACCAAGATGGTGGTGGGAGCCACGATGGGATTCTTCCTGCTGATCATGGTGAACCTGGTGGCTGGGTTCTTCACCGACGGCGGGCTCGGTCTGCGCCAGGGCCCCCTCGGCATCGCGGTGGGCCTCTTCGCCATCGGCCTGGCCTCGATGAACCTGGTCCTCGACTTCGACATGGTCGAGCGAGGCGCCCGCCAAGGGCTGCCCGAGCGCTACGGTTGGTTCGCCGCCTTCGCCATCATGGTCACCCTGGTGTGGCTGTACCTTGAGATCCTGCGCCTGCTGGCCATCCTTCAAGGCAGAGACTGAGTCGCTGGTGGTAGGCGCTTCCTCTCGGGAATCCGCTAGTCGCCGGGAGTCGGGCGGCGGTGGCTGACCGAGGAGAACCGAGCGAAGTCGCGGTCGAGGGTTGCGACCCCTGCGCCGTGCTCGACGGCGACAGCGCCGAGGACGGCATCGGGCACGAGGTCGCCGCTGGCGTCGGTGAGGGGGGTGGCGCTAGCCCACTGTTCCAAGGGTCCGCCAAGGCTCGACTATCCTGCGCTAAGGTTCCGTACTTGTGTTCGTGCTCGGAATCGACCCCGGCCTGACCCGGTGCGGCTACGGGGCGGTGGTCCGCGAGGGCCACTGCCTGCGGGCGGTCAGCGCCGGGGTGCTCACCACCGCCCCCACCAGCCCCCTGCCCGAGCGCCTGGCTGAGCTGCAGGCAGGGCTGCGCGCATTGGTGGCGGAGTTGGAGCCGGCGGCGGTGGCGGTGGAGCGGGTGTTCTTCCAGGTCAACGCCCGCACCGCCATGTCGGTGGGCCAGGCCAGCGGGTTGGCCCTGGCCGAGGCATGGGCGGCAGGCTGCGAGGTGGCCCAGTACACCGCCAACGAGGTCAAGCAGGCCGTGGCCGGGTACGGGGCAGCCACCAAGGAGCAGGTGCAGCGCATGGTCCAGGCCCAGCTCGGCTTGGCCGCCCGCCCCCGCCCTGCCGATGCGGCCGACGCCCTGGCTCTCGCCCTGTGCCACCACGCCATGGCCCCGTTGCGGGCGCGCCTGGCCGCCGCCGCTACGACCGAAGGCCGGGCCATCCCTTCGTGATCGGCTCGCTGCGGGGCACCCTGGTCGACGTCAGCCTCGACGGCGCGGTGTTGGTCGACGTGGGCGGCGTGGGCTACCGGGTGCTCGTTCCTCCGGCCACCGTCCCGGCCTTGGGCGACGTCGGCACCACCGTCGCCCTCCACACTCACCTGGCGGTCAGGGAGGACGCCCTCACCCTCTACGGCTTCGCCACTGGCGATGAGCGGGGCTGCTTCGAGGCGCTCATCGGGGCGCATGGGGTGGGGCCGGCGCTGGCCTTGGCCGTGCTGTCCGTTCATTCGCCCCGGGCCCTGCGCCGGGCCGTGGCCGACGACGACGTGGGTGCCCTGTGCCTGGTGCCCGGAGTAGGGCGCAAGACGGCGGCCCGCCTGCTCATCGAGCTGAAGGACCGTCTTGAGGTCTCCGGCGAGGCCGATCCGGTCGCCTCGGCGGCTGGTGGTGACGTCGAGGGCGACGGGGACAGCCGTCCACCGGCGCGGGCCGAGGTGCGTGAGGCGTTGGTCGCCCTCGGCTACGAGGCCGAAGAGGTGCGGTCGGCGTTAGCCGGCCTGCCCGAGGGTGACGATGTCGCCACCCTGTTGCGGGCCGCGCTGGCCGGGTTGGGCCGGGGGCGCTGATGAACGGGCGTGAGGAGGTCGTCACCGCCACCGTGTTGGTGGGCGAGGACGCCGACGAGGCGGGGCTGCGACCCCGTCGTCTGCATGACTTCGTGGGCCAGAGCGAGCTCAAGGAGCACCTGTCCATCGTGTTGGAGGCGGCCCGGCGCCGGGGCCAAGCCGCCGACCACCTCCTCTTCGCCGGGCCACCTGGCCTGGGCAAGACCACGCTGGCCGGCATCGTGGCTGCCGAGATGGAGGTGGGCCTGCGGGTGACGTCGGGGCCGGCGTTGACCCGTCCGGGCGATCTGGCCGCCATCCTCACCAACCTGGAGGAGGGTGAGGTGCTCTTCGTGGACGAGATTCACCGCCTGCCTCGCACCGTCGAGGAGGTCCTCTATCCGGCCATGGAGGACTTCCAGCTCGACATCGTGCTGGGCCAGGGCCCGTCGGCGCGCTCCATCCGCCTGGATCTGCCCCGCTTCACCCTGGTGGGGGCGACCACCCGCACCGGGCTCATCACCGGGCCGTTGCGTGACCGCTTCGGCCTGGTGGCCCGCCTCGACCATTATCCGCCCGCCGACCTGGAGATCATCGTGGCCCGCACGGCGGGGATTCTCGGTGTGCCCACCACCCCCGAAGGGTCGGCAGAGATCGCCGGTCGGGCCCGCGGCACCCCCCGCATTGCCAACCGACTGCTGCGCCGGGTCCGTGACTTCGCCGAGGTGCGGGGCAACGGCGAGGTCGATGCCGTCTCCGCACGGGAGGGGCTGGCGGTCTTCGGCGTCGACGACCTCGGGCTCGACAAGGTCGACCGCTCCATCCTCGAGGCTCTCTGCCGGCGCTTCGCCGGCGGGCCGGTGGGCCTGTCCACCCTTGCCATCAGCGTGAGCGAGCCCACTGAGACCGTCGAGGACGTCTACGAACCGTTCCTGATCCGCCAGGGCCTGCTCATGCGCACCCCGAGGGGCCGGGTGGCGACGCCGGCGGCGTGGGCCCGTCTGGGTCTCGAACCTCCACCGGGGGAGGAGCACCCTCCCGGCCTGTTCGATTAGTCGCCGTCGCAACCGGAGGTTGCTCGGCCCCCCCCGTTCTTTGTCGCTTTAGTAGTGCCTGACACTGCCAGGTCGACAAAGAACGGAGGATGAGCTGAGAGGAGGATCAGAGCGTGGGGGCGGTCACGAGGTCGAGGTCGGTGCCGAGGACGGCTTCGGCCCGCTCGAGTTGAGGGGTGAGGCGGGTGATGCCCACCAGCCCGACATCGAGGCCTTCCAGGGACAACAAGTTGTCGCTCAAGTGCAGGCCGGTGCTGACCACCACGCCCACGGCCCGGCCTTGGCCGTCGACCACGGGGCCTCCGCTGTCGCCGGGAAGCACGAGGCCGGTGGCAAAGACGTGATCGGCGTTGGGCATGCCGAGGGCCACGAAGCTCTTGGCCGTGATCCCGGTCCCGAGCCCGAGCGGGTTCCCGTAGTTGGACAAGACGGTGGGATCGAGCAGACTCGGCTGGCTGTCATTGACGCCGGTGGGACCGCCGAAGGAGCAGACCTGAGGACTGGCCTCGACATCGTCGTCAAGCAGGATCAGGGCGAAGTCCTTGGGGTCTTGTTGGATGGCGTAGACGTAGTCGCCGATGCGGTTGCCTTCGCTGTCGCGGGCTTCGGGGCCGTCGCCGGGGGCGAAGCTGACCTCGCCGTTGTCCTGCGAGCCGACGGGGGAGGTGGCCAAGATGCAGTGGCCGGCGGTGCCCATGTAGCGGTTTCCGGCGTCATCGGTGAACATGAAGTTCAAGGTGCACACGCCGCCGTCGGACTCGACGATGGAGCCGGGGCGCACGCCCGGACAGGCGCCGAGGCCAAAGGGTGCGGCGGTGGGCAGCTCGGCCACGGTGGGGACGGCGATGAGCTGGCACGGGCGGCCCCCGAGGGTCCAGTCGCCGGCGCCGGCGGCGACCTCGTCTGAGGGGCCAGAGCCTAGGAGCGAGTCGAGCAGGCCGGCCCGGGCGGGTGTCACCGCCGTGAGCAGGGCTGCGGCGGTCAGGATCACCAGGAGGACGTGACGTCGGATCATGGCCGAACGCTACTGTGCGTGGCGGGCCGCGCACACGCGACCCCGGTGAAATTTTTGGTGGCGGCCGGCCTGCGCTAGGGTCGTTCCCCGGTCACGGCACCCACACCGGAGTGCTCGATCCCGCAGAACCCTCCTTCTATGGCTGAACTCATCCCCTTCGTCCTCCTGCTGGGCCTGATGTGGTTCATGCTTATCCGACCCCAGCAGTCGCGCCTGCGAAAGCAACGCGAGCTCATCTCCTCGATCGCGGTGGGTGATGTGGTCCTGACCGCCGGCGGCTTGATCGGTACCGTGCGGGTGCTGACCGACGACGAGTTGCGCCTCGAGGTCAGTCCCGGGATGGAGCTTCGGGTGGTACGGGCGGCGATCTCGCGCCGGTTGACGCTCGACGAAAGTGTCGACGGTGGCGGCGAGAGCGACATCGCACCAGAAGGCGAGGACGGGTGAACGTCCGGCGACGCCTCATCCTGCCCCTGGCCGCCATCCTGGTTGTCGCCTTCGGTGCGCTGGCGGCGACGCTGGCGGTGGGCAACAGCCCGGCGCTGGGCCTCGACCTCCAGGGTGGGGCGTCGGTGGTCCTCCAGCCCCCCGACGACGTAGACGACACGGCGGTCATCGACCAAGCCATCGAGGTCATCCGCCAGCGGGTGGATGCTCTCGGCGTGGCCGAACCCGACATCACCCGCCAAGGCAATGCCATCGTGATCGAGCTCCCGGGTGTCGAAGACCAGCAGCGAGCCCTGGAGGTCATCGGCCAGACGGCTGAGTTGCGGTTCCGCCCAGTGCGCGCGGTGATTCCCCCGGCCGGGACGCCCGGCGCCCCGCCCACCACGGCGCCGTTGGTCGTCACGCCTCGGGACGAGGACGTGGCCGAGGCCGAGGTCACCCTTCCCGGCGAGGTCGAGGGCGACGAGGAGCCGGTGCTCTACCAGCTCAGCCCGGCCGGCGCCTTGGGGCGCGACGTCTCCGACGCCCAGGCCGTGTTCGCCCAGGGCCAAACGGAGTGGTCGGTCCTGCTCACCTTCACCTCCGAGGGCCTCGAGCGCTTCAACCAACTGGCCGAGGCCTGCTTCAACGCCCAGCCCACCTGTGCCCGCGGCGCTGTCGCCATCGTCTTGGACGGCACCGTCGTGTCCGATCCCACCATCCAGGAGCCCCAGTTCGCATCCAACGAGGTGACCATCACCGGCAACTTCGACGAGGAGGAGGCCAAGGACCTTGCGCTGGTCCTGCGCTACGGCTCCCTGCCCGTCCAGCTCGAGCAGGAGTCGGTGTCGACGGTGTCGCCCACCCTCGGCTCCGACTCATTGCGGGCGGGCCTACTGGCCGGGGCGCTGGGCACCGTCTTGGTCCTCATCTACCTCATCGCGTACTACCGGGCCCTGGGCTTGGTAGTGGTCCTCGGGCTGTGTGTCTGGGGGGCTCTGCAGTGGTCGGTCATCAGCTACCTGGGGGCGAGCCAGGGCCTGGCGCTCAGTCTGGCCGGGGTCACCGGCATCGTGGTCTCGATCGGGGTGACGGTCGACTCCTACATCGTGTACTTCGAGCGGCTGAAGGACGAGGTGAGGGCCGGGCGCAGCCTGCGCTCGTCGGTCGATCGCAGCTTCAAGCGGGCCTTTCGCACCATCCTCGCCGCCGACACCGCCGCCTTCATCGGCGCCTTCCTCTTGTGGTGGCTCACGGTGGGAGCGGTGCGGGGCTTCGCCTTTTTCCTCGGCCTGTCCACCGTGCTCGACCTGGTCGTCTCCTACTTCTTCGCCCGGCCCCTGGTGGCGCTGCTAGGACGGCGCAAGGCCTTTACCTCGGCCCGTTTCCTCGGCGTGGCCCGGGGTACCGCACGGCCCGACCGGACGCCGGCGGGGGCTCGGCCGTGAAGGGCGCCAACGGCAAGCGCCGGGGTCCGCTGGGCCGGCTGTACCACGGCGAGACCGATATCGACTTCCTGGGTCGGGCCAAGCTGTGCGCCGCCGTCTCGGTCTTGGTCATCGTCGCCGGGCTCGGCCTCCTCGTCGCCCGAGGGCTCAACCTCGGCATCGACTTCGAAGGCGGAACCTCGTGGACCGTCCCCGGCGACGTGGCCGTGGAGGATGCCCGGGAGGTCATGTCGTCCTTCGGCGTGCCCGACGCCGAGATCCAGGTCCTTGGTGGGGTCGAGGGCGAGCAGCTCCGGGTCCAGGCCGAGCCGGGCGCCGACCGCGAGGAGGTGCGGGCGGCGTTGGCCGAGCTGGCCGGCGTGGACTCGGCGGAGGTGCAGGTGACCGACGTCAGCCCGTCGTGGGGCTCGCAGATCACCGAGAAGGCCCTGCGGGCACTGGCCTTCTTCCTGGTGGCCATCATGATCTACATCAGCCTGCGCTTCGAATGGCGCATGGCGGTGGCCACCCTCGTCGCCTTGATCCACGACATCCTGTTCACGCTCAGCGTCTATTCGCTGACCGGCTTCGAGGTCACCCCGGCCACGGTGGTGGCCATCCTGACCATCCTCGGCTACTCGATCTACGACGGCATCGTGGTCTTCGACCGGGTCGATGAGAACGCCCGTCTGTTGGCCAGCAGCGGGGCTACCACCTACAGCACCATGGTGAACGACTCGCTCAACCAGGTGCTGATGCGCACTCTCAACACCTCGATCACCGCGCTGTTGCCGGTGGCGTCGCTGTTGATCATCGGCTCCTTCGTGCTCGGCGCAGCCACGCTCCAGGAGTTCGCCCTCGCCCTGCTCATCGGCCTCGCCGCCTCGGCCTACTCCTCGCCCCTCATCGCCTCACCCGTGCTGGCCTGGCTCAAGGAGCGAGAGCCGCGCTACGCCTCCCTGCGCAACCGCCTCGAAGGGCGCGGTGTCCCCTTGGTGGCTACCGGCGGCACCACTGCGGCCGCCTCGCCGGCCCCGGCAGATGAGAAACCAGAGCTGACCACGGTCACCAACGGAGCACGGACACGCCGACCGGCGGCCAGGCCGGCGCCGTCGTCTTCGGCCCCCATCACCCCCCGCCCCCGCAAGAAGGGCCGGCGCCGCTAGCACCGGGAAGGCTTCTCCCCCCATAATCCTCGCTAGCATGAGTGATGTGGCTGAAGAAGCTGGCAAAGTGGAGTATCGCATCGGGTTGGCGGCGAACCTGTTGGAGGTCAGCGTCGACACGGTTCGGCGCTGGGCCGACACCGGTCGCCTGCAGACTCATCGCAGCGCCGGTGGCCAACGGGTGGTCGATGGCATCGACTTGGCCCGGCTCGCCTCGGAGCTCGCCGCCGAACGCGACGCCGCCGACCCCGATCGCCGGGTGGCGCCGTCTGCTTCGGCTCGTAACCGCCTGCCGGGCATCGTCACCAAGGTGACCTGCGACTCCGTCATGGCCCAGGTGGAGATCCAGGTGGGCCGCCACCGGTTGGTCTCGCTCATGACCCGTGAGGCAGCCGACGAGCTGGGCCTGGCCGCCGGTGTCCTGGCCGCGGCGAGGGTGAAGTCGACCGATGTCGTGGTCGAGGTGGTCGAGGTGCCGTGACGGGCCGGCCGTCGAAGCTGCGGCTGGCCGTTGTCGCGCTGGCGATGGTGGCCGCTACTAGTTGCCGCAGCAGCGGGAGGGAGAGTGGAAGCGCTGAGCCGGTCACCGTGTTTGCGGCGGCGTCGCTGGTCGATGCCTTCGGGGAGCTAGCCCGGGGGTTTCGCACGACGCCGGGAGGCGTCGCCGTCGAGCTCAACTTCGGGGCGTCCTCGGGGTTGCGAGAGCAGATCCTGGCCGGCGCCCCGGCCGACGTCTTCGCCTCGGCCAATGCCTCGACCATGGCCACGTTGGTGAGATCCGGAGCCGCCGTCGACCCCGTCGATTTCGCCACCAACCGGCTCCAGGTGGCGGTGCCGCCCGGCAACCCCGCCGGCGTGACCGGACTACGTGACTTCGCCGCTCCGGAGCACCTCCTCGGGCTGTGCGCCGAGGAGGTGCCGTGCGGCCAGCTTGCTCGCCACGCTCTGGCCGGTGCCGGCGTCAATCCGTCCATCGACACCAACGAGGCCAACGTTCGCTCGTTGCTCACCAAGATCCAGGAGGGCGAGCTCGATGCCGGGATCGTCTATCGCAGCGATGTCCACGCCGGTGGCGACCGCATCGAAGGCGTCGACATCCCGCCGGAGCTAAACGTGACCACCGCCTACCCGATCACCGTCCTCGCCGAGGCCGTCAACTCCGACGGTGGCGACGCCTTCTTGGCCTACGTCCTTTCCGACAGGGGCCAGGCCGTCCTCGCCGCCCACGGCTTCGACGGTCCGTGAGTCCCCGCCACGCAGTTCGTCGGCGGGCCTACCGGCCGCAGGCACCCTGGTTGGTCGTGGCCCTTGCCGCCGTCGCCGTCGCCTACGTCGTCGTCCCCTTCGCCGCGCTGTTGCAGCGGGCGCCGTGGGGCGACCTGGGCTCCCTCCTCGGCCAGCCGATCGTCACCGATGCGCTGCGCCTGAGCGTCGTCACCGCCTTTGCGGCCACGGGGATCTCCCTGCTCGTCGGGGTGCCCCTGGCCTGGGTCCTCGCCCGCCTCCGATTTCCCGGCCGCTCGGCTGCCCGGGCCCTCATCACCCTGCCGATGGTGCTCCCACCCGTGGTGGGAGGGGCCGCTCTGCTGTTCGCCTTCGGGCGCCGAGGTCTGCTCGGCGCTCCTGTCTACGACTCGACCGGGTTCCTGCTGCCGTTCTCCACCTGGGGCGTGGTCGCCGCCAACACCTTTGTGGCTCTTCCCTTTCTCGTGCTGACCGTCGAATCCGGCCTTCGGGTCGCCGATCAGCGCTTGGAGGATGCCGCCGCCACCCTGGGAGCTAGCCGCTGGACGATCTTTCTCAGCATCACCGTTCCCTCCGCCGCACCGTCGATCCTCGCCGGCTCGGTGCTGTGCTGGGCCCGGGCGCTCGGAGAGTTCGGTGCCACCGTGACCTTCGCCGGCAACCTCCAGGGACGCACCCAGACCATGCCCCTCGCCGTGTTCCTCGCCCTCGAATCCGACCGC
>JBBSLT010000030.1:0-18646 GCA_038233555.1 Acidimicrobiales bacterium
GTACCCGAGGCGGCGAGCCCTCCCCGGGCAGGCCGTAGCTCGTCTCCCAGGTCACGTCGCCGAGCAACACGTCCACCTGGAAGCGCTCCTCGAAGGCTTGGCGTTCCAGCAGGGCGCCCTCCATGGCATCGCGCAGGGCGCCGATGGCGTCGGTGAAGACGTGGTCGAGCATCGCCGGTCAGGGTAGGCCAGGCGCCCACCCTCAGGATGCGCCGAGCACCTTCAGCACGGCTCGCTCGGCCCGGCTCATGCGGGGGGCGGAGCGGGACTGGCGCCACGCCTCGGCCAATGTGCCGTCGCGGTAGGCCTCGATCACGCCGGGATGCACGTAGCTGCTGCGGGCCACCGCCCGGGTGTTGTGCAGGCGGTCGGCGGCGGCATCGATGGCGGTGAGGATCTGGCGTTCAGCCTTTTGCGCCGTCTCCGCCGGAGCGAGGCTCGCCAAGGTCTCGACTGCCACCACGGTGCCGCCCCAGGTGCGGAAGTCCTTGGCCGTGCGCTCGCCGTTGGTCAGGCTGCGTAGGTAGTCGTTGACGGAGGTGGAGGTGACGTCGATCACCCGGTCGCCGTCGAGGTACTGGAACAGGTCCTCGCCGGGCAGATCCTGGCAGCGCCTGACGATCGCCGCCAGCCGGGGGTCACGCACCTCCACCTCGAATTCAGCGCCACTCTTGCCTCCGAACTCGAAGGCGACCGTGGAGCCTGAGACCGTTGCATGGTCGTCCTCCAGGGTGGTCAGGCCGTAGGAGTCATTGCTCACGGCGTACTCGTCGTTGCCTATGCGAATGAGGGTCTCGTCCAACAGGTGCACCACCGAAGCCAGCACCTTCTCCTCGGGTAGGCCCGGCCGGGCGAGGTCTTCCTCGACGCGAGCCCGAACGCTGGGCAGGGCGTGGCCGAAGTCCACCAGCGCAGCGAACTTGGTGGCCTCGCTCGCCTCCTGCCAGTGGGGGTGGTAGCGGTACTGCTTGCGGCCTCGGTCGTCGCGTCCGGTGGCCAGGATGTGGCCGTCGGGCCGGTCGCATATCCATACGTCGGTCCATGCCGGAGGGATGGCGATGGCCTCGATGCGGTGCCGCTCGTCTCCGCTTACCAGCGAGCCATCGACGCTGCGGTAGGAGAAGCCCTTGCCGCAACGACGCCGGACGATGGCGGGTTTGGCATCAGAGACGTAGCGCAGGCCGGCCTCGACCGCGGTGGTGGCGGGATCGGCGATCGTCATGGCCGGTTCGTGTTACCCCTCGGCTGTGGTGTCCATCCCGAGCTGATCGAACAGAAAGGCGAGCACGTCGGCGGCCTCGTCGGCCTGTTTGCCCACCGGCTTGCCCTGGCCGTGGCCGGCGCGAGTCTCCACCCGCAACAGCACCGGCTGGTCCTCTCCACAGGAGGTGGCCGCCTGCAGGCGGGCGGCGAACTTGCGGGCGTGACAGGGGTCGACCCGGCTGTCGCTGTCGGCCGTGGTGAGTAGGACCGCCGGGTAGCAGGTGCCGTCGACCACCCGGTGGTAGGGGGACCAGGCGTGGAGCCAGGCGAACTCCTCGGCCACGTCGGGATCACCGTATTCGGACACCCACAATCGGGCGATGAGAAAGCGGGGGAAGCGCACCATGTCGAGGAGGGGTACGGCGCAGTGCACCGCTCGGCACAGGTCGGGGCGCTGGGTCAGAGCCGCTCCCACCAACAGGCCGCCGTTGCTCCCGCCTCGAATGGCCAGGCGCGGCCGAGAGGTCAGGCCCTCGGCTACCAGCCAGTCGGCGGCAGCGGCGAAGTCGTCGAAGCTCTGCTGCTTGTGCTGGCGCATACCGGCCTGGTGCCAGTCCTCACCGTGCTCGGCCCCGCCACGTATGCCGGCCACGGCATAGATGCCTCCAGAATCAGCGACGGCCACAGCCATCGGTGACCACGCCGGGCCGTTGGCAATGGCGAAGCCGCCGTAGCCGGACAACACCACCGGGGTGTCGGGGTTGGCGAGCGTGTCCGCGTGCTGCACCAGGAACATGGGGACGTCGACGCCGTCGGTGGAGGGGTAGACGGCCAGGCGGACGGAATAGGCGGCGGGGTCGGGGCCACCGTCGCTGTCGCGCAGCGTCCCCCAAGGCTGGAGGCCGGCCGGGGTCCAGCGCCAGAGGCCAGGGGCATGGGTGAAGGAGCTGAAGGCCAAAAAAGCCAGCTCCCGGTCGGGATCGGAACCGGAGTCGGCGTCGAGGCCGGCGAGAGCGCCGATGCCGGGCAGCTCCACGGGGGCGTCGCCACTGCCGTCGAGGCGGTAGCGGTGCAGTCGCGCCACCCCCACCTCGTTGGAGGCCACCAGCAGGGATGCTCCGGCGACCCTGGCCCCGTCAATGACGGCGTCGCCTTCGGTCACCACCGTCTCCCACTGGGGGGCTTCGGGCGCGGCCAGCAAGGCTGCCACCACCCGCCCACGAGGGGCCTCGAGGGTGGTGGTGCCGTAGAGGCGGTCGCCGACGACTTCGAGCGAGGTCGTCGCCTCCTCGCCTTCGATGATGACCCGGCGCTGGCCGGTGGTGCGGTCGAGGAGGTGGACGTCGACGCGACTCCACCCCAGCGACACGTGGATCAGCATCCAACGCCCATCGGCGCTCAGCGTCACGTGAGGCCAGGCGGTGCGATCGGGGAGGTCGTCGTCGCCCCACACCAACTCGTCCCTGGCGGTGTCTGCACCCAACTCGTGCCACCACACCGAGCGGTGGTAGCCGGCTTCTTCGTCACCCACGACGGCGGGATCCGGGTAGCGGGTATAGGCGAAGGCCGAGCCGTCGGGTAGCCAGGCCACGCTGGCAGCCCGCGTGTGGGGGATCACGTCGTCGAGGTGGCAGCCGGTGGCGACATCGAGGACACCTAGCGAGCTGCGCTCGTCGCCGGCGGTGGAGGTCCCGTAAGCGACCAGGTCACCGTCGGGCGAGGGGTGGAACCAGTCGAGGGCCAGCGTGTCGTCGCCACCGGCACCGGGGTCGATCAGGATGCGGGCGGGGCTGTCGGGGTCGACGGCCGAGCGCACCACCAGGGTGGTCTGATCGTGCGCACCGTCTCGCTCACGGGTGAAGACGAGCTCGCCGGCCAGCCGGGGGGAGGTGACCGAGGGGGTCCTCAGGAGCCGTTCGAGGCGAGCCCGCAGGGCGGAGCGGCTTGACAGGCGGTCGAGAGCCTGACGGGTGCGCTGGTTCTGGGCGCCCACCCAGGCGAGGGTCTCTTTGGTCTCGCCGTCCTCCAGCCACCGGTACGGGTCGGCCACATCGACGCCGTGGAGGCGGTCGACGACCGTGTCCACCCGGGTCGGAGCCGAAGGCGGGACCCTCAGCAAGGGGCCAGGGTCACCCGCGTCCGGCGTTGGGCTTGCGACCGTGGTTGGCCTTGGACGAGCGGGCTTTGGCCTTGCGCTTGGCCGTCTTCTTGGACATAGCCGCCCACGCTACCCGGCCCCTCCCTTGTTCTCTGTCGTGTTACCTACACCTGGTGAGCAGAAGGCGACAAAGAACGGGGGGGGTCAGGGCGCGTGGGAGGCGGTCCAGGCCAGAAGGTCGGCGGCCGAGGCGGCGTTGACCACCCGGTCGGGGCCGACGCCGGCGGCGGCCAGGCGGTCGGCACCGTAAGGCTGCCACTCCAGTTGGCCGGGGGCGTGGGCATCGGTGTCGATGCTGAAGCGACAACCCGCCTCCACGGCCAGGGCCAGGAGGCGGCGAGGTGGGTCGAGGCGCTCGGGGCGGCAGTTGACCTCCACGGCGGTATCGAAGCGGGCGCAGGCGTGGAAGACCAGCTCGGCGTCGAAGGTCGACTCCGGCCGGCTCTTGCCACTGCTCGCCCGCAGCCGGCCGGTGCAGTGGCCGAGGACGTCGACGTGGGGGTTGGCCACGGCCGTGGCCATGCGCCGGGTCATGGCCCGCTCCTCCATGCGCAGCTTCGAGTGCAGGCTGGCCACCACCAGATCGAGACGGCGCAGGAGGGCGTCGTCCTGATCGAGGGCACCGTCGTCGAGGATGTCGACCTCGATGCCGGTGAGGATGCGAAACGGGGTTATCCCGGCGTCGTCGTCGACCTCGGTCTCCAGCTCGGCGTTGACCCCGGCTACCTCGTCCAACTGGGCCCGTAGCCGTTCGGGCGTCAGCCCGTTGGCCACCTTCAGCCGGGGGGAGTGATCGGTGAGCACCACGTAGTCGTGGCCGAGGGCTCGCGCCGCTCGGGCCATGGTGGCGATGTCGGCGCCGCCGTCGCTCCAGGTCGAATGCGTGTGGCAGTCACCGCGTAGGGCCGCGACCAGCTCGGCACCTCCCTCCGTCTGTGCCGTGACCGGTGTGGTCTCTTCCAGCTCGGTCAGGTAGGGCGGGACCTCGCCGGCCACCGCCTGTTCGACGATGGCCGCCGTCTTCGGGCCCAGGTGCTCGAGGTCGGTCAGCCGGTGACGCCGGGCCCGATCGGCCACCTCCTCGGGGGCAAGGGCCCGGACCACCGCTGCGGCCCGGTGGTAGGCCCGGGCCCGGTAGGCGGGGGCGTGGCTGCGGTCGAGCAGGTAGGCGATGCGTGCCAGTGCGTCGGCCGGGTCCACGTCACCCCCGATCGGTCAGTGCTTCTCGCCTTGAACCACGTCGGGAAGCGACGCCCACTCGCGAGGCTTGAAGCTCCAATCCCCGTGGCGGCCTTGACCCAGGTGGTCGGCCGGTAGCTTGCCCGAGAAAACCTCGTCGAAGCTCCAGTCGGGCTGCTTGTCGGCGAAGCGGGCGTCGAGCACCGCCTCGCCGTCGACGATGTCGAGCAGCTCGGCCACCAGGTACGGCTCTCGGGGAGGAGCCACACCGTCGAGGTGGGCCTGGAGGTCCTCGGGGAAGTGTTCCATGACGCTGAGCATCACCGCCTCGTGCTGATGGGCCAGGTAGCAGCGGGCGCTGTCGGCAACGGCGGCCACGCTGGATTCCAGGGCGGCATAGGAGCGCAGGTTGGACTCCGAGCGGCTCAGGTCTTGGAGCAGGTTGGAGATCTTCAGCCCGCCCTGCTTGCAGGGCGTGCACTGGCCGCAGGACTCGACGCCGAGGAAGCGTGAGACGCCGGCGGCCACGGCCGTGAGGTCGACGGTCTCGTCGAAGACGATGAAGCCGCCCGAGCCCAGCCCACTGCCGATTGCTTTGAGGTCCTCGTAGCAGACGGGTGTGTCGAGATGGGCGGCGGAGATGAGGCCGTTGGCCACGCCCGGCATCACCGCCTTGATCTTGTGACCGGGACGGGCGCCGCCACCGATGGACTCGATGACCTGGCGGAGCGGGGTGCCCATCATGACCTCGGCTACGCCATGGCGCTGGGTGCTGCCGGTGATGGTGCACACGATGGTGCCGGGGGATTCCTTGGTGCCCACGTTGCGGAACCAGTCGGCCCCTCGGGCGATGATACGAGGGACGTTGGCCAGGGTCTCCACGTTGTCGATCAGGGCCGGGGGAGCGTCTTGCTCGACCTCGGGTCCGGCCATGTCGACCCGGGCGGCCGACGTGAGGCCAACGGGGGTGCCGGCGTGGCGCTCGGCCGCGCTGCGCAGGCCTCGACGGTAGGGCGGAGCCAGGCGAGGGAAGGGGTAGCGCCCGTCGATGGCCTCGAGCAGGGCCGTCTCCTCGCCGTAGAGGTACTCGTCGGGTCCCTCGAAGATCTCTAGGGCGATGTCGCCCGCCCACCCGCTGGCCTCGGCTTCTTGCATGGCCACCCGGACTCGGGCGACCTCACGCGTGAACGAGCGCTTCAAGCCGAAGATCACCCGGTCGGCCCCCACCGCCACGGCGGCGATGAGCGCCCCCTCGAGCACGTGGTAGGGGTTCTGGCGCAGGATGCTGCGGTCCTTGAAGGTGCCGGGCTCGCCCTCGGCGCCGTTGACCACCACGGTGGTGCCCACCCGGAACGAGCGGTTTTCCACCATGGTCCGCCACTTGCGCCCGGTCGGGAAGCCGGCGCCGCCTCGACCCCGCAGGCCCGAGGCCTCCAGGGTCTCGATCAGGATCATGGGATCGACCTTGCGGGCCGCGGTCAAGCCTTCTCCGCCCCGACGAGCCAGGTACTCGTCCAGGCTCTCGATGGTGTCGGCGAACAGGACTCGTCGGACCGGCCTCATAGCCCACAGTCTTGCCCCTCCGCCACCCCTATCCGAAACCGCAGCAATGGTTGGCGTCCACTCCCCACCCCATGCCAGTCGACATCCCTCTCGATGAGGACTCATGACTTCGCCTGTCGTGACAACCTTGGGCCCGCATGCGCGGCTACCTCATCGTTCTCGCCATCGCCCTCGGGACCACCCTGGTCACCACGCCGCTGGTGCGCATCCTGGCCACCCGCATCGGGGCGGTGGTGCGCCCCGACGACCGCCGGGTCCATGAGCGCCCAACGCCCACCCTCGGGGGCGTGGCCATGTACCTCGGGTTCCTGGCCGCCATGGCCACGGCTACCCGGATCCCCCAGTTCGACGGGGTCTTCGCCAGCACCTCCGAACCTCTCGGCGTGGTGCTGGGGGCCACCATCATCTTCATCGTCGGCCTGGTCGACGACCTGCGGGAGGTGTCGGCGCCGGCCAAGGTGGCCGGCCAGGTCCTGGCCGGCAGCGTGTTGTCGCTGCTCGGGGTCACCATGTTGTTCTTTCGCATCCCCTTCGGCGACATCGTCCTGCTCTCGCCTGATATCGCCCCTCTGGTCACGGTGCTGTGGGTGGTGGGCATGGCCAACGCCGTCAACCTCATCGACGGCCTGGACGGCCTGGCCGCCGGGATCGTGGCCATCGCCGCCGCCGCCTTCTTCCTCTACGCCGACCAGCTCTTCGACGAGGGGTTCCTCCCCGACAACAGCGTCAGCCCCCTCATCGCCATCATCGTGTTGGGCCTGTGCCTGGGCTTCCTGCCCCACAACGTGCACCCGGCCCGCATCTTCATGGGCGACGGGGGCTCCATGCTTCTCGGCCTGCTCATGGCCACGCCCACCCTCTTGGTGGGGGGTCAGACCAACGAGGGCTTCAGCGGCCAGACGTTCTTCTTCTTCGCCCCGCTGTTCCTTCCCCTCTTCATCCTCGGCGTGCCCATCTTCGACATGGCCTTTGCCATCGTGCGCCGGGCCAGCCGCCGCAGCGGACTGGCCACGGCCGACAAGGACCACCTGCACCACCGCCTCATGCGCCTCGGCCACGGGCAACGCCGTTCGGTGGCGATCCTGTGGATCTGGACCGCGCTGCTGTCGGGCTTCGTGCTCTACCCGGCCTACACCGACCGGGGCAACGCCATCGTGCCCTTCGGCGTGGCCGCCCTGGGTGTGGCCCTCTATACCCTCTTGCACCCGCAGGCCCGGCGGGCTCGGGCCGGTGGCGGCGAGCAGCTCGCCTTACCGCTGGAGCCTGACGCCCCCGTCCCCCAAAGTGCTGCCGACGAGCCGGCGTCGTCGGGCGAGCCCACGCACTAGGGTCCTGCGAAGGGAACTTGCCGGGCTACCTGGCCTCCCTTAGATTGATCAAACATTCACAAGCGCACTGCGGCAAGTCGGGGGTAGAACCAGGGTGGACTCGCGGGAGCGGAGCAAGATCTACAACGGAGCGAGCAACGGCTTCAGCCGGGCCGTCGAGATGGTGGTCACACCCCTCATCTTCGGCTTCCTCGGCCACCGTGTCGACGTCTGGGTGGGCACGACTCCACTCTTCACGGTGCTGCTGGCCGTCTTCTCCCTCGGCTACCTCACCTGGAAGACCTGCGCCGGCTACCAGGCCGACATGGATCGCCACGAGGCCGAGCTACGGACCAGCCGGTCCCGTGCCCGCGCCAACTCGCCGCTGGTGACCCATGAGTGACGTCAAGTCGCCGGTCGCCGCCCTGCCCGGCGCCTCTCCCGAGACCGAGATCGCCCGTGATCTAGCCAGGCGAGCAGTTCCCGTGGCCCCCGTGCTGGTGGTCATCTCGGGGCTGGTGTGGGGCCTCGACGGCGCCCTTTCGTCGGCCTACGCCGTCGTCTTGGTGGTGGTGAACTTCCTGGTGGCCGCCGCCCTCATGGCCTGGGCGGCCAAGATCTCGGTGGGGATGCTGATGGGCACCATCCTCGCCGGCTACCTGCTGCGCCTCGGAGCTCTCACCCTCGCCGTCCTAGCCGTGCGCGATGCCGCCTGGGTGGAGCTGTTGCCCCTCGGGCTGACGCTGGTGACCACGCATGTCGGCCTGTTGGTGTGGGAGGCTCGTCACGTGTCGCTGTCTCTGGCCTTTCCCGGCCTCAAGCCCCGAGCGGAGAAAGGATGATGGCGGCCATGGCTGGTTTCGCCCTTGAGTTCCCGCCCGTCAGCCACGTCACCGAGTGGCCCTCGATCTTCGGCGGCGACGGCCCTCTGGCCGTGAACAAGGTTGTCATCCTCATGTGGCTCTCGGTGGCGTTGGTCTTCGGGTTGTTCTACCTGGCGTCGCGCCGATCCCAGTTGGTGCCGTCCGGCGTCCAGAACTTCGCCGAGTCGATCGTCGACTTCGTGCGTGACGGCGTCGTCCTGCAGACCATGGGCCCCGACGGGCTCAAGTTCCTGCCCCTTTTGGTGATGATGTTCTGCTTCATCTTCGTCACCAACATCTGGGAGATCATCCCCGTGGCCCAGATGCCGGTGAACGCCCGGGTGGCCCTGCCCGCCTACATGGGCGTCCTGGTCTGGGTGCTCTACAACTACATGGGGATCGCCAGCCAAGGCTTCTTCGGCTACTTCAAGTCGGTCCTGTTCCCGCCGGGGGTGCCGAAGGCGCTCTACATCCTGGTCACGCCGATCGAGTTCGTCTCCACCATCATCGTGCGGCCCTTCTCCCTGGCCGTACGACTCTTCGCCAACATGCTCGCCGGCCACCTGCTGTTGGTCAGCTTCATCGTCATCACCTCGGCCACGTTCACCCTCAGCTTGTCGCTGGTCATCTGGCCGGTGTCGTTCGGGCTGCTCGTGGCCCTCACCGGCTTCGAGGTCCTGGTGTCGGTCCTGCAGGCGTTCATCTTCACCATCCTCACCGCCGTCTACATCGCGGGTGCCATGCACCCCGAGCATTAGGAGGAAGTCCAGTGTCGTTCACGCTCCAAGTCCTCGCCCAGCAAGAACCGGGTGAGCTCGCCGAGGGCCTCACCGCCGTCGGGCGAGGCATCGTCTACGGCGCCGCCGCCATCGGCCCGGGCATCGGCATCGGCATCGTGGTGGGCAACGCCATCACGGCCATGGCCCGCCAGCCTGAGTCGGCGGGCATGGTCCGCACCACCATGTTCCTCGGCATCGCCTTCACCGAGGCCCTGGCCCTGTTCGGGTTCGTGCTCTCGTTCATCGTCGCCGGGTAACGCCGTGACCGCCATGCGCACTCGACGTTGCGGGGCCGCCCTGGCGCTGGCGTTCGTCGCCCTGGCGGCGTTCCCCGCCACCGCCTACGCCGCCGAGCCTGGCGAGGGTGGCGAGGAAGTCGACCATGCCGCTGAGGAGTGCATCGAGCTCCTGGAGGGCGGCGGCTCCATCGACGACTGCCAGGAGGCGCCCAACCCCATCCTGCCCGCCACCAACGAGCTCATCTGGGGAGCGGCGTCGTTCATGGTGCTGTTCGTGCTGCTGGCCAAGGTCGCCCTGCCGCCCATGCAGAAGTCGATGGAGGCCCGCAGCGACAAGATCCGCGACAGCCTCGACGAGGCCGAGCAGGCCAAGCTTGCGGCCGGTGCCGTCCTGGCCGACTACCAACGCCAGCTCGCCGATGCCAAGGGCGAGGCGGGGCGCATCATCGAAGAGGCTCGCCAGAGCGCCGACTCGGTCAAGCGCGACCTCATGGCCCGAGCCGAGTCCGAGGCCACCGAGCAACGCCGGCGCAACGCCGAGCAGATCGCGGCCGAGCGCGACCGCGTGATGTCCGAGCTGCAGTCCCAGGTCGCCGTGGTGGCCGTGGAGATGGCCGAGCGGGTGGTGGAGTCGAGCCTCGACCGCGAGGCCAGCCTGCGCCTCATCGAGAACTACATCAACACCGTCGGTTCCAGCGGCGCCGCCAGCGGAAGTTCCCGAAGCGGGCCAGAGGCGTCGAGCTGATGGCTGACGACCGCGGCGACCGCATCGACGGTTACGCCACCGCCCTGTTCGAGGTGGCCCGGGTGGAGGGCTCCCTCGACGAGGTGGAGGACGAGCTGTTCCGCTTCGGTCGCCTGTTGGACGGCAACGACGAGCTGCGGGCCGTCCTCACCGACGAAGCCGTACCCGCCGAGCGCCGCCGGGGCGTGGTGGCCGAGCTGTTGGGCACCCGCGCCTCACCGGTCACCACCAACCTGGTCGCCTTGGTGGTAGGGGCCGGCCGGGCCCGGGAGCTGCCCGCCATCATCGAGGCATTGGTTCGCCGGGCCGCCGCCGCCCATGATCGGGCCGTGGCCGAGGTGCGCTCGGCCGTTCCCCTCAGCGACGACCAGAAGTCCCGGCTGGCCGATGCCCTCGGCCGAGCCACGGGCAAGGACGTCGAGGTCAAGGTGATCATCGACCCGTCGGTGTTGGGCGGCCTGGTGGCCCAGGTCGGCGATACCGTCATCGACGGCACCGTGCGGACCAAGCTCGACCAGCTCCGAGAGACCATCAGGTAGACCGCCTGCCGGACCCCCGGCGGCAAGGGAGGACCACAGTGGCAGAGCTCACCATCAACCCCAGTGACATCACCGCGGCGCTGCGCAAGCACCTCGAGGGTTACTCGCCGGTCACCGAGACGGCTCAGGTCGGTCGTGTCACCGAGGTGGGAGACGGCATCGCCAAGGTGAGCGGCCTGCCCGGCGTGGCCGTCAACGAGCTGTTGGAGTTCGAGGACGGCACCCTTGGCCTGGCCCTGAACCTGGAGGAGCACTCGATCGGTGCGGTCATCCTGGGCGAGGCCGGCCACATCGAGGAGGGCCAGGCGGTCAAGGCCACCGGCAACATCCTCCAGGTGGGCGTGGGCGACGCCCTGTTGGGCCGGGTGGTCGACTCCCTCGGCCAGCCCCTCGACGGCAAGGGCCCCATCAATACCGAGCACACCCGGCGCATGGAGGTCCAGGCCCCGGGCATCATCGGGCGCCAGCCCGTGCACGAGCCGCTCCAGACCGGCATCAAGGCAATCGACTCGATGACGCCGATCGGCCGGGGTCAACGCGAGCTCATCATCGGCGACCGCAAGACGGGCAAGACCACCATCGCCGTCGACACCATCATCAACCAGAAGGGCCTGGGGGTGAAGTGCGTCTATGTGGGCATCGGCCAGAAGGCCAGCACGGTGGCCCAGACGGTGGCCGTCCTCGAGGAGCACGGCGCCATGGACTACACGGTGGTGGTCGTCGCCCCTGCGTCAGACCCGGCCCCGTTCAAGTACCTGGCCCCCTATGGCGGTTGCGCCATGGGCCAGCACTGGATGGACAACGGCGACCACGCCCTCATCGTCTACGACGACCTGTCCAAGCAGGCCGAGGCCTACCGCCAGGTGTCGCTCCTGTTGCGCCGTCCGCCGGGCCGCGAGGCCTATCCCGGTGACGTGTTCTACCTCCACAGCCGGCTGCTGGAGCGGTCAGCCAAGCTCTCCGACGAGCTGGGGGCGGGCTCGCTGACCGCCCTGCCCATCATCGAGACCAAGGCCGGCGACGTCTCGGCCTACATCCCCACCAACGTGATCTCCATCACCGACGGGCAGGTCTACCTCCAAGACGACCTGTTCAAGTCGGGCGTGCGCCCGGCCATCGACGTGGGCATCTCCGTGTCCCGCGTGGGATCGGCGGCCCAGGTCAAGGCCATGAAGACGGCGACGGGCACGCTCAAGGGCGACCTGGCCCAGTTCCGTGAGCTGGAGTCCTTCGCCGCCTTCGGCTCCGAGCTGGACAAGGTGTCCCAGGCCCAGCTCGACCGGGGCTACCGCCTGACCGAGCTGCTCAAGCAGGGCCTCAACTCGCCGATGGCGGTGGAGGAGCAGGTGGTCTCACTCTACGCCGGCACCCGAGGCTTCCTCGACAACGTCCCCGTGGACGACGTAGGCCGCTTCGAGTCCGAGCTCGTCGAGTGGTTCCGCAGCCGTCACGGCAACGTGCTCGAAGGCATCGCCTCAGAGGGCAAGATCTCCGACGAGGACGCCTTCAAGAAGGGAATCGAGGAGTTCGCCGAGCAGTTCCAGACCACCGAGGAGGCCGAAGCCGAACCCGAGCCCGAGGACCAGGGTGACGAGCGGGCCAGCAAGGCCGGCGGGCGCAAGGAAGGCATCCTCCCCGAGGACGAGATCGAACGGGACAAGGACTAGCCGATGGCGGGAGGCCAGGAGAAGGTCCTCAAGCGACGGGTCAAGAGCATCCAGTCGACCAAGAAGATCACCCACGCCATGGAGCTCATCGCCGCCACCAAGGTGGTCAAGGCCCAGCAGCGGGCCCTGGCGGCGCGGCCCTACGCCGAGCAGATAACCGAGGTGATCCGGCACCTGTCGGCCGCCGGCGCCGGCAAGGAGCATCCGCTCCTTCGCCAGGCCGAATCGGTAGACAAGGTGGCCTTCGTGGTCATCACCTCCGACCGGGGCCTGGCCGGGGCCTACAACACCTCGGTCATCCGCGCCGCCGAGCGTGACCTGCAGGGTGCCCAGTCCGAGGGTGCCGACTACTCGCTGGTGCTGATCGGAAAGAAGGCAGCCAGCTACTTCAGCTTCCGGAAGTACCGCATCGACGCCGAGTTCACCGGCATGAGCGACACCCCCGCCTTCGAGGACGCTCGTCGTGTGGCCGAGGTGGTCACTGACGCCTTCCTCGACGGAGATGTCGACCAGGTCCGCCTCGTCTACACCCGCTTCCTGTCTGCTGCCTCCCAGCGGGTGGTGGTGCGCCGGTTCATGCCGCTGCAGGCCGTGGCCGCCGACGAGGGGGACGGGGACCTGACCGCCGACTACGAGTACGAGCCGTCCCCGGGAGAGATCTTCGACCGGCTGCTGCCCCGCTACGTCGAGGCCAGGCTGTTCGCGGCCATGCTCGACGCCGCCGCCTCTGAGCACGCCGCTCGCCAGCGGGCCATGAAGTCGGCCACCGACAACGCCGAGGAGCTCGAGACCAAGCTTAGCCGGGCCATGAACCGGGCTCGCCAGGACTCCATCACCAGCGAGATCATGGAGATCGCCGGCGGGGCCGAAGCAATGTCCAACAGTTGATCGTGGATCCAACCTTTCCATAGGAGCGCCTGCCGTGACCATGACCGAAGAGCCCAAGACCGACAAGCCCGAGACCGACAAGGAGCTGAAGGAGGGCCGCGTCGTCGCCGTCGCCGGACCGGTGGTCGACGTTGAGTTCCCCCCCGACTGCCTGCCCGAGATCCACCACGCCATCGAGATGACGCTGGACCTCGACGGCAACGAGGTGCTGGTCACCGCTGAGGTGGCTCAACAGATCGGCGACAACCAGATCCGGGCCATCTGCATGCAGCCCACCGACGGGATGGTGCGGGGGGCGGTGGTCCGCAACACCGGTCGGGGCATCACCGTGCCGGTGGGCGATGCTGTGCTCGGCCACGTCTTCAACGTGTTGGGCCAGCCGCTCGACACCGACACCATCGGGGAGGCCGACGACCACTGGGAGATCCACCGGCCGGCGCCGGCGTTCGACACCCTCGAGCCCAAGCGGGAGATGTTCGAGACGGGCATCAAGGTCATCGACCTGCTCACGCCCTACGTGCAGGGCGGCAAGATCGGGCTGTTCGGCGGGGCCGGGGTGGGCAAGACCGTGCTCATCACCGAGATGATCCGCCGGGTGGCCCAGGAGCACGGTGGCGTGTCGGTCTTCGCCGGGGTGGGCGAGCGCACCCGGGAGGGCACCGACCTGCTGCTGGAGATGGGCGAGTCGGGCGTGTTGGAGAAGGCGGCGCTGGTGTTCGGCCAGATGGACGAGCCTCCCGGCGTGCGCCTGCGGGTGGCGCTGGCGGCGCTGACCATGGCCGAGTACTTCCGTGACGTCAAGCAGCAAGACGTGCTGTTGTTCGTCGACAACATCTTCCGCTTCGTCCAGGCCGGATCCGAGGTATCGACCCTGTTGGGCCGCATGCCCTCGGCCGTGGGCTACCAACCCACCCTCGCTGACGAGATGGGCGAGCTCCAGGAGCGCATCACCTCCACCCGGGGTCGTTCCATCACCTCGCTCCAGGCCGTGTACGTCCCCGCCGACGACTACACCGACCCGGCGCCGTTCACCAGCTTCACCCACTTCGACGGCACCACCGAGCTGTCCCGAGACATCGCCTCCCAGGGCATCTACCCCGCCGTCGACCCGCTGTCGTCGACCTCGACCATCCTCGCTCCCGAGGTGGTGGGTGAGCGCCATTACCGGGTGGCCCGCGAGGTCCAGGAGGTGCTGCAGCGCTACAAGGAGCTCCAGGACATCATCGCCATCCTTGGCATCGACGAGCTGGCCGAGGAGGACCGCCTCATCGTCGCCCGGGCCCGCAAGGTGCAGCGCTTCTTGTCCCAGCCCATGTTCGTGGCCGAGGCCTTCACCGGCCTGCCCGGCATCAACGTTCCAGTGGAGGAGACGGTCGACTCTTTCGAGGCCCTGATCGGCGGCGACCTCGACGAGCTGCCCGAACAGGCCTTCCTCAACGTGGGTGGTGCCGACTCCGCCCGGGAGAAGGCCAAGAAGCTCCAGGAGGACTGAGCCATGACGATGCAGGTGGAGCTGGTGGCCCCCGAGAAGATCCTCTACAGCGGCGACGCCGACATGGTCATTGCCCGTACCACCGACGGCGAGATCGCCTTCATGACCGGCCACGCCCCCTTCATCGGGAGCCTGGGGGTGGGGGCGGTCACCATCCGGGCGTCCGAGGGCGACGACGTGTTGGCTGCGGTCCACGAGGGCTTCGTGGAGGTCACCGACGATCGGGTCACGATCCTGTCTGACGTGGCCGAGCTGGTGGACGACATCGATGCCGCTCGAGCCCAGCGGGCCCTGGAACGGGCCGAGCAGGGCCGGGGCGGGGCCACCGACGTCGACGAAGAGGCACAGCAGGAGGCCGAGGCCGCCCTGCGCCGCGCCCGCCTGCGCATCGAGCTGGCCGAAAGCTGATCTCACCGATCTTTGTCGGCTCAGGAGTGCGAGGCACTGTCCAGCCGACAAAGATCGAAAGCTGTGCCCCGCTTGCGCCTCGGTGTCGCCCTGCTGGTGCCCAGGCCGGTTGCCGACGAGATCGACGTGTTGCGCCGGGCGTGTGGGGAGGAGGCGGTGGACCACATCGCCCCCCACATCACCCTGGTGCCCCCTGTCAACGTGCGGGAGGACCGCATGGGCGACGCCCTGGCCGTCCTGCGAGCGGCGGCTGCCGCGACCCATCCAATCACCGTCACGCTGGGCCCACCCACCACCTTCCTGCCGGTGAACCCGGTGCTGTACCTGAGCGTGGCCGGCAACGTCGAAGCCGTGCAGGTGCTACGCAATCGGGCCTTCCTCGAGCCCCTGGCCCGGACCCTGACGTGGCCCTTCCATCCCCACGTCACCGTTCGCGACGGTGGCGAGCCCGAGCGTCTGAACGCAGCCGCACAAGCGCTGTCCGACTACCGAAGCGAGGTCACGTTCGAGCGCGTCCACCTGCTCCGCGAGGAGCGTGACGACGAGGGCCGGCGCGTCTGGCGTCCTCACGCCGATGCAACCTTTGCCGCCCTCTCGGTTGTGGGCCGGGGAGGGCTGGAGCTCGAGCTGACCGTGACCGACCAGCTCGACCCCGAGGCCAGCGCCTTCCGGGAGCGAGAATGGTCGGTGCTCGACCCCGACCATCGTGGGCCGGCGCCAACGGTTGACCTGGCTGTCACTGCCCGCCGGGACGCACGCGTGGTCGGTACGGCACGAGGTTGGACCAGCGGCTCGAGCGCCTATCTCGACGACCTGGTCGTCGCCACCGCCCACCGCCACGAGGGCATCGGCTCCCACCTCGTCGCAGCCTTCGTATCCGCGGCGGCGAAGCGGGGCTGTCGTTTGGCCAGGACGAGGACCGAGGCAGGCGGGTTCGTCGAGGGATTCTGGCATCGTGTGGGCTGGTTCGAGGAAGCCCGCCTCGAGGCCGACGGCCTGGAGCCGGTCACATTGCAACTCCGTCGCAACCTCTGAAGGAAGGGCAACGGCTGTGACGACTTGATCTCATAGGCTCACGGGACCACTCCGGCGGGAACGATCCACTCGGTTGGCTGATGAGTGACCTCGGCGATCACGTCGAAGTCGTGGTCATAGTGGAGCAGGACGAGGCCTGCCGCTTCAGCCGCAGCCGCGATCAGGAGGTCGGCGATTTTCGCTCCCCGCTGGTGGACGAGAATCCAGCCTCCAGGTCGGTCGGCGTGCAGCGGGCCACGAGGCCGACCTCGAGAAGGGGGACGAGTCGAGCTGCCACCTGAGGGCGGGCCGCGCACGCCAGCGCCGAGGTGTCCCCCAGGTAATAGGGCTCTAGCCCCATGCCGATTGGCGGGCAGCTGGATCATCCAGGTCACCGGTATCCACACCTTGCCCGGCGATCAGGGCCCGTCGGCGGCGGTCGAGGGCCAGGACCTCGTCGAAGGCCCCATCAACATTGGCTCTCAGGGTCTGAGTACCCAGCAGCTCGCGAATCGCAGCGAGCTTCTCATCGTCGATCTCGATGCAGCGGCGACCAGAGCGGCGTCGATCTCCGCCGTGATATCCCCTCCTTCGAGCTCGTCCGCCCAGCGAGCGGCGGCCTTGGCGAAGAACTCGCTGCGAGAGAGACCGAGGCGCGGGCGGGTGGGAAATTCCGCCCGCCCGTTGGAGATGCGTCGTCCCGGACGACAGTAGGGAGGTGCAGGACGTGACGGCGACGCCTCCAGATCCTGGGAGTGCACTGCTTGCCCTCTACGAGGAGGCCCTGCCTCGCGTCTACGGCTATCTGCTCAGCCGCTGCGGTCGAGCGGTGGTGGCCGAGGATCTGTGTGCCCAGACGTTCCTCGCCGCCGTGGGGGCGGTCCGAAGGGACGATCCCGCTCCCCTGTCGGTGGCGTGGCTCATCGGGGTGGCCCGCCACAAGCTGGTCGACCACTGGAGAGCCCAGTCTCGCGAAGAGCGGGGGCTGGCCCTGGTCGGCGATGGGTCCGAAGCCGAGGGCAATGACCCCTGGGACGCCCAGCTCGACGCCATGCGGGCCCGGGACACCCTGGGCAAGCTTGTCCCCCAGCATCGTGCCGCCCTCACGCTGCGCTACCTCGACGATCTGCCCGTACCCGAGGTGGCGGCCCACCTCGAACGTACCCTCCACGCCACTGAGGGCCTGTTGGTGCGGGCCCGGCGAGCCTTTCGGCGGGCCTACGAAGCCGAGGAGACCGGTGATGACTGATCCCTTCGACGCCCTGTCCGCTCCGGTCGAGCCCATCGACCCGGATTCCCGATTCAAGATCCGCCTGCGCAACCGCATCCAGCGGGCGCTGGCCCTCCCCGAAGGAGTCGACATGCCCCGTACCGTCCTCGCCCCCGAACCGGTGGCAGCCACGGCCGCCCCTGACCCCGGCTACGCCGGAGTCATCCCTTACCTCGCCGTGGCCGACGCTCACCGCGCCTTGGCCTGGTACGCCGAGGTCCTCGGCGCCCGCCCCCGGGGCGAGCCCATCGTCATGCCCGACGGCCGCATCGGTCACGCCGAGCTCGAGCTGGGCGGAACGGTGGTGATGCTCTCCGACGAGCACCCCGAGATCGGGGTGGCCGCCCCGGTGCCCGGCCAGGGGTCGCCGGTGACCCTTCACCTGGCGGTGGCCGATGTCGACGCCAGCACCGAGCAAGCCGTCGGCGCCGGCGCAACCCTCGACCGCCCGCCGAGCGACAATCCCTATGGCCGCAACGCCGTGGTGATCGACCCCTTCGGCCATCGGTGGATGCTGTCCGGCGCCATCGTCGGTGCCGGCACAGGCGCTCCCGACTCGGCGTCCACGGCACGGCCTTTAGGCCATGGCGACGTGAGCTACGCATCGCTGTGGGTCTCCGACGTCGAGGTCGCCGCCGCCTTCTACGCCGAGGTGCTGGGGTGGCGTTACACCCCGGGCAGTGCGCCGCAGGGGCGCCGAGTCGAGGGCGTCGAACCGCCCCTCGGCCTGTGGGGAGGCCAAGATCGGCGGACCGTGTTCTTGTGCTTCTCCGTGGACGACGTGACCGCAGCGGTGGAGCGGGTGCGAGCGGCCGGCGGCCGGGCCGAGGAACCAAGGCACGAGCCCTACGGCCTGGTGGCCGACTGCGTCGACGACCAGGGCATGGCCTTTTCCCTGTCCGAGTCCGGTGCTGACCCCGATCGTCCCGCCGGGGAGCCAGGTCCTCGCCAGGGTGAGCTGGCATACCTCACGCTCGGCGTAGTCGATACCGCCCGGGCCCGCACCTTCTATTCAGCCGTGCTGAGCTGGGCCTTCTCGCCCGGCCACATGGAGGATGGCTGGAACGTCGAGGGTGTGCGACCCATGGCGGGGATGTACGGCGGCGCCGACCTCCCGGTGGTCACGCCCATGTACGCCGTGGACGACATCGGCGCAGCCGTAGAGCGGGTCCGAAGTGCCGGCGGCACGGCCACCGATCCCGAACGGATGCCCTACGGCGTCACGTCCGACTGCGTCGACAACCAGGGATCGTCCTTCTACCTGGGTCAGCTGGAATCTCGCCGCCGAACCGGAGGTTCGACGGCGAACTGATCGTGCTCCGGGCGCCGGCA
>JBBSLT010000031.1:0-18638 GCA_038233555.1 Acidimicrobiales bacterium
GAAGCCGGCGGCAGAGATCAGTCCACCGAGCGATGGAAGAAGTCAGATCCATGGCGCAATGGTGGTACTTCCCCCGCCCCCGGGAGATGCGGGAGCCGGTCGGTTGAGGTCGGGGATCAAGCTGGGTAGAACCGTCGCTGATGCGATGGGCCAACCGGGCTTGCAGGATGACAGCGGTGGCTGCCGCCATCGCCCTCGCTGCCCACAGCTTGGGCACAGGGCTACCACCGCAAGGTTCGAGGTCATGCTCGTGTTGGCGGGCGAGGACGAGCCGGTTCCCGCTCCCGTGTTCAAGGGTGCAGGCGACTTTGATACCGGCGTGTTCAGGTACACGTTTCTCATTGGCTACACCCCCTGCCAGGAGTTTTCGACATCGGTAGCGCCATCAGCTACCAGAGAAACGTGGACGACCCGATGTGGACCAGAAAGGAGTACGAAGACTCGCTGAGAGATCTGGCCATCGTCTCCCTTCGCAACCAGCTGGGAGCGTCGAGCGGCGCACTTGAGTACCTCAGATCGGTCACCGTGGAGATGGCCCGAGGTCGGCGCGGAGACCGTGCTGGGGACCGGCACGAAGCACTACCGAGCAGTCGTCGACCTGGCACGGTTGGGGGCGCCCGGTGGTGAGTACTCACAGTTCCCGGTGGAGGTGTGGGCGGACGGCGACGGGAGGACCAGGCGCTAGCGCTAGTGCTAGAACGACTGGACCCGGGATGCCTATGTCTGGAAGCTCTATGACTTCGGTGTCTCGGTCGACCTCACGCCTCCGCCGTCCGACCAGGTCGAGTGAAGGTGGAGGCCTTGACCGGCGTCGCCGATCTAATGGTCTGGAGCACGACGCAGTAGCGCTCCGTCAACTCGAGCAGCTTCGCCACGGCGTCGTCCTCAGCGTCGGCGTCGATCTCGAACCGGAGCCGGATGGCGCGCAAACCCACGGGCACCTCCTTGCTGACGCCCAAGGTGCCACGAACGTCCAAGTCGCCCTCGGCATGGACCGTGGCGGCTCGCAACTCGATGCCCATGGCTGTCGATACCGCCCCGAGCGTCACCCCCGCACACGCCACCAGCGCTTCGAGCAGCATGTCGCCCGAGCACAGAGAGGAACCGTCCCCGCCGGTCGCAGGATGGAGTCCCGCATCGGCGAGGGCTCGCCCCGTGTCCACCGAGCACGTGACGCCCTCGCCGACGACACCCGACCTCTTGAGCGTCACCACCGCCTTGGTCGGGTCCTCCCGGTACGCCTCCTTCAGCGGTCGCTGCACGGCTCGAAGGGCATGCGTGTCCATCAGTGCTCCCGTCCGTCGAGTGATCGCTGTCAGGCTGCCACACCGTGCTCACCACTCGGCCCGGGGACCATCACGTCTTGCCGATGGCCTCCGCAATGCCACGCCCCTTCTTATCTGAAGCGATAACATCTCCAGAATGGGCGATCCCACCCCCCCCTCGCTCGAGGATGTCCTGGAGCGGGCCGCCGACTTCCAGCGACTGGTCCCCGGGGCTGTGCTCGTAGGGGGTTCGGCAGCCGCCTTTCACGCCCGGCACCGCCGGTTGTTCGACCACGACCATGTGATCGCCGAACTGGCCGACCGCTTCGACACGATCCTGGAGCACCTGGAGGCGGTCGGCGATTGGTCGATGGCTCGGGCGCAACCGGGCAAGATCATCCTGGGCGAGCTGGGCGGGATCGAGACCGGGCTGCGTCAGCTCTTCCGCCAGCGGCCCCTCGAGACCGAGCTAGCCGAGGTCCGGGGCAAGGCCCTCACGATTCCCACGGCTCAGGAGACGCTTCGGATCACGGCGTGGCTCGCCCTGACTCGTAATCAGACCCGTGACTACGTGGACATCGCCGCCCTCGTCGACCATCTCGGGACCGGAGAGGCGGCTACGACGCTGATCGGGATGGACGAGTTCTACGCCGACATCAACCGGGGCGACGAAGCGGTGTCCACGCAGGTCGTACGCCAGCTCGCTGATCCCCGGCCCCGAGACCCGAGGGCGACTCGGCAGCTGGCCTCCTACAAGGGTCTCGATGCACGTTGGCACCAGTGGGACGCCGTTGCGTCGGTCTTGCGCAACGTCGCTCAGGAGATGCTGCGATGAAGTTCCGCAACGTCGACGTCGACCCGTCGCGCCCGCTCGACGAGTGGCCGGCCGAGGCCATCGAGACCTTGATCGACCGGGGAGTGCGCTCGGACTGGAAGCGCCTGGTGGCGGCCATCGGAACCAACCCGTGGGGCCCGGCGGCCCGCACGGCCGAGACGGTCGCCGGCTGGGGCGAGCACGGCGGCATCGACCTGCTCATCCTCGACGCCGTCGCCGGCGCCCGCCGCACCTGGAGCGAGCAGGCTCGCCGGCGCTACGCCGAGCGCATCCGCTCCTGGCGCCAGCAGGCGGGGTTGACGCAACGCCAACTGGCGGAGCTGGTGGGCACGTCGCCATCACGCTTGTCCGCCTACGAGAACGCCCGGGTCGCCCCCACCACCGACGTGCTCGGCCGGATCGAGCAGGTAGTCTCGATGCGAAGCGGGCCGGCTAATCGCCGGCGTTGATTCGAGCCTGGTCCAGGACCACCTGAAGCTCCTTGCCCAGGCGCTCGGTCAACTCCCTGACCGCCCGGCGGGGCACCCGCTGCCCCGGCTCAGGCATCTCGGGGTGGATGGCCTCACCCACCACCACACAGACCCGCACGGGCCGGAAGAACTTCGCCCCCCGGGGCATGGCCCGGGCCGAGCCGCCGATACCCACCGGGAAGATGGGTGCTCCGGTGCGCAGGGCCAGGTGGGCGGCGCCGTCAAAGAGGTCCTCGATCACCGGGCTCGTGCGCCGGGTCCCCTCGGCGAAGACCACCAGCGGCTCGCCGGCCCGCAGCGCACCCACACACTTTCGCATCGCCTTACGGTCGACCTTGTCCCGCTGCACGGGGAAGGCGCCGAGGGTGTCCCACAGCCAGGCCGACCAGCCGAACTTCCACATCTGCTCCTTTCCCAGGTAGCGCATGTAGCGCCGGGTGAGGGTGGCCATGATGGGCGTATCGATGTTCGAGCGGTGGACAGGGGCCAGGATGAACGCCCCGGTGGCGGGCAGTCGTTCGGCGCCGTCGACCCGCAGCCGCCAGTACACGGCGGCGAAGCCGGCGATGAGAGCCCGCACCGCGGCGTAGACCCGGCGGGCGACGACGGGCGATGCCGGCGGGTACCTCATGGGGCCTCCCCCAGCCGAGCCATCAGGTCGTCGACGATGTCGTCCACGCTGCGATCGCTGGTGTCGACCACCACGGCGCCGTCGACGCAGCGCAGCGGGTCGGCCTCCCGCTCGGCGTCGACGGAGTCGCGCCGGGCCATGTCGGCGGCCACCGCCTCGTAGTCGAGATCGGATACCTCCTGGTGGCGGCGTTCGGCACGGACGTCGGCCCGGGCATGGAGGTAGGCCTTGAGATCGGCGTCGGGGAAGACCACAGAACCGACGTCGCGGCCCTCGACCACCCCACCGGCCCGGGCCGCCACCCACTCCCGCTGGCGCCTCACCAGCTCGGCCCGAACCTCGGCGTTGGCCGCCACCGAGCTGACGGCCCGGGTCACCTCGGGGCCCCTGATCTCGATGGTGGCATCCACGCCGTCGACGGTGACCCGACCCGCTTCGACGGTCATCTCCAGCAAGGGGACCAGGCGCGCCACCGGCTCGTGGTCGGCGGGATCGATCCCCCGTCGGAGGGCGGCGAAGGCCACGGCCCGGTACATGGCGCCGGTGTCGAGGTAGGCCAGGTCCAGGCGCTCCGCCAGGCGGCGGGCGACGGTGGACTTGCCCGATCCCGCCGGCCCGTCGATGGCGATCACCCTCACGAGGGCGGCACGCTACCGGCGCTGCGCACTGTTCGCCTGCGCAGGCCGTCCATCGCCTCGAAGAAGCCGGGGAAGGTCTTGGCCACACACTCGGCGTCGGCGATCTCGATGCCCGGTACCCGAAGCCCGAGGAGGGTGAAGCTCATGGCCATGCGGTGATCGTCATAGGTCTCGATGCTCGTGGGACGGGGACGCCCAGGATGCACGACGAAGCCGTCATCCTCCTCCTCGGCCTCGATGCCGCAGCGTCGCAGCTCGGTGACCACGGCGGCGATGCGATCGGTCTCCTTGCCTCGGACGAAGCCGATGCCCCTGACCCGGGTGGGCGATGAGGCGAAGACCGCTACCGCCGCCAGCGTCTGGGCCATGTCCGAGCAGTCGGCCATGTCGACATCGACCCCCCGCAACCCAACGCCACCGGTCACCTCCACTGCGGCCGGCTCCCGGCTCACCTCCGCCCCCATGGCGGCCAGGATGTCGACGAAGGCCAGATCTCCCTGGGTCGAGCTCGACCCGAGACCGGGTACCCGCACCCGCCCCCCGCACAAGGCGGCGGCGGCGAAGAAATAGGAGGCGGCGCTGGCGTCGGGCTCGATGTCGAGGTGGCGGCCCCGGTAGGTGCCGGGGGCCACGGTGAAGCCGTGCTCGGCGTCGCCCTCCACGGTCGCTCCGAAGCCAGCCATGGTCGCCGTGGTCAACGCCAGGTAGGGCTGTGACACGAAGGGAGGCTCCAGCTCGACGTGGAGACCCGCGGCCATGGCCGGCCCGCTCATCAACAAGCCGGAGGCGAACTGGCTGGACATCGAACCTGGCAGACGTATCGACCCTCCTCGAAGGCCCCGAGCCCGCACCGTCAACGGCAGGTGGCCGGGGTCGGTCTCGCCCACCTCGGCCCCGAGTCCCCTCAGCGCTCTCACCAAGGAGCCCATGGGCCGCCGGCGCAGCGGTGGACCTCCGTCGAGGAGGTAAGACCCCGATCCGAGCGCCAGCAGGGGGAGCAGGAAGCGGGCGGTGGTGCCCGACAGGCGGGCGTCGAGGTGGGCGGGACCGGGTGGCACCCGCCCCGACACGCCCTCCACCCGCAGCGCCCCCGTCTCCGCCTCGGTGGTCACGGGGATCCCGAGGGCGCAAAGAGCGCAAATCATGGCCTCGGTATCGTCGGCGTGCAGCGCCCCCGACAACACCGACGTCCCCTCGGCCAGGGCCGCCACCACCAGGGCTCGGTTGGTGATGCTCTTGGATCCGGGGACCACGACGGTGGCATCGAGGGGACCGGGAAGCGGCTCGATGGCCCGGTAAGTCATCCGAGGGACCGGTGTGAGGGGTGGTAGCCCCGCTTCCCCAGAGCACCAGCCAGTCGCTCCACCAGGGCCGAGCGCACCAGGAGGATGACCACTCCGGCGTCACCCTCGCTGGAGTGGGCGATCTCCAGGTCGTCGATGTTGACACCGAGTTCGGTGGCCAGGGTGGTGATGTCGGCCAGCACGCCGGGACGGTCGGGCACCGGCACCCGCAGCTCGGCCATGGCCCCGAGCTCGGCCACCTTTCCGGGGAGGCGGGTACGCGCCACCCGGGCTCGCTGGAGCGCCCCGAGCAGCGCATCGCGGTCACCGCTGGCCACCCGCTCGCGCATGGCCGCCAACGCCGCCTCGAAAGCAGTCAGGAGCTCGACGATGGCCACCGCGTTCTCGGCGCAGATGTCGGGCCAGATGCCGGGGTCACCGGCGGCCACCCGGGTCATGTCGCGGAATCCTCCGGCGGCCAGGCGCAAGAGCGCATCGTGGGTCTCGGCCCGCTCGGCGGCCAGGCCCATGAGGGCGGCGGCGGCCAGGTGAGGGACGTGGGACACCACCGCCACGAGGGCATCGTGGTCCTCGGGGGCCAGCTCGAGCACTTCGGCACCGAGAGACGACACCACTGAACGCACCAGGGCGTGGGCGTGGGGATCGGTCCCCGCCACCGGCGTGAGGACCCACACCGCTCCCTCGAAGAGTTGAGGGTCGGCCCCCTCCACCCCGTCCTGCTCACTGCCGGCCATGGGATGGCCGCCGACGAAACGGGCATCGTCGACGGTGGCCACGATGGACGACTTGACGCCGCCCACGTCGGTCACCACGCCCTGGCCCTTGAGCGCCACCGCCGCCTCCGCTCCCACCGCTCCCACCGGCGTGGCCACGAAGATGAGCTCGGCGTCGGCATCGTCGCCCACGACATCGATCGCCCCCCTGGCCTGGGCGGCCGCAGCACGAACGGGGTCGCGATCGCGCCCGGTCACGTGCCACCCCTGGGCTCGCAGGGCGAGGCCGATGGAGCTGCCGATCAGACCCGTTCCCACGACCGCCGCCCGGCGCTGGCGGAGGGGCTCAGCCGGGAAGGTCATCCCGCAGCCCTGCGGCCCCTTCCAGGTAGACGTGACGCAACTCGCTGCGTGCCTTGGACGTGTCGAGATGGATCAGCATCCGTATGCACCGGGGCGTGGCCCCGGCGATATCGAGCTCGCGGGCGCACAGCATGGGGACGTCGCCCAAGCCCAGGGTGCGTGCCGCGGTGGCCGGGAAGGCACAGTGCAGGTCGTCGGTAGCGGTGAACACGATGCTGACGAGCTGGTCGTGATCAACACCGTTGCGTTCGAGCAGCTCCTCGATCAGGGCCACCACGCGTTCTCGGACCTGTTCGGGGGTGTCCTCGTCGACCGTCGTCGCACCACGCAGGGCTCGCAGCACCTCCGGATGTTACCGGTCGTCGTCGAATGGCTCGTCGTCGTCGGCTTCGGCGCCCGAGACGGAGGCGGCGGCCTCCTCCAGGCTACGGATCTCGCTCAGCTCCAGGTGCCGCCACTGGCCGGGCGCCAGGGAAGGATCGGCGAGGGGGCCGATGCGGTAGCGGGCCAGGCGCACCACCGGGTGTCCCACCGCCGCGCACATCCGGCGGACTTGGCGGTTGCGGCCCTCGTGGATCACCAGGCGGAGCAGGTTGGGTGGCGTCAGGGCCACCTTGGCCGGGCTGGTCATCCCGTCCTCGAGCTCGATGCCTTCTCGGAGACGGCGCACGACGCCGGGCGACGGCGTCCCCTCCACCTGGACCAGGTACGCCTTCCCCACGCTCCGGGAGGGATGGGTGAGGCGATGGCCCAGGTCACCGTCGTTGGTCAGCACCATCAAGCCCTCGGTCTCGAGGTCGAGGCGCCCCACCGAGAACACCCGGGGCTCGGCCGGTACCAGATCGATCACGGTGGGCCGGCCTTGGGGGTCGGCGGCGGTGGAGATGACCCCGGCCGGCTTGTTGAGCAGGTAGTAGACGAGCCCGGCGTGCACCGAGCCCGAGACCCCGTCGACGGCGATCTTGTCCCGCTCGGGGTCGACCCGCCGGCCCAGCTCGGCCACCTCGCCGTTGACCGTCACCCGTCCGGCGGCGATGAGGTTGTCGGCGGTCCGGCGGCTGCCAAAGCCGGCTCGGGCGAGCACCTTCTGCAGCCGTTCCCCGCCGGCGGGGAAGTGCTCGGTCATCGATCGACGGGCAGCGGCGTGCCCCGCAATCCCTGTTCGAACGCCTCTACGGTGGCGGCGTCGGGGACGAAGTCGCCGAGGGGCGGGAGGTCGGCGAGCGAGTCCAAGCCCAGCTTCTCCAAGAAGGTGGTGGTGGTCCCGAACAGGGCGGCCTGGCCCGGCCCCGGGTCGCGTGCCACCTCCTCGACGTAGCCCCGCACCTGCAGCGTGCGCATGACGCCGTCAACGTTGACACCGCGCACCGCTGCCACCTGGGAGCGCGAGACCGGTTGACGGTAGGCGACGATGGCCAGGGTCTCCAGGGCGGCGGCCGACAGGCGGGCGGTCTGGCCCTCGAGCACGAAGCGCTCCACGTAGGCGCTGAGCTCGGGGTCGGACTGGAAGCGCCAGCCACCCGCCACCCGCACCAGGACGAACCCTCGCTCCTCGGTGCGGTAGCCGGCCGCCAGCTCCTCACAGCACGACTCGACCGTAGCCGGCGACGTCTCCAGGAGCTGCGCCAGGAGCTGGGGATCCACGGGATCCTCAGCCACCATCAGCAAGGCCTCGAGGGCCCGTCTGGTCTCGGTGGCGCCCGCTCCGGGGTGCTCGGCGCTCACCTTCGACCGACGCCCACCGAGATGCGGGCGTCATCACCGGCGGCAAAGCGGTCGGGCGACGCGCTCCAAGCCACGGTGATGTCACCGAAGCGCTGGGCTTGGTGCAGATCGACCAGGCCCAGCTTGCACAGCTCGAGAAGGGCGAGAAAGCGGACTACGACCTCCAGACGAGCGGACAGGCCGATGGTGAGGCGACGAAAGGTTGTGGGCCCGAGCCCGGGAAGGGTGCGGGAAAGCTCCTCGACGGCGTCGTTGACGCTGGCCCGTACCGCACCCAGGTGAGCGATCTCGACCCGCGGCACGGGCCGGGGGGTGCAAGCCCGCAAAAACGCGGCCCGCAGCGCCTCGGGGGTGACGCCGGCGAGCAGGTCGGGAGCCAGGGCCAGGAACCGTTCCTCGGGGCCGGCCCGGCGGGGCTGCGAGCGACCGGCAACCCCCTCCATGGCCGACAGGGTCACAGCCGCGTCCTTGAAGGTCTTGCACTCCAGCAACCGGCCGAGGAGCAGATCGCGCTCCTCCCACAGGCCGAGCTCGTCGTCGAGGTCGAGGGCCTCGGGGGCGGGCAGGAGCCGGCGAGCCTTCAGCTCGATCAGGGTGGCGGCGATGAGGAGGAACTCGGTGGCCACCTCGAGGTCGAGCCTCGCCTCTGACCCCGCCAAGCGGTCGAGCTCGGCCAAGTAGGCGTCGACGATGGTCGACAGCGATACCTCGTAGAGGTCGAGCTCCTCGCGCAGGATCAGGTGCAACAAGAGGTCGAAGGGGCCCTCGAACACCGGTGTCTGCACCTCGTAAGTCATCGCCGTCAGGGTAATTGCCCGACCGCCGGTGACGGTGGACTTAGCATCGGCGCCGTGGCACGCGTCTTCTCCGGCATACAACCCACCGGCCCAGTCAGCCTGGGCAACTATCTGGGCGCGCTGCGCGCCTGGGTGGCGGCCCAGGCCGCCGACGACTGCGTGTACTGCGTGGTCGACCTCCACGCCCTCACCGTGCCCCACGACCCGACCGAGCTGCGGTCGCTCACCCTGGAGCTGGCGACGGTGCTGCTGGCTGTCGGCATCGACCCCGAGCGCTCCACCCTCTTCGTGCAGAGCCACGTGCACGAGCACTCCGAGCTGGCCTGGCTGATGGAGTGCACCGCCAGCGTGGGCGAACTCCGGCGGATGACGCAGTTCAAGGAGAAGTCGGATACCAAGGAGTTCGTCTCCGGGGGTCTGTTCACCTACCCGGCCCTCATGGCCGCCGACATCCTCCTCTACGCCAGCGACCTGGTCCCGGTGGGCGACGATCAGCGCCAACACGTGGAGCTGGCCCGCGACCTGGCCGAGCGGTTCAACCACCGCTTCGGCCCGACCTTCGTCGTCCCCGAGGCCGGCATCCCTGCCGTGGGCGCCCGGGTCATGGACCTCCAAGAACCCACCCGCAAGATGTCCAAGACCGAGGAATCGCCCCAGGGCGTCATCCTGATCCTCGAGGACCCGGCCTCCATCACCAGAAAGATCCGCCGGTCGGTCACCGACACCGAGACCGAGGTGCGCTTCGACCCCGAGGCCAAGCCCGGGGTGTCGAACCTGCTGGCCATCCTCGGTGCGGCGACCGGCCAGGACCCGGTCGCCCTCGCCGGGCGCTACACCCAGTACGGCCCCCTCAAGGCCGACTGCGCCGAAGCGGTGGTGGAGCTGTTGCGCCCGGTCCAGGCCCGCTACGCCGAGCTGGCCGCCGATCCGGCCGGGGTGGCCGCCCTTCTGGCCACCGGCGCCGACAAGGCCCGAGCGGTGGCCGCCCCCGTCCTCGACCGGGCCCGACACGCCGTAGGCCTGCTCCGCCGCTGAGCCGCCACGCTGGGCTCTGAGCCAGCCTGGCGCACCGGGGTCGCTCCACCCTGGGCTGCACGAGGCCTGGGTAACGTCCACTAGATGTTCGAACCCGCTGTCAGCGACCAGCCATGACCGGCCCGGCGATGCGGTCTGGTGGCGGCGGCGCCGTCGTAGCCCAACACCGAAGGGGCGAGCATAAGCCAAAGGCCGGCCACCACAAGCGTCATCTGCGCCGCCACGGTTACTGCCCTCCAATCGCCGTATGTGCCTGTTCAACGGGTTCGCGGCCCCAGAACGCCCACGGCGCCGTACTCGAAGAGCGTCAGGTAGGTCGCCACCCGCGAAGCCCACCATGGCGACGGCCACGATCGGTAACCGCTGGCTCCAAGCCGACGGGTTGGTCTCCCACCCCGGCGGGACAGTTGCAACCTGGTGGGGTGCGGTCATCCCCGACGCAACCTCGCCAGGACGGCGGCCAGCGCGGCGCCGAACACCACGTGGGCGACAGCCATCGATCCTGGGCGGCCGGGCTGGTCCTCATCAGCCGGCGGCATGATGTTCAGAGCCGGAACCCAACCCTGATACGCCGTGGCCCATACCGCGAGGCCAAACACGACCCCCGCGGGCACACGGCCACCGGCGCCGGGCAGGGCGCGGTGACTGGCGCCGAAGAGCCCGCCGGCCACCGCACCGAAGAGCAGGTGGTTCACGACGCTGAGGTGGTCCTGCTCGTGCTCGGACGAGTGAGCGCCGGCTGTGCGCAGGGCCGCCTCGGTGATCTCCTCCGGTGGCTGCTTGTGGATGAGACCGACCTGTTGCGCCGCCCACATCACCGCACTCATCGGCACGGTCGCCACCGTCCCGGCGACGGCTCCCGCGGCCACGTCGCCCATCAGGCGTTGCGTCGCCATCATCCCTTCCTCCTGACGACGGCTGCGAGCGCACCAACGGGGGCGCCGACCGCGGCGAGAGCCGGCTTGTGGGTGAACGCCCACAGCGCGGCGCTCGAGTCCTTCGCCCTGTCGCCGAAGATGCCGTGGGCGCCGCGGTCGGTGTCGTCATCGACGGGATCGAACAGGTTGTCTCGCCATTGATCGTGGTCGACGAGCTGGTCGGTCTGCTGGCTGGTGATGCCGTTTCTGCCGAGGTAAAGGTCCAGCAGGCCCGGGACAAACGTATTACCCAGGCGAGTGGCGATGGTGGAGGCGCCGACGTTGATCTCGCGCGGGCCGTGCTCCGCCGCCCACACGATCGCCCTGGCCGCGACCTCGGGCTGATAGATCGGTGGCACGGGCTGGGGATGGTTGGGCAGGCGGGTGCGCACCCATCCGAGCTGCGGGGTTTTGAGCGCGGGCATCTACAACGCCGAGACCGTCACCTTGGTGCTTATGGCGTGCAGCTCGGCCCGCAGGAGCGAGCACACGGTCGGCGCCCAGTCGCCGTCGCACCGTCGAGCCCCGCCCGCCCACGGGCAAGGAGGGCAAGGCGCGCCCTGGGCGGCGTAGGCCTCGACGACAGCACGGCCCACCCCGCGCTGGCGCCGGTGACGACAACGGTCGGCGGGCTCGAAGAGGTAGTGGCGTGCATGGGCAGCTCCTCCAGTTGCGGACGACGGGATCTTCCCCCGGCTACCCGTGAGTGGACCTTGGCACTCTCGAATCCGCCGACGAGGTGCTACGGCCCTTCAGACCCGCTACGCCGACCTGGCCGTAGATCCTGCCGGCCGTGGCTATTTCCTTGCCACCGGTATGCGCGCAGGCTTGCGAGCTGATCGTCCCCGTTCCCACCCTCGTCGTCATCGGGTCAGCACATGGTGGTGCACCGTGCAAGGTGCGTCGTTCCCCGTGCAGCAGTGCTGGGCGTACACCGTACGATCGGATTTGAACCGATGGCGCGGCCCGTCGCGCCTGCCTTTGGACAGGGACGGCTGATGTACCCGTCAGCCTCGGGTCGTGCTCGCTCCCGTCGACAACTACCGACGTCGTGCTCATGGGTTGCTAGTCGACCAGATCGACCTCCCAGTTGGCCTGCTGGATGCGCCCGTCGAGCTGACGGTGCTCCTTGGCGATGGCGTCGGCCGTCTGACGCAGCGAGGTGACGTCGAGAGCAGTGACATGGCGCAGCTCCGAGCGCATGTGACGAAAGTCGAAGTGGCCGCCACCCTGCCCGGCGGCGGCGTCGGCCACCTCGGCGTAGAGGCGAGGGCGCAGGCGCAACACATCCCGACGGGCCAACGCATCGGTGAGGGTCAGCCCGGGCTCGAGCTCGGTGACCGAGTTGGTCCGGTTGATCCTGCGAATCAGCTCCTCCAGCTGCACCAAGACCTCGTCGGCCTCCGCCACGATCGCCCCGGCACTCTCCGCTGGCTCCTCCCCCTCCTGGAACCGGGCGTTGGACCGCGCCCGGGTCCGGAGCTGCTCGAGACGCTTCTGGGCGTCACCTCGGTCGGCAAGAGCTTCAGCCAGGCGCATGACGAGAAGGTAGATCCGACCAGGGCGACGGAGCGAGCGAATTCCCGCCAGCCGACACCGGGCCGCCGGCCACACCCGCCGCCACAGGCGGCCCCACCCTGGCTGGCGGCCCAACGGGCGAAGCCCGCCAGATGGGGTTCAGCGCGAAGGGTGCCGGGCTTTGCCCGGTGCCCGGAGCGCAACCAGCTCGCCCGAGTGGAGCCGAGCGAAGCGAGCGAACGAGGGCGAATTCACAACACCTGCGAGTAGAGGTCGATGAAGGGCCGGAACACCGTGCCAAGCGCTCCGGGGAGGGCCAGGACGAGCAGCAGCAGGATCCCGAAGGACCACTTGCGAACCTTGAGCCAAGCTGGCCACCACCGTTCGGGCAGCACCCGCTCGACCATGGCCGAACCGTCGAGGGGCGGGATGGGCAACAGGTTGAACACGGCGAGCACCACGTTGATCAAGCCGAAGAAGAAGACGGCCCGGCCGGCCAGCGAGGGATCGAGGAAGAGCAGGCCGCCCGAGCGGGTCGACTCGAAGAAGCTGCGGTAAGCCATCACCGCCGCCAACGCCAGCACGATGTTGACCAGCGGCCCCACCAGGCTGACGTAGAGCGAGTGCTGGCGGGGGTTGCGCAGACGGTTGGGCTGGACCGGCACCGGCTTGGCGTAGCCGAAGGCCCCCAACCCGCTCAGGGCGAGCATGGCCGGAAGGATGATGGTGCCGAAGGGATCGATGTGGCGTAGCGGGTTCAGGGTGAGGCGACCGGCCTGCTTGGCCGTGTCGTCGCCGTAGAACAGGGCGACGACGCCGTGGGATACCTCATGCAGGATGACCGATGGCACCAGCACGGCCACGATGAGCGCCACCTGGCCCCAGTCGACATCAGCGGTGGGCATAGAGAAGAGGCGGTGAGGAGATTCAGCGCCGGGAGGCGCACTCGATGCAGTATCGGGTGGCGGGCATGGCTTCCAGCCTGGGTTCGGAGATATCGGCCCCGCAGCTCTCGCAGCGGCCATAGGTGCCCTCGTCGAGCTTCTGGAGGGCACGGTCGACATCGGCCAAAGCTTCTTGGATGCCGTTGGCCAAGACCCGGTGCTCGCCCTTCTCGGCGGCAACCTGTCCCGAGTCGGCGAAGTTCTCGTCGAAGGCCAAGCCCTGTCCACCGACACCGAGCTCGCTTAGCTGGCGACTGAGGTGATCATGCTCGTCGCGCAGGGTGGTGCGCAGAACTTCGAGCGTGTCAGCGTTCGCCATGAGGTCAGGGTAGTGGTTGACGTGCGCCCCTCCCTACCGGCGGGCGGACAGGCCGGCCCCGGGCTCGGGGGTGGGCATCCTCATAGACCTGGCGTAGGCGCTCGGTCGACACCAGGGTGTACACCTGGGTCGTCGACACCGAGGCGTGGCCGAGGAGCTCTTGGACCACCCGGATATCGGCCCCATGGTCGAGCATGTGGGTGGCGCAGGAGTGGCGCAAGACATGGGGGCTGAGCCGGTCGCCCAACCCGGCCCGGTCGCCGTGGCGGCGGACCACACCCCACGCCCCCTGACGAGAGAGCCGGCCCCCCCGGGCGTTGAGGAACACGGCGGCGGCATCGTCGCGCCGGGCCCAACGCTCCGGTACCAGCTGATCACGACCCGACGGCGACAGCCAGGCCTCCAAGGCATCGAGGGCCATCCCCGCCACCGGGACCACCCGTTCCTTGGATCCCTTGCCGAAGGCTCGCAAGACGCCGGCGTGGAGGTCGAGGTCGCTCAGCGACAGGCGCACCAGCTCGGAGATGCGCAACCCGGCCCCGTAGAGCACCTCCAGCATGGCTCGGTCTCGCCGAGCGAGGGCGTCGTGGCCCACCACGGCCGAGATGAGGGAGGCGACGTCGTCCTCGGCCAGCGCCCGGGGCAGGCCTTGGGGCACCTTGGGCGCCTCCACCCCAGACGCCGGGTCGGCGCCCAGATAGCCCTCCTGACTGAGGAAGCGGTGCAAGCACCGTACGACCACCAGCGCCCGGGCCACCGAAGACGGCGCCCGACCCTCGGCCCGCAGGTGGGCGACGTAGTCCTCGATGATGGGACCGGTGACGTCGGCCAGGGCGAGGCCCCGCTGGTCCAGCCAGGCCACGTAGGTGCGCAGGTCGCGCCGGTAGGCACCGAGGGTGTTGGCCGAGCGACCCTTTTCGGCCAGCATCCAGCTCAGGAACTCCTCGGCCTCCAACGGCAACTCGATCCGGCCGGCCGGCTCCGCCCTCACCGGATTGTCGCCAACGTCTTGGCCACCGCCGGATTGACCACCTCGCCGGCCACGGTGTTGAGCCCGCGTGCCAGAGCGGAGTCTGCCTCGGTGGCGGCCACCACCCCCTGCTCGGCTACGGCCAGAACATAGGCCAGGGTGACGTTGGCCAGGGCATAGGTGGAGGTGTGGGGCACCGCTCCGGGGATGTTGCCCACGGCGTAGTGCAGGACGTCATGGCGCTCGTAGACGGGCGAGGTGTGGGTCGTCTCCCTGGTGGTCTCGATGCAGCCGCCCTGGTCGACGGCGACGTCGACGATCACCGACGCCCGCTTCATGCCCGCCACCATCCCCTCGGTGACCACCACCGGGGCCCGGCCCCCGGGAACCAACACCGCACCGATCACCAGGTCGGCCTCGGCCACGGCCCGCTCCACCGCCCCCCGGTTGGAGCTGATGGTCATGATCCGGCCCTTGTGGATCTGGTCGACCCAGCGCAATCGGTCGACGTCTTTGTCCAGGAGCAGGACCTCGGCCTCCATCCCGGCGGCGATCCACGCCGCGTTCCACCCGACGTTGCCAGCACCGAGGACCACCACCCGGGCGGGACGCACCCCAGGCGCCCCCCCTAGCAGCACTCCCCGTCCGCCGTTCTCGGCCTCGAGCCAGTGGGCGCCGATCTGGGGAGCCATGCGCCCCGCCACCTCGCTCATGGGGGCCAGGAGCGGCAGCGCCCCGCTGTCGAGCTGGACGGTCTCGTAGGCCAGCGCCGTTGTCCCCGTCGCCAGGAGCGCGCCGGCGACGTCCGGATAGGCGGCCAGATGCAGGTAGGTGAACAGCACCAGGTCGGGACGCAGGCGACCGAACTCCTGAGCTTGGGGCTCCTTGACCTTCACGACCAGCTCGGCCGCCCAGACGTCATCGGCGTCGGTGATCACTGCGCCGGCCTGGGCGTACTCGTCGTCGTGCAGCGACGACCCTTCCCCCGCCCCACTTTCGACCAGCACCCGGTGGCCGTGGGCCGCCAGCTCCCGCACACCTTCGGGGGTGAGCGCCACCCGCCGCTCGCTGTCCTTGACCTCGATAGGGACCCCGACCAGCACCCCACCACGCTAGACCGCCTGCCCGTCGGCGCCCGCCCCGGCGCTCCCGGGTTCGTTGTCGACTCAGGCGTCCCTGGCACTGCTCATCCGACAAAGAACGGGAAGGGGTTGTCGCTCAGCGCAGGTTCAGTCGCTCCCGGGCGAGGGTGAGGCCGATGATGGTCTTGGCGTCGACGAGGCGGCCATCGGCGATCATGGCCGGGACGTCGTCGAGGGCGACGTGCTCGACGGTCATGTGGCGCTCCTCGACTCCCTGGGCTGACGACTCGCAGCGCACCATGTCGAGAGCCAGGTAGACGGTGGCGAACTCGTCAGAGAATCCCGCCGAGTTGTAGAAGCCGGCCAGCTTCTCCAGCCGGCCGGCCCGCCAGCCCACCTCCTCCTCAAGTTCACGGGCGGCGGCCGCCTCCGGCGCCTCCCCGTCGACGTCGAGCCGGCCGGCGGGTATCTCGAGGAGCAGGCTGTCGATAGCGCTGCGGTACTGGCGGACCAGCACGACGGTACGCCCGTCGTCGAGGACGGGCACAACCGACACCGCGCCGGAGTGGCGCACCACCTCACGCTGGAACTCCTTGCCATCGGGACTGACGAAGGTGGCGTCGACCAGGGTGATGATCTCGCCCCGGTGGATGACCCGCTCGGCCCGCCGAGAGAAGTCGCTCACCCGGCGGCGACCACCGCGGCGGCGGCGTCGGGGTCGAGAAGTCGGGGCCGGCGTCCTTCGGCCCGTTGCAGGGCGGCGGCGACGAGCTCCCGGAAGAGCGGGGCGGGGCGGTCGGGGCGGCTTTTGAACTCGGGATGGGCTTGGGTACCAACCCAGAAGGGGTGGGAGTCGAGCTCGACGAACTCCACCAGGCGGTTGTCCGGAGAGACCCCCGAGCAGACCAGGCCGGCCTCCTCGAAGCGGGCACGATAGCGGGGGTTGAACTCGTAGCGGTGGCGGTGGCGCTCGTAGATCAGCTCCCGGCCGTAGGCCCGGGCGACGGCCGAGCCGGGGCTCAGGCTGGCGGGGTAGACACCGAGGCGCATGGTGCCCCCCAGATCGACGACGTCGCGCTGGGTGTCCATGAGGTCGATCACCGCATGGGGCGAGCTCTGGTCGAACTCCGAGGAGTTGGCACGGCTCAGCCCGAGGACGTTGCGGGCGTATTCGATCACCATCACCTGCATGCCGAGGCACAGCCCCAGACAGGGCACGCCCCGCTCCCGGGCGTAGCCGGCGGCCGCCACCTTGCCCTCGATCCCTCGCTCCCCGAACCCACCGGGGATCACGATGGCGTCGAGATCGCGCAGGCGCCCGTCGGTCAACAGCCCCTCCACGTCCTCGGCCTGGATCCACTCGAGCTCGACGTGGGCGCCGTGGTGGTAGCCGGCGTGGCGCAGCGCCTCGGCCACCGACAGGTAGGCGTCGGGCAGGCTGACGTATTTGCCGATGATCCCGATGTGCACCGGGCGATCGGCGGCGTCGACCCGGGCCACCAACGCCTCCCAGGCACTCAGGTCGGGCGTGCCCTCCAAGCCGAGAAGGCGGCACACCTCGTCGTCGAGGCCCTCGTCGTGGAGCACTAGGGGGATCTCGTAGAGGTGGCGAGCATCTACGGCGTTGACGACGCCCCGCAGCGGCACGTCGCAGAGGTCGGAGATCTTGGCCTTGAGCGATTCAGGGATGGGGCCGTCGCTGCGACACACGATGGCGTCGGGCTGGATGCCCCGGCTGCGCAGCTCGGTGACCGAGTGCTGCGTCGGCTTGGTCTTCTGCTCCCCGGTGGGTCCGAGGAAGGGCACCAGCGTGACATGGACGTAGCAGACGTTCTCGCGCCCCACGTCCTTGCGAAACTGGCGGATCGCCTCCAAGAAGGGAAGGATCTCGATGTCGCCGACGGTGCCGCCCACCTCGGTGATGACCACGTCGACGTCCTCGGTGGCCAGGCGGTTGATGCGGCGCTTGATCTCGTCGGTGATGTGAGGGATGACCTGCACCGTGCGACCCAGGTAGTCGCCCCGGCGCTCGGCGGCCAGCACCGACTGGTAGATCGAGCCGGTGGTGGCGTTGGAGGCCTGCGAGAGGTTCTCGTCGATGAAGCGCTCGTAGTGGCCGAGGTCGAGATCGGTCTCGCCGCCGTCCTCGGTGACGAAAACCTCGCCGTGCTCGAAGGGATTCATGGTGCCGGGGTCGACGTTGATGTAGGGATCGAGCTTCTGGATTCTCACCCGCAGGCCCCGGCACTTGAGCAGGCGCCCGAGCGAGGACGCAGTCAGTCCTTTGCCGAGCGAGCTGGTGACTCCGCCGGTGACGAAGATGTGCTTGGTCATGCTGCCTTCGTCGCCATGGCGCCTCCCGAGTCGGACCTCAACCTTGCTCGGGATCTGACACTACCCCAGAGCATTCCCATCACCCGAACTTGCCCCTCGGCGACCGGCTCGGTCGAGGGTCCGCAGGGGAGCCACGGCGTCGATGATGCGGGAGAAGGAGACGACCTCGCCGGCCACGTTGAGGCCGATCAAGGTCGCCATCACGCCCAGACGGGTGGCCGGCGCCGTAGCCAACACCACTCCGAGACCCAGCACCCCGCCGAGGGCGTTGGCGCCGGTGTCGCCGAGCATGAGGCGCTCCCCGAGGTCGGCGGGGGCCAGGGCCAGGGCGGCGCCCACCACCACAGAGACGCCGGCCAGCGCCTCGGGCGCACCGGTGGCCAGGGCCAAGATGGCGAAGGTAACGCCGCCCACCTTCACGGTTCGCCCCGGCGCCCGGTCGAAGAGGTTGGCGGCGTTGGCGGCCAGGGCTACGACCAAGGCGTCGACGGCCAGGAGCGCCAGACCACCTCCCGACACCGGAGCACACACGGCCAGGGCCAAGGCTCCCCCACCCATCAGCTTGAGGCCCCCGGTGGTGAGGTGGCCCTGGGCCAGCGCCCGTAGGTGAGCGCGGAACCCCCGCCCGTCGGCGCCGGTACCGGCGAGGTCGTCGACCAGGCCCAGCAGCGCTAGTCCGGTGACGGTGGCCAGCACCAGGCCCCCCGGCCCCGCTCGTCCTGCCGCTTCCCATCCGGCCGCCTCGGCCACGGCGACGGCACCTGCCACCGCGATGGCC
>JBBSLT010000032.1:0-18495 GCA_038233555.1 Acidimicrobiales bacterium
CCGGCGTAGTAGTCGTCCAGGCCGCCGGCGACCTCGTCGGTGTAGTAGGACACGGTGGCGGGGGTGACCTTGCCCCGGCTCAACACGGCGAAGGCTCCGCCCGCGTCGCGACCGCTGCGGCGGGCGCTCCGGTTGCCGGCACCGCAGGGTGCCAATGTGTGGGGCGGTTCTTGGGGTTGTCGTCGAGGGCGCTGCCGGGGCGGTTCTTGGGGTTGTCGTCGAGGGCGCTGCCGGGGCGGTTCTTGGGGTTGTCGTCGAGGGCGCTGCCGGCCTTGGCGGTTGAGGCGGCGCTGCCGGCCTTGGCGGCGGCGGTCGAGTTGGAGCCGGCGGTCTTGGAGTCGTAGGCCTTGGGGTCGACGATGGTCGAGGTGAGGTCGTCGGTGCCGGTGCCGGAGTTGGTGGTGGTGGGGGTTGCGGCCTTGCGGGTGGCAGCCTTGCGGAAGGCGGCGTCGGTGATGGCGAGCGGTTCGGTCGTTGGCGAGGCGACGGGCGCAGTCATTGAGCGAGCCCGTCGGTCATGTCATCGAAGAGTGATGCTTGCGTCGGCGCGATCGACCTTCGCCGGCGGCTTCGCTTCGGGCTAGTCGGAGCAGTGTTGCTTGTCGTCGGGCCGGGGTCGGGCAGAAGGCTGACCGGGTTGTTCGTTGCCGCTTCCTTGCTCGGCTGAGGATGCACCTCGATCGAGACTTCGGCAATTGACTCAGGAGTCGTGGAGGTCGCCGGCTCCGGCGTTGGTGTCGAGGTCGCCGGTGGCGAGACTGCTGGCGTCTCCTTGGGTCCAATGGACGGCGGTGGAGTGAGCCCAGTGCCGATGTACTGCTCGATCGCCCAACGGGGAACGCGCAGGACACCGCCGATGTTGTGACAGCACAAGCCCGATCGGCCTCCGGTCGCTCGCCACTCCCGGGTCAAGGCATAGGCCTTGGTGCGTCCGATCCGCAGCACACGAGCCGCTTCCTCGACCGTGAGCATCTCTGGGAGTTGGCTACACATCTCCACAACCTCCAACCGCGTGAGACCGCGTCCACAGCCTATCAGGTGTCAGAGGCCGTGAAAAGTGCTGGCAAAGGTTGTAGCCTTTTGTCGTGCCGAGACGGTCGAAGCCGCCACCCCCGGATCGACCGGACGAGGTCGACGTGAACCAAGTCGTCGCCTACAACGTCCGAGCGGCGCGCGAGCTACGAGGCTGGACCCAGGAGGAGTTCGCCGACCGGCTGGAGCCCTACCTCGGCCAGCGCCTCACCCAGGCCAGTGTGTCCGCCATCGAGCGAGCCTGGGACAACGACCGGCGACGAGAGTTCGACGCCCATGAGCTGTTGATCTTCGGGCTGGTCTTCGACCTTCCCATCGTCTGGTTCTTGCTCCCGCCCGTTGGCGATCACCGCACCATGCGTGCCACCACGCGCCCGGTTGACGAGCTCTACGCCCAAGTGCTGGGCCAGCCCCATCAACTGGAGCCGCTTTACGCCCGGCTGCGAGAGATCGGCATCCACGATCCAAGCGCCGCCGAGGAGGCGGTGGAACGGATCACCGGGGAACCGAGCAGGTCGCAGCGCTACAACTACAAGAGTCGCCGCAAGGAGCTGATGCTGGCCCTGCTGGACGAGCACGCTGACGAGTACGACGTTGCCATAGACGACCTCGGCCGCATATTCGACCACCTGCGACAGGTGGGCATTCGCGGCTTCGTGGCCGAGCACACCAACGACGCCGACTTCGCAAGGGTCGGGAAGTCCGACCCGCCGAGCGAGGAGCCGGAGCCGGCTGCCGCAGCGGCGGACGAGGCAACACGAGGCGGATCGGGCGCCAAGGCGCCCCGCAAGCGTTCGAGCAAGAAGCGGTAACGCGGGAAGGAGCGCAGTCATGCGCAGCTACTGGGCGAAGATGGGGACCAGCAAGGTCTGGTTCATCGGCGACGGCCGGTTGCACTGATGATCGACCGGCGACGCACCCGCCATGGTGAGGTCCGCTACGAGGTACGTCTTCGAGGCGGCGACGGCCAGGAGCGATCCCGTACCTTCCGGACCAAGAAGGAGGCCGAGCGGTACGAGCGGGCTCAGCACACCGCGCTTCAGCAGGGGGTGTGGGTAGACCCTCGGGCCGGGAAGGTCACGCTTGACGCATGGGCAGCGGAGTGGGAGCGCACCGTCGTCCATCTGCGAGTCAGCACCAGGCGGATCTATTCAGCCAACCTCCGCAACCACATCCTGCCCGACCTCGGTTCCGTCGAGCTGGGGAAGCTCACGCCTTCAATGCTGCGGGCGTGGCTCTCGGCGCTCACGACCAAGATCGGGGGTCACGGCAAGCGCCTGGCACCCGGCTCCGTGGCCCAGGCGTACCGGACGCTCAACCGGGTCCTTACGGCCGCTGTCGACGACGACCTGCTGGGCCGCAACCCGTTGCGGGGTGTCAAGCCGCCGCGAGTCGAGCCGAAGCCGATGAGGTTTCTCAGTCACGAAGATGTGGCCACGCTCGCTTGTCATGTTGATCCCCGGTATCGCGCCTTCGTCCTCGTCGCTGCGTACACCGGGTTGAGGGCAGGGGAGCTGATGGCGTTGCGCCGCAAGCACATCGATCTGCTTCACCAGACCATCACCATCGACGAGCAGGTGCAGTACATCGGTGGCCGCCATCTGGTGCTGCCGCCGAAGAGTGCAGCTGGGCGCCGGTCGGTCGCCGTCCCAGCCGTCGTGGTGAGTGAGCTGGAGAAGCATCTCGGGCTCTACGCCGAGCCGGGGGCCGAAGGCCTTGTCTTCGCGGCCCCGGAAGGCGGCTTCCTCCGCTTGGAGAACTTCCGCAAGCGGGTGTGGCAACCGGCCGTGGCCGAAGCCGGTCTTGCTCCGATTCGTATACATGACCTACGTCACACCTGCGCCTCGCTCGCCATCGCCGCGGGGGCGGACGTCAAGGTCCTGCAGCGGATGTTGGGGCACGCGTCAGCGGCCCTGACCCTCGATCGGTACGGGCACCTCCTTCCGGGCCAGGCAGAGAGCGTCGCCAGCCGGCTCGACGAGATGGCCCGCGCCGCCACGCCTGCCCCGGCGAGGACGGCGATCCCGATCACGACCGCGATCCGGAGTGTCGGCCTCGACGAGGCGAACTGAAGAAGTAGGACCGTGACACTGCTCGAGCAATGTATGGACGACGAAGGGGAGAGCTACGCCGACTCCCAGGCTTCGAAGGCTGCGTCGATGAGCCGGTCGGTGATGACGTCGATGCCGATGTCGCAGGCGTCGGCGAGGGCGACGTGGGCTGTCCGGAGCACGCCGCGGAGTTCGCCGCGCAGCCCGGTGCGATAGAGCTCGAAGAGATGGGAGACGGCGCCATCTGTCATCACTTCGGTCAGTTCCGTCGGCGCGTCGACCGGGAGATGGGCTTGAACTCGCGAGCGCACGACCGCGGCGATCGCTCGGGGCTCTGTGAGCGTTGGTACTTCGACGCGCGTTTCGAGCGTGCGGTCGATGTCGGTGCGGACCGTGTCGTCGGCGAGGTACCGGCGGTGGACGGCGACGACCAGCGAGCAGCGAAGCTCGGCGAGTGCGGAGAGGACTCGTCCGAAGAAGGACCGGGCGAGCACCTCGTGGTCCGGGAAGGCGGAGCCGGCCAACCAGCGGTCGGTGTCGTCGAACACGAGAACCGGAACGAGACCTTCGTTGTGGATGGTGGTGAGCATCTGGTGGACGACTTCAAGCGTCTCGGAGGCGGAACGATCGATGGACTGTGCCGGGCCTGCCTGCTTCGAGAGGTCGGCACTGATCGTGGCGCCCATCCAGCCTCCGCCGAGACGAAGGTTGCGACCGCCGACGCGGCCCACCGGGCGCTGGGCGGTGAGGCGGGCCAACGCCTGCTCACGCTCCTCGACGGAGAGGGTGGCCGCGTCGGTCGCGAAACGCGCGATCACGGCGGCGATATGGGCGAACATGGCGCGGGGTTCGCTGACGGTCTCGGATGGTTCGACGGCGACGGGGACCAGTATCGGAGCGACACCCTCGGCGAGCGGGCCGAGCACCCTCGCGGTGAGACTCGACTTGCCCGTGCCGCTGTCTCCTACCACCGCCACCCGTTCGAAGCGACGGCAGGAGTCGAGCAGCGTGGCTTCGACGTGGGCAGAGCCGACGAGCTGGCTGAACGGCACGTGGTAGACGCCCAGGTCCTCACGGACCGGGAAGGGGTCGAAGGCGTGCGCCCGTTGAAGGGCGCCAAGTAGCTCGGCGCTCATGATCGGTGCGGACGAGGCTCGATGGCGTGGTACCTCGAGTTGGCCGAGTAGAGCTTGCGCGGGCGACCTGGGCCGTCCGGCGCCTCATCGGTCACCACTGCGAGACCCGCCTGTTCCAGCTGTTTGAGCACCTGGGCAGCGCGGCCTCTCGTCCAACCCAGACGCTCGAGCAGCCGGTTGTCCGATGGGCTGACCGGGCCGATATCCATGAGCTCGGTGAACAACATGGTGGCTGGTCGCCCGAGCTCTGACGCACGCAACTGAAGGTCGGAAAGGTTGGTCACCCACCTCGTCGGGTCGTCCTCTGCCGCGAGGAGGACATCGCGAGCCGCGGCGAGAAGGTTCCTCGGCGTCAGCGGGTTCACACGCTGTGCCAGCGCTGCGGCGAGACTGAGCAGGACCTCGGCGCCGGGATCGCCGGAACCGGCGTGCTGTGCCCGCCTCCGAAGGAGCTCAGCTGCCTGCTCCTCATCGAGGTCGCCGATCTCGATGACTGCATCGAAGAAGGAGTCGGCAGGGGGTTCAAGGTAGCGAGTGCGATCGGAGCGATTGCCGGCGACGACCCATGTGAACGGCAACTGCCAGAGGTCGTCGCGCTGCCGTCCGAAAAGCTGCTGCAACACATCGGGGTGGTTGATGCTGTCCAACAGGATGACCATCTGGCCGTCCCCCCGGGGAGCCAGGCGCCTCAGGTCGTCGGCGATCGCGGCCCGTCCATCGACCGTCGCCCGCAGCAGTTCCGTTGGATCCCGACGCCGGCCGTGCACCGCCTCGGAGATGAGTTCGACGAGCTCCTGCACCGTCGTCGCCCCGCTGGCCTCGACGAATCGCGACTCGATGTCTCGGTCGGTGAGCTGCCGTTCGAACCTCCGCAAAAGTGAGGTCTTGCCGGAGCCGCGCTCGCCGAGGACGAGGCTGTTGAATCCATGCCGGACGGATCGAGTCAACCTCTCCAGCTCGCTGGCTCGGTCGACGAACAGCGCGGCGTCGGCCGCGGTGGGCTGCAACGGACGCTGACTGATCTGCAACATCACTAACGAAACTTACAGTAAGTTCCCGAACCTTGCAACCGGGCGGGCCGGGGCGATCCGGGCGCACGTCGCGAGCGAGGCACTTTGACCTCTGTCCAGGGCATGAAGGACCCCGTCGTCTGTTGGCTCCTTGGCGACCACTCACCGTGGCGAGAAACCCGAAGGGCAGGAGCCCAGAAGAGGGCCTGCGGATTCGCCCGCGGGATCCTCGCGGGATCGTTTGGTCGGGCTCGCTTGCCTCTTCCCACCGCACCCCCTCTGACCTGGGGTTTTGTGGTGGTCGGGACCGGCGTCGATCCGGTGACCTCGCGCTTTTCAGGCGCGCGCTCTGCCAACTGAGCTACCCGACCGTTGCTACTGCGCGGTCCCGACGAGATTTGAACTCGCGACCTCCGCCTTGACAGGGCGGCGTGCACTCCAAACTGCACCACGGGACCAGGGTGAGCGCATATGTCCGCCGCTCGTACGCACCCCCAACGGGATTCGAACCCGTGTTACCGCCTTGAAAGGGCGGCGTCCTGGGCCGCTGGACGATGGGGGCTCGGAACCTGGTGCGAGGGCGGACTCACGATAGCAGTCTCCAGCTCGTCCCCTCCAAAGAATCGTTGATCTCGACGCCGGCGGCCAGCAGCCGGTCCCTCAGAGCGTCGGCGACGGTCCAGTCGCGAGCGTCACGGGCAGCGGTGCGGGCGTCGACGAGGGCGTCGACCAAGGGGGCCAACACCTCCTCAGGCGGAGGTCCTCCGGCGTCGGCCAGCTCCCCTAGACGCACGATCATCGACCGTAGGGCGGAGCGGGCCAGCGCAGCTTCGTCCGACTGGAGGCTGTCGGCCGACCACGAGACGATGGCGGCGTCGAGCTCAAGGGTGACGGCCACGGCCAGGTCCACCCGTCGCTTGGCCACGGCGGCGGCGAAGTGCTCCTCTAGGTCCCGGCGGACCTCCGTAAGCGACGACGGAGGGCCTCCGGGCTCACCGACATGGTCAGCGGCGGATGGTGCCTGGACCGGAGCTGGCGATCCGCTCTCGCGGCGTTGCCCCATGGCTGTCGCCCGCAACTCGGCGATGGCGACCTCGGCGCCGGAGGGGAAAATGGTGCTGACACCCCGCCGGCGCACGGTGACCCCGCCCCGCCCCACCACCGTGGCGCTGGCGGCATCGAGGTCGAGCACCAGCCCGGTGTGCTCGTCCACCCCCAACACGAACGCCTCCTCGGGGAGCATGGCCTCCATGGCCGCCAGCCGGCTCTCGCCCAGGTAGCAGTACCGGGTGTCGTGGTTGCCCCCCTCGGCGTTGTCGTAGTGGGGGATCACCGCCACCTCCGGGAGTCCGGCGGCGGCGAGCAGGTCGAGGCCGTCCAGCCACCGGGGCTCCTCGCCCACCTTGTAGATCTCGTAGACGGGAACGGTGGCAGCGCCCAGGGTGAGGGCGGCTGCACTGGCGAAGGTGACGCAGCCGCCCCGGGCCAGCTTGTCCACCAGCGCCTCGGGGACGGGCGAGCCCGTCCACTGGCGCAGGGCGTAGGACGGGCTGCCAGGGCCGGCGAAGACGTAGCGGGCGTCGCGCAGCCGGGCCAGGGACCGTTCGCTGGCCAACGAGGCGGCGTCGGCGGCCGAGCGCCATGTAGCCACCTTGATGTCGAGGCCGACGCTCTCGCGGAAGTAGGTCACCGCCCGTTCGGCCAGGACGTCGGCGTTGGCCTGGAAGCCGAAGGGGGTGTCGAGCATCACTGCGGGGACGGGTGGGGGTCCGAGCCGACCCACCAGGCGCTGGTGGGTCGTGACCATGGTGGGGCTGGTCTCCCCCGACCCCATGATGGCCAGCAGCCTCCCCACGCTCAACCCCCCCTGTTCTTTGTCGCGTTCACAACCCCTGGTGTTGATGAGGCGACAAAGAACGGGGTGAAGAACGAGGAGAGAAGGGCGGCCACCGCCTCGGGGTGCTGGGCGTGCAGATCGTGGTCGCCCGTCATCCAGTGGACCTCGCCCCTCGGCAGGGCGGCGGCGGCCGCCTCGACCTGTTCTGGGCGCTCGCCGGCCGGCGACGTGTGGCCGGCGGGCACGAGCAGGACCGGCACTTTGATCTCCGGGTACCGAGTGGACGGTCGGTGGTTCCACAGAGCCCGCAGGAGGGCCAAGTGGCGTTCGGCGGTGAGCCAGGGGGCGACGGTGCCGTCGGGCCGGTGCTCGAAGCATGCCAGTGCGCCCCGGATGCCGGCCTCGGGCCAATCGGGGTGGCGCTGTCGCAGCATGGTCTCGATGTCGGCTGCGGGGCGTCCCGCCGTGGCGGGCGGTGCCAGTGCGGCGGCACAGCTCTCCCAGTCGGGGAAGCGCCGGCCCAACTCGATCCAGCCACCGTCGATGCAGGCCACGCCTCGCACCCGCTCGGAGAATCGCCAGGCCAGCTCCAGGGCCACGTTGGCCCCCATCGACTGGCCCACCACTACCACACGGGAGAATCCGAGCGAGTCGAGGACGGTCACCAGGTCGTGGGTCAGGGTGGCGAAGTCGTAGCCCGCATCGGGTTTGGCACTCTGGCCGTGACCTCGCAGGTCGACCGCCGCTACCGGATGGCCCCGGCCGGACAGGGCCTCGGCCACCCCGTCCCACAGGTGAAGGTTGGAGGCCAGGCCGTGCACGAGCAGGAACTGGACGCTGTCGCTGTCCTCATCGTCCCAGCGGTACACCGACAAGGCAACATTGTCGGAGACGACCACCTCCTGCATGCGACCGGACACTCAGGCGACGGTAGCGACCTTCGTCAGTCCTCGGCTCCGTTTCAACCAAGGCTGTAGCGTGCGCACCGTGAAGGGTGCTCGTCTGGTTGCCGCTGCGACACTCGGCTATGTGGTCGGGACGGCTCCCTCGGCCGACCTGGCCTGCCGCCTAGCTACTGGCGGGACGACCGATCTGCGGGCGGTGGGCAGCCGCAATCCCGGAGCCAACAACGTGGCCAAGCACCTGGGCAAGAGTTGGGGCTACGGGGTCATGGCCGCCGACATCGCCAAGGGGGCGCTGGCCTGTGTCGCCGGGCGGGTGGCAGCTGGTACCAACGGCTCGCACGTGGCCGGCGTGGGAGCGGTGGTCGGCCACTGCTACCCGTTGTGGTCGGGCTTTCGGGGCGGCAAGGGCGTGGCGGTCAGCGTGGGGCAGTGTGGCGCCACCTTCCCGGTGTGGTCGGTCGTCGACCTGCTGGTGGCCTGGGCCGCGGCCGAGGTTCCCCGCCGCTGGTACGCCAGCGTCGACGACACCAGGTGGTGGAGGCGACGTCACGTGGGGGCAACCGTCGTCTCCTCGTCGGCGTGGGTGGTGGCGGCGACACTGTGGTGGCGACGGGGTTGGCCCAACCTGTGGGGCCCGCACCCCAGCGCCGCCCTGCCGCTGGCGGCCGCCGCCACCAGCGCCGTGATTCTCCTTCGCCTCGCCACCGAGCCGCTGCCGCTCGACCCAGGACCGGCCGACGAGCCACCTCCGCCTCCCGACGGCGGGGGTCGGGAACCGCTCGTGCCCGTTCCCTCGCTGCCCACCCTCGAAGCCACCCTCGAAGTCGAAGCGTCGCCGGCGTGATCGGTCTGCTCACCGATTCCAACGCTCAGCTCCCACCCGAGCTGGCCGAGCGCTACGGCGTGGAAGTTGTTCCCCTCACCGTGACCGTCGACGGCGAGTCCTTCCTGGAGGGCGTCGACCTCGACGCTGACGCCTTCTACGCCCACTTCGAGGGGGGACGCCGGCCCGAGGTGTCGACCTCCCAGCCCAGTCCTGGACGCTTCGCCCAGGCCTTCGCCGAGCTGGCCTCACGAGGTGCCCAAGAGATCCTGGCCGTCCATGTTGGCTCGGCCGTCTCCGGCACCGTCAACAGCGCTCGTCTGGCGGCGCCGAGCTCTCCGATCCCGGTGCGCATCGTCGACACCGGCACGGTCAGTTTCGGGGTGGCTTGCTGTGTGTGGGAGGCCGGTGAGGCCCTGGCCCGGGGAGCCACCATGGACGAGGCGGAAGCCATCGCCGGTGCGGTCGGCGAGACGGTGGGAACGGTGTTCACCGTGGGCGCCCTCGACCTGGCCAAGGCCGGGGGGCGCCTGGCCCCCGACGCTGATGCCGGGACCGGCGGGGCGAGCGTTCCCGTGCTGACCATGGCCGGCGGGCTGATGACGGTGATCGGGGAGGCCGGCGACATCGACGCTGCGGCTGCAGCCATGGCCGACCACGTCCTGGCCGCAGGGGACGGTTCGCCGCTGCGGGTCGGCCTGGGCATCGCCGACGCCAGTGCCGCACCTTTGTGGCGGGCTCTGGAAGACCGCCTGGCCGGCGTCTCGAACGTCCGGGAGATCGTGCGCTACCGCATTGGGCCGAGCGTCGGGGCGCACACCGGCCCGGGAACGGCGGGTGTCTTCTTCTACCCGTCCGTCTGATCTGACCGGGTCAGCTCACGGCGGGAAGCGGTGCCTCCAGGACGACCGATGGCGAGGACGACATCGTGCCTATCTCGGAGGCCGAAGGCTGGCCGGCCCAGTGGGCGCCGAAGAGGGTGGCCACAATGATGGCGACCACAGCCGTGCAGTAGATCCGGTGGATGCGGATCCATTCGGGAACACCGGGTACGTCATCGAGTCCCTGCCCGGCGCCGCAGAAGTTTCCACTGCCCGCGTCCGCTGTCACCTTCATTCCATCGGCTGCTTGCCTCTCGGACTTGAGGGCGTCTTGGCGAAGACTAGGGTCATCGGCGGAGGTGACCAATGGCCGCAATCGTCGTAGCAGGTCTCACCAAGCGCTTCGGAAATCTGGTTGCCGTCGACGATCTCAGCTTCGAGGTGGAGGTCGGCACCGTCACCGGATGCCTGGGCCCCAATGGGGCAGGCAAGACCACCACCTTGCGCATGCTGTTGGGGCTGGTGACGCCCACTGCGGGCACAGCCACCATCGCCGGGCAGCCCTACCACGAGTTGACGAATCCGAAGGCCACGGTGGGCGCCATGCTGGAGGCCAGCGGCTTCCACCCCGGTCGCAGCGCCGCCAACTCCCTCCGGGTGATCGCCGCTGCCGCCGGCCTGCCCCGGTCACGGGTCGACGAGGTGCTGGCCGAGGTCGACCTGGCCGACGCCGCCGGCCGCCGGGTGGGGGGCTTCTCCCTCGGGATGCGCCAGCGCCTCGGCCTGGCCGGCGCCCTGTTGGGCGATCCTCAGGTGCTGGTGCTCGACGAGCCCGGCAACGGCCTCGACCCCGAGGGCATCCGCTGGCTGCGGGGCTTCTTGCGCCGCTACGCCGAGCAGGGTCGAACCGTCCTCGTCTCCAGTCACGCCCTGGCCGAGGTGGCCCAGACGGTCGACCGGGTGGTCATCATCGCCCGGGGCCGCCTCGTCGCTCACTCGACGCTGGCCGAGCTCACCCAGCGTGGCAACCTCGAGGACGTCTTCTTGGAACTTACCTCTGCCGGTCGAGAGGGATCGCCCGGAGCAGGGCCCCGATGAAGGAGCTGATCACCGCCGAGGTCCTCAAGCTGCGCACCACCCGGCTGGTCTACGGCCTGCTCGCCGCCACCCTGGCCCTTGCCGTGGCCGGCACCCTCGGCACCGTCGCCATCTCCGGCGAGATGGAGCAAACCTTCTCCCTGGACACGGCCGAGGGGGTCCGCAACGTGTTCTCCAACGCAGGCGCCGGTTCGATCTTCGTGCTGGTGCTCGGGATCCTCGGCATGACCAGCGAGTTCCGGCACAACACCGTCACCGAGACCTTCCTGGTGACGCCCACCCGGGGCCAGGTGGTCACCGCCAAGCTGGTGACCTTCGCCGTGGTCGGGCTGATCTTCGCACTGCTGGCGGCGGTGGCGACCGTGGCCGTGGCCCTGCCGGCGCTGGCCTCCAAAGGGATCGATGTGGCCGTCGGCGACTACGCCGGGGTGCTGGCCGGCGTAGTCGCCATCACCGTGGCCTACGGGCTGTTGGGCGTGGCCGTGGGCTCGCTCATCCGCAACTCCACGGCGGCGGTCATCGTGGCCCTGGCCTGGACCTTCGTCGTCGAGGGCCTGCTCGTCGGCCTCGTGCCCGAGATCGGGCGCTGGCTGCCGGGAGGTGCCGCCGCCGCCGTGAGCGGCCAGTCGGTGCCTGGCTCGGAGCTTCTTGCCCCGGCCGTGGCTGTCCTGGTGCTGATCGCTTACGTCGTGGCCTTCTCCGCCGCCGGCACCCGCTTCGTGATCCGCCGAGACATCACCTGAGACTGAGCAGCCTCCGCCTCATGGCGACCCCTGTCTGCCTCCGTCGATCCCATGATGGTTCACGTCGCCAAGGGGAAGCCCATGCGGCCCGAGGGATCCTCCAGCAGAGGCCGCACCTTCACCATGGCCGGACTCCGGGGCGCCTCGCTAACCCGAAGCGGGCAGGGGCATGGAAGCGACCTAGCTGGCCGAGGTCGCGACCGGCCCAAGACGCCTCGGCCGCCACCACTCGCCGGTATTCGTCGGCTCGGTACCACTCCCGCACACCGGTAGGACTCACGCCGTAGGTCTGCACGCCGAGCAGAGCTCGGGAGGCCAAGCGCTCCAGAGGGCGCACCCAAGGCTGGCCCCTCAACGCCGGCAGTGGGATGCGCCGGCGCCTCCCACCAGCCCGCATCCTCAGGCGCAGATCCCCGGCACTGATCTCCAACACGTCATCCTCTAGCCGGCACGCCATGGGCACCGTCTCGACCTTGTCGAAGCGGTAGACCGAGGTGACCAACGCGGCTACGGCCGGCCGGTCGACCAACAGGATCCGCTCACCGTCGGGTCGCGCCCACATGACGTCGTCCATGGGCCCGAGCGGTGACTCGTCCCAGTGACCGACGACGAAGCGGTGCCCGGACGAGAAGCCGGCGCTGGCGATGGTCCCGGCGAGCTCGTAGCGAGAAGCAGTTGCTCCCATTTGTCGATGGAGGCTACGGGCGGTGGAGGCTACGGGCGGTGGAGGCTCGCTCTACGCCCTGCCCGATCACCCCGACGCCGCCGTGCATCAGACCAAGGCTGACGCCAATACCGCCGAAGTGGCGGAGCAGAGATGAGAGGGTGAGCGCGCCTAGTGCTCGTGCTGGATGCGCCCCACGAGGAGCTGTTTGCCCATCTCCGCGGCGCGGCGGTAGCCCTGCTGCACTTGCTGGAAGTAGGTCTTGAGGTCCTCGTCAGTATTGGCGTCGTCCAGGTACTTCTGGATCGTCTCGGCCCCATGGAGGGCGTGGTAGACGACGCTGATGACGTCGTAGGTCGGGTCGCTGGTGCCGGTGGTCTGTTGGTCGCTCATGGATCCAACCCTCTCCCGAAGGCCCTTAGGGCACACCTCACCTCACGACTGCTGGTCACACGACTGCTGGTCAACAGCCTCGGACCTAGGTTCGTTTCCGACGCTTGCGGGTAGCCGGGTCACTTGACCCTGATGAGCTTCGAGCATGCCGTCGAGGCGGTTGGGAAGGTAGTCGAGACGGTGGGCATCGCCGCCGTCGTCGTCGGCATCGCATTCGCCCTCGTCCGCTTCGGCCTCGGCCGGCGGAACGGCGACGGCGACGGCGACGGCGACGGCTACACCCGATGTCGACAGTCGATCGGGCGCTCGATCCTCCTTGGCCTCGAGCTGTTTGTCGCCGGCGACATCATTCGTACCGTCGCCATCTCCCCGAACTTCCGCTCGGTCGGGGTGCTTGCTCTCATCGTCGTCATCCGTACGTTCCTATCGTTCACCCTGGAGGTGGAGATCGAGGGTCGCTGGCCGTGGCAGCGTACGAACGAATAGCCGGTCTGATGGAGGCGACCAGGGTGGACCGGTGGCTGTGGGCCGTGCGGCTGTGCAAGAACCGCTCAGCGGCCACCACGGCCTGTCGAGGCGGACACGTCCGGGTCAACGGTGCCGCGGCCAAGCCGGCCACGCCGGTCCGGGTGGGCGACCGGGTCGAGGCCGTCCTCCACGACCGGGTGCGGATGCTCGAGGTGGTGCGCGTCATCGACAAGCGCGTCGGCGCCGCCGTGGCCGCCGAGTGTCTCGTCGACCACAGCCCACCCCTTCCGCCGACGGAGCGGGCCGAGCCAATTTTCGCCCGGGAGTCCGGCGCCGGCCGGCCCACCAAGCGCGACCGTCGCCAGCTCGATCGCTTTCGCCAGCGCTGACGATCGGTGCGGCTTCATCTCGACACCGACCTCGGGACGACCATCGACGACTTCGCCGCCTTGGTCATGGTGCTCGGGACGCCCGGCGTGGAGCTGACGGGTATCACCACCAGCATCGACCCGGGTGGCCGGCGAGCGGGCTACGTGCGCTACGTGCTGGGCCTGGCAGGCCGGAACGACATCCCGGTGGTGGCCGGAGCCGAGGTGTCCATGACCACCCTGGCCTTCCCCGGCCACCTCCCCGACCACGACCGGTACTGGCCCGAGCCGGTGACTGCGGTGCCCAGCCCCGCCGGATCGGCCCTGCGCCTGCTGGCCGGGAGCATTGACGCGGGCGCGACGATCGTCGCCCTCGGGCCGTGCACCAACCTCGCCCTGCTGGGGGTCGACCGGCCCGACGTGCTGGCCCGAGCCAGGGTCGTGGCCATGGGCGGGTGGTTCGATCCGGCTTCTGAGGGATTGCCGGCGTGGGGCCCGGCCCGGGACTGGAACGTCCAGTGCGACCCCACCTCCGCCGACGTGGTGGTCGCCCACGCTGGCGACGTCACCCTTGTCCCGCTCTCCCTCACCATGCGCACCTCCCTGCGCCGGAGCCATCTGGCACGCCTGCAGCACGCCGGCCCTCTCGGCCGGCTGCTCGCTCACCAGGCGCAGGTCCAGGCCGTCGAGCGCTCGACCGGGGAGCTGGCCCGAGCCCACGGTGGCCTACCCGACGACCTTCTCGCCTTCCACCACGATCCGCTGACGTGTGCCGTCGCTCTGGGATGGCCCGGCCTGGCGCTGGAGCAACGACGGCTGGTAGCGATTCGCGACGAGGACAGTGAGGTGTTGCACTTCGTCGAGAGCCAGCAGGGCCAGCAGGGCCGGTTGGTCAGCGTGGGGGCCGACGTGGACGCCGACGCCTTCTCCACGCTGTGGCTGGCCTCGGTGGAGACTGCCGAGCGGCGCCGGTCGACACCGCCACCGTGATCATGCGTCGGGGTCGGGCCGTCGAGCTCCGGGGGCCACCTCGGCGCCTGCGGGCACGTCGGCCTTCTCGCCCAGCACCACCAGCTCGTCGGCGTGGGCGCGCCGGCCGGGATCGAGGAGGCGAGCGACCGAGGCCCCCCGGCCGATGCGCACGCCCATGTCGCCCACCACCGCCGCCACCATCGCCCCGGACTCCACCACCACGTCGTGCAGCAGGACCGAGTCGTTCACCTCGGCCCCTTTCTCGACGATCACACCCGGCCCCAGCACCGATCGCCGTACCGTGCCCGCCACGCAGCAGCCGGGGGAGATCATGGAGTCGTCGACCGCGGCGCGGGCGTCGAGCCGGGCCGGCGGGCGGATGCCGGCGGTGGTGAGGATCGGCCACCCCGCGTCGTCCAGGCGCAGGGCCGGCTGGGAGCCAAGCAGGTCCATGTGTGAGCTCCAGTAGCTCTCGTGGGTGCCGACATCGCGCCAGTACGCCTCGAAGCGGTGCTCCCACGACCGCCCTCGATCCACGAAGAAGGGCAAGAGTTGGTCGCCGAAGTCCTCGAGCTCGCCCTCCGCGCCCTCGTCATCGCCGGCCAGCTCGTCGAGGGCGTCGAGCAGCCGGTGGGCGTCGAAGACGAAGATCTCGGTGGTGACCACGTCGCTCACCGGCTGGTCGGGCTTGTAGCGGAAAGTGGCCACCCGGCCGTCGTCGTCGACCTCCACGTTGCCGAAGCGGCCGACTTCGTCGGGAGCCACCACGGTGGTCACCATGGTGAGCTCCGCCTCCCGCTCCACATGGGTCGCCACCACGTCGCGGAAGTCGAGCTTGTAGATGTGGTCGGCGCTCAGCACCACGACGATGTCGGGATCGAGATCGCGGATGACCGAGTGGTTGCGATAGATGGCGTCGGCGTTGCCCTGGTGCCAACCGGCCTCGTCGTCGCCCTGGTGGGGGAACAGCACCTGGAGCCCACCTCGGGTGCGGTCGAGATCCCACGGGCGCCCGCCGGCCAGATGCGCACCGAGGGCGTGGGGCTGGAACTGCTGGAGCACCCAGACGTCGGTGATGGCGCTGTGAGCGCAGTTGCTGAGCGGGAAGTCGATCAACCGGTAGACCCCGGCATAGGGCAGGGCCGGTTTGGCTCGATGGTCGGTCAGCGGGGCCATCCTGGTGCCGGCGCCGCCGGCCATGACGAGGGCCAGGATGTGGGGTTGGCGCTGTGTCATCGGACCTTGCCGTAGCCGAAGAACTTCCGCTGCTTGATCAGCTCGACGGTGGCGCCCGGCACCATCGTCTCCCAGGAGGTGTCCTTGGCGGCGATCCGCGCCAGGACGTCGCGGCTGAAGATGCTCAGGTACTCGGGTGTGAAGTTGTCGAGCGGCACGAAGCTGCCCCGACCCGCGAGGTAGTCGTAGAGCGGCCGCAGCTCGGACGCGACCGACAGGTTCTCGACGGTCTGCAGCTCGTCCTCCTCCCTCCTGCGCAGCGGGTAGACAAAGAGCTTGAGGTCGTTCTTGAACAGCCGGCCGAAGCTCTCCAGGATGCCGCCGGGAAGCTTGGCGTAGTAGGTCTCGTCGAACAGGTCGAGCAGGCTCGGGATGCCCATGACCATGCCGATGCGCTCGTTTGTTCGCTGCGCCAGGTAGGCAGCCAGACGGTAGTACTCGAAGTAGTCGGAGATCAGCACGGTCATGCCGCATGCCCCCAGCAGGTCGGCCCGGGCCAGGAAGTCACGCCGGTCGACCTCGGCGCTGTCGCCCCGGAGGTTGTGCATGGTGAGCTCCATGAGCGGCAGCGCCGGACGGGCGACGGCGGGGTCGGCCTCGAACTTTTCCAGGGCGCACTCCAGCATGTCGAGATTGACCAGGGTCGTGGGCCGAAAGCTGCCCCGCTCGACGAGCACCGCCTTCTTGCGCAGCACCTCGCTCGGCTGAAGCACTTCTCGGTTGGGGCCGAACATGGCCACCCCGCTCAGCCCGATCTGCACCAGCTTCATGGCCATCAACCGGTGGTCGACCGAACGGAACTCGATGCCCCGGAACTGGATCATGTCGATCTCGATGCGTCCCGTGCTCAGCCGGTCGAGCAAGCTCTCGATCAGATTCTCGGGTTCCTGGCGTTCATAGAACGCACCGTGGAGCAGGTTGACCCCGACGATGCCGAGCGCCTCTTGTTGGAGGGACGCCTCGTAATCGAGCATCCGAACGTGAAGAATGATCTGGCTCGGCTCGTCCCGGGGATAGGCCTGGAACTTCACGCCCATCCACCCGTGGCACTCGTTGGTTCCCTTGTAGCTGCGGGCCACCACGGTGTCGGCGAAGGCGAAGAACGAGGTGCTGTCGCCCCGCTCGTCGCTCAGGCGCTCGACGTCGAGTTGGTACTCGTGGTCGAGCATGGCCTGGAGGCGGGCCATCGACACGTAGCGCTCGGTGACGCCGTAGACCGCGTCGCTGACCGCCATGTCGTAGGCCGACATCGACTTGGCGATGGTGCCGGCGGCGCCGCCGGCCCGGAAGAACCAGCGCACCACCTCCTGGCCGGCGCCGATCTCGGCGATGGTGCCGTACCAGCGGCGATCGAGGTTGATGCGCAGCGCCTTTTGATGGGTGTCGGCGCCGAATTCTCTGGTCATGTCCACATCCTGGCCTCCCGGGGCGAGCTGGTCGTAGCTGCCCTACCCAGGGACCGTTCAAGCGCAGCGGTGGTGGCGTCGATCAAGTCGTATGACCTCGACCGTGTCTCGGATGGATGCCCCGCGAAGGCGTCGACGTGCCGGCACGGTGGCGTTCGCCATCCTCGCCAGCTCCCTGTTCGTCACCGCCGCACCGGGGCAGCCAGCCGCGGGTGCACCGCAGTGGCCGGCACCGGTGGACGCCGGCTTTCGCTCGGCGGCACTGCTCTACCAAGAGGAGGGACTGGATCCAGCCCGCATTGCCCCGTACCTGGTCAACCACGACGCGACGGGGCGTCCTCAGCGGGATGGCTGGCTGTTCGACCTGATCGTCACCCTCCCCACCGATGCGTCCTTCGCCTATGGGCCCGCCTCCCAAGGCGACTGGAACCAGTTTCTCGACAGCCAGTTCGGTCCCGGCGGTACCGTCAGCGACATTGACCGCGCCGTGGCTGACCTAGCGGCGGCGACAGCCGTCGACGGCGCTCCCCTGGGCGCTCCCCCCCGCCCGGTCTCTGTCGCTGTCGGTGTCCCGTACCCGGAGGAGACCAACACGGCCTTCGCCTACCAGGGCTCGGTGTACGACCTCTCCCAGCCAGCCCAGCGGGCGGCAGCGGTCGGCGCCTACCTCGATCAGGTGCAGCAACGCTTCCAGTCGAACTCCTATGCCAACGTGTCGCTGTGGGGTGTCTATTGGGCCCGGGAGGACGCCCACGGCAGGGATGCCGCCGACCTTCCCGCCATCACCGGCCAAATGCGCGAGCGGGGTTTGAAAAGCCTCTGGGTCCCCTACTACTCGGCGCCCGGCTACGACCGATGGGCGGCGTTCGGCTTCGACGCCGCCGCCCTCCAGCCCTCGTTGGCCTTCACCTCCCCCCGTGACGGAGGTGGCGCCAACCTCGGCCGCCTGGCCGTGACCGCCGCTCGAGCCGGGGCGGCAGGGATGGGCGTGGAGGTCGAGGCGCGGGGCGGGGCCGCGAGTCCGTCGGAGCGCGCCCTGCTCGACGCCTACCTGGCATCGGGCACGCGCGACGGGTGGCAGGCCGGGTTCAAGGTCCATTACATCGGTACCGTGGGCAACAACCTCGTCGACAAGGCCATGAGCGCCAACGTCGCCGCCCGGGGCGCCTACGACACTCTCACCGCGTGGAACAACGGCGATCCAGTGGCGTGGCCCTCCCCCGAGCCGGCGTGGCGGACGAAGAACCCCGCTCCCGGCACGCAGGTCAGGACCGCCATCCTGGATCGACCCGTGTCGCTCCGGGAGGTGTCGGTCGTCCTGGTCCCTGGCTGGCAGGGAACGGTAAGCATCTCGGGGCGCAGCGCCACGGGATGGGTGGAACTCGGGTGGGCGGCGACACCAGCGGCGTTCCCCACCGATGCGCCTCTGGTCGACGTGGCCGCCCCGACCGATCCGGTGGCGGTGGACCGGGTCAGGGTCCGGCTCACCCCGGCCCCGGGGGTGACCAGCCGGCCCAAGGTTGAGCGGGTGC